>JAFAUH010000370.1 GCA_019243445.1 Streptomycetaceae bacterium | reverse complement strand
GGTCGCGGTCGGCCACTCCATCCTCGTCTCCGTCTGGCACATGCTCACCAACGACATCCCATACCAGGACCTGGGGCCAGAGCACTTCACCAAGCGCATCAACACCGAACGCCGCGCTCACCGGCTCCTGGCCGAACTCTCCCAACTGGGCTACGACGTCACCGCCCACCCCCGCACAGAACCCGCTTGACCTGGGCGACTGCTCACCGGTGCACGTTATTTTCTAGAGAGCTTCCGGGCACTGCGCTCGGCAGCCCGCGGCATCATCCAAGCCGGCAGCGCACTCGGCCGCGGCGAAGACAGTGGCGCCACCGCCATGCTGCTGTCCACCCTGGTCCTGGTCGCCATCGCCGCCGCCCGCTGGCACTCCGCCCGCGGCCACGCCCAGCAAGCCGAAGCCTCCCGCCATGCCGCCGCACACCTACGCGCCGCCTATCACCAAGCCGCCGCCGCACCCATACAGGCCCTCCGGGAGCAGGGACGCGCCCTGCCCGAGGCCACGCGCCGCACCTACGAAACCACCATCCGCGCCGCCCTGCCCGGCACCAGCAACCGCCCCGGCGGCGAGGCCGGCTACGACGCACTGGCCGCCACCCTCGCCCAGGTCGAACAGGCAGGCCACGACCCCGAAGAACTCCTGCGCCAGGCCATCGCCATACGCGAACTCGACACCGCCGAAAACGTCAACGACGTCCTGGTCTGGCGCCTTCGCCGACTCGCCCACCTCCCCGCACACCCCGGGGCCACCAACCGCCCGCAGACCGGCACCGGCCCCGCGAAAGCCCCGAGCAACCGACCCAGTTTCCGCCCCACGTCTGCGGCCACGCCGCGCCTGCCCGCACCGGACCCGCGCCAGCGCGCTCCGCGACGCTGACCAGCAGTCCGGCACGCTCGCCAACTGGCTTGCCGGACTGCCCACATGCCCTGGACAACCGACCCCGCCTGCTGCTACGTCTGAAAAGACAGGCCCTCGAACGAGAGATGACGCTGGTGCCGCAGACGACCGACCACGTAGAGCTGACCCCCGCCCTATCCGCCATCCCAGCTGCGAGCGACCCGCTGCTGCAACGCGCATACGAGCCGCAGCCGCCCAGCGGACCTCATGCCATCCGTGGCCTCAACCACCCGCACGAGCTGGCGCTGCGCGGGATGCCTGTGATGTGCTCGGCCTGCGGTGCCCGCCGCGACTGGCTGCTGATCAACCGGGGCAGAGACGTCTGGATCCGCTGCCGCTGCGGCAACCAGTGGCTCGAACCGGAGATCACCCGCGCCGACTACGACGCCATGATCGCCATCCCGGATGACACCACTTACCCCAGCGTGGAGCGGGCCCTGCTCGCCCTGGGCTTCGACGGCTCCTTCACCGGCGCCTACCTGGAGTAATGGAGACACAGGTCTCGACATGATTGCAAAAGGGCCGCGCGTCCAGCGCCTCGACAACTCACATGGGATGGTGCTCAGATGAGCTTAGAGCAGGCCGTGCCCGGATTCGCCCCTGGCCACATCCTTCCGCTGGCCCTCGGTTTCGCCGTGGTGGTATTGGAGATCGCGGCGTTGTGGAGGGTGTTGGCGAAGGCCGGCCAGCCCGGCTGGGGTGCGATCGTCCCGATCTACAACGTGTACTTGTGGCTCAAGGTGGCGGGGCGGCCGGGATGGTGGCTGATCTTGTACCTCATCCCGATCGTCAACCTCATCGTGCACATCGTCGTATCGCTGGACGTCGCGAAGTCGTTCGGCAAGGGCACCATGTTCGGTATTGGCCTGTGGCTGCTCCCGGCGATCGGCGTCCCGATCCTGGGCTTCGGCAGTGCCCGGTACGTCGGTGCGTGACACAGTAAGCCGACGCAAGCGCTGAAGGGAAACTGCTGAGCTGAGCTCATCGGCGCCGCAGAGCGCTACGCAGCGGTCAGCCGCGGTTGCTGTTCTTGGGTAGCTGGCCCCGGAAGTCGCAGCCAGGGCACCGGTCTTCGCCCTCGATGTGTCCCTCGTACCAGCCGTGTACGGCAGCGTGGAGGATCGCCTCCTCCACGGTCGCCTCGCCGCTGCGCACCGATGCGATGGCGTTGCCCACGATCACCCGCAGGACGGCGGCGTCGGGCGAGGGGAACGGCGGGGACGGCATCGGCGAAGCGGCCATGAGCTGAGCTTACGGGCAAGAACTCCTCACACAATGATCAATGATCCCGGAAGCCGCTGCTGTCCCGTCGGTGCCTGGCTCGACGATTCCGCGTGCCTCACGCGGACACGGACGGCCTTTCCTGGCCGACCGCATCGCATAGCAGTTTCGCGGCCACCGCCGCCCCGTCGGTCTGGATCGCGTCGGCCACGGCCCTCGCTCGTGCGCGGGTGGCGGGCGTCAGGGCCGCCCTGAGCGCGGCGGACAGGGAGTCGAAGGTCGGCGTCGGGCCGTCGTGAGCCGCGCCGATGCCCAGCGTGGCCACTCGGGCGGCCCAGTACGGCTGGTCCGCGATCAGGGGGACCACCACCTGAGGCGTGCCGGCCCGGGCCGCCGTCGTCGTGGTGCCCGCGCCGCCGTGGTGCACCACGGCGGCCACCCGGCGAAACAGCGCCTGCTGGTTGACCTCGCCGACCACGAAGCAGTCCTCGCCGTCGTCGATCGGAGCCAGGCCAGCCCAGCCGCGGGCGAGAAGTACGCGGCGGTCGTGCGCGCGGCTCACTTCAATGGCCACCCGGGCGATGTCCTTCGGGGCATGCGCGGCCATACTGCCGAAACCCACATACACCGGCGGTGCACCCGCGTCCAAGAACGCCTCCAGCTCTTGTGGGAACGGACGGTCATCGGGCAGGATCCACGCCCCGGTCTGCACGACGTCGAGGTCCGTCATGCCCTGCGACGGACACAGCGTCGCGTCCGCCGCCAGCCACGGCTGGTCGGTGAAGACGTAGTCGCGGACGCTGTCCACCGGCGGCAGGCCGATCGCCGCCCGATGGCTGTTCAACGCCTGCCCGTACAACGCGTTCACCCTCTGGGCATCCTGCTCCCACAGCACCTTCAGGTCGGTCTCCTCCGGCGGAGACTGCTTGCCCGGCCGCGCCCCCGGACGGAAGTGCCGCGACGGCAGTCCGAAGATCTGAAAGCACGCGAACACGTAGCGGATGCCCAGCTTCTCGGCCACATCCCGCGCGCCGGCCGGCATCAGGCCCGTTGCCAACAGCGCGTCACATCCCTTCGCCGCCGCGGTGAGCGCCTCGAACCGCGCGGCGACCAGCTCGGGAGCGAGCCGGAACGCGTCTTTCGCCGTCGGCGGCTTCGTGCCGACGACCACTGAACGCACCAACGGGCCGAGCGGCACCAGCGGCACGCCGACACGCGCCAGCAGCGCCGCGAACTCCTCGTCCGGCGGCGCGCACACCCGCACCTGCGCGCCGAGTTCGCGCAGCCCCACCGCCAGTCCCGCCAGCGGTTCGACATCCCCGCGCGATCCCCACGTCGTCAACAACACACGCACTTCGCGACTCCCATGTCCGCAGATTCTGGCCTTCGGCCGCCGATTCTGCGGTACCACCCAGGCCTTGCCGCAAGCCCCCCGGTGCGCTATACGTTGAGAGTGGCAAGGAGTGGAATCTCCTTGCCTTTTCGTTTTGACCGTTCGCTGTGGACCGGAGGGCCCTCTCGCGACGCGGCGGCCCGCCTCATACGGCGGAACGTCGGGCAGGAGGATCTCCCCTGGGCTGCGCGCCGTCTGAGGTGCCCCGAGCCTGACGGACACCCTGCCAGATAGGGGTGTTCGCCGCCCGGGCCACCACCCGCGGGACAGCCCTGGTCGACGGGGGGGCTACCTGCTGCACGTGTGGACCGATGACCGCGAGCGGTGTGCGGCTGCGTACGTGCCCGAGACGGTCGGCTTCGCCACCAAGCCTCGCCTTGCCGAGAAGATGATCGACCGGGTCCTCCCCGAGTTCCCCGAGCTCCCGGAGAACACCTGGCTGGCCGCCGACGAGGTCTACGGTCGCGACGGGGCTTTTCGCTCCTTCGCCGAAAGCCGCCAATTGCCGTACGTGGTCAATGTCTCCAGCGCACAGACGGTACTGCCCCGGCCGGGCTGGCGGCGGATCGACAAGCTGGCCGCCGCCTCGGCCTGCGCGAGGAGCAGCCGTGCGTGCGGACGGGGCCCGGGCCACAGCGCGGCGGTGAGGGCGTCGACCAAGAGCCAGAGCTGAAGCGCGGTGTCCTCGTAAGCCCGCTGGCCTGGTCCAGAGTGTCAGCGGCGGGTTCCAGGATGAGGCACCGCCGTTTCGATGGCGCTCGCGCATGCAGCACAGCCGTCTTCCGAGGGGCACTCGCTGCAACGTCTACGAACATTAGTTCGCTATCATGACGCACGTTGCATAACTATGCGAATAAGTGTCCACTTCTCGCAGACCGGCCCGCTACGGGACCGGTCTGCGAATCACTCGGGGGAGGAAAACACTCTTGCATATAAAAAACCGCATCAGACGGCGGTATCTCGCCGGGGCTGCCATCGTGCTCGCCACCGTGTCGTACTCGACAAGCAGCTTCGCCACCACGGTGGCCACTCAGGCCAGCAAGGCCGGATATACCGTCATCTCCACCCCTGTCACTCAGGCTATCCCGGCGCAGCACACCGACGTGGAAACGGCCAGCCCCGTCGCCCGCGCCCACGACCAGCGGTTCGTCACTCTCGCCACCGTCACTGATGCCGCCGCCCCGGTGGCCACGTCTCACCAGTCCACTACGTGCTCGGCCGACCGCGCCAACAACGCCTGGCTGGAGTACCGGTTCGAAGCGTGCGCCAACACCACCAGCCAGCTGCGTGTCGTCAACGCACGCACCCGGCAGCAGATCGGCGGCATGACCTACACCATCCATGCCGATCTCCAGACCCGAACCGGCTCCAAGCAGTGGTCCTACCAGCTGTCGTTCACCCGCAACAGTGTCTGGGGTGAGGCCGAGAACGCGGAGATCGTCGGCTCGGGGAAGGCATCCGGCGGCAGTATCGAGGGAAACATCCCCGCTCAGCCGCTCGGCGCCTCTGGCAAAGCCCAAGCATCCTTCACCGTCAACTCTGCCGTGGCAGCAGGGCAGATACTGAGCGGCGGAGCCACGGCAACGTGGACCTTTGAGGTGCCATCCGGCGAGTCGTCCACCCAAGGGAGCTTGACCACACCGACGGTGCGCTGCGATAACGCCCTCAAGGGCTACCCCACCTCCTACGGTTGTGTCCTGCCAGCCGCCCGCATCGGCATCGCCCACTCTCTGTCAGGCCCCTACGCCCAGGTAGCCCGGCACATCCAGGACGCACAAAAGAGCGGTCTGCCCGGCGTGTGGGGATCGGGCAGCTATCTGACCCGACTGACCAGCGACGCGCTGATCGGCAGGAACCGCAACGCCGCCTGCCCGTCCCGCCTTCTCCGGCCAGCCGGGGACAGTTGCGATGAGTACCCCTTCGCCAGCACCTACCAGGGCGCGTTCCTCAGCGGCGGAAAGTTCAGCCGCCGTATGCTGAGCGACCCGCAGAACACCGGAGCCGGACGCGCACTCAACAGCGTCTACGCCCTCAACCGGGTCCTGGACAAGGACCCGTTCCAGGTGGAGATCACCGCGTAACCAGCCCCAGCATGACCACCGGCCCCTGGGGCCGGTTCTGGCCGAACGCCCGCCATCGGCGAGGATGCTGCTCATGGAGCCCACAGCCGAGCACACCGTCACCCTCAAAACCGCTTACCGCCACTACTGGATCACCGGCACCGAGCTCGATCCCGCGGCCGACCTGCCGGAAAGCGCCGCCACTCCCCAGCCCGGAGCACGCGCGCCGCTATTGTCCTTGAGCAGCACACACCCGGCAGTGATCGTGGCGACGGGTATCCAGTATGGCGACATCCCCACCACCATCCGCACTTACCCAGCACAGCCGTCCATCGACGACAAGGAGCAGTGGGAAGAGATCGCCGAAGCGGACCTGACGGCCGCCTCATCCGTGATTTTCGGCAACCTCGACCAGGACAACACGGCTGTGCCCCTCACCGACGAGGACGTTCCTGAGCGCGCATGGCGGGTGCGGGTCAGCGTGCGCGGCGCGGACGATGCTCGCACCGTCGCCTACGCCGCAGAAGGGCACTCCTTGACCGAGCGGCACCTAATCGAGCTATGGCCCAGTAACGACGAGGAGCTGCAGTACCTGCGCCGTGACCCGCGCCCCTGGCGCCAGTCCAGCTGAACTCCCACTGTGCTGTGCCGGTACTGCATAGCCGCCCCGGATTCCGGCAGGCCGGGCATCGAGTCGCCACCCACCGACCCAGCCGAGTCTGCTCGCCGCCTCGGCTGGCCGCTCACAGGCCATGGATGGGGTTTTCGGCACCCGCAGGCGGCAGGGCCGCTTCTTGGTGTGGTCGGCGCCGGTGGGTTCGGGGTCAGGCCGAGGTGGGCGTATGTCCGAGGCCCGTAGCGGTGAGCCAACGGGCGGATTCCTCATCGAGCTGCCAGGGGTGCTCGAGCAGCGTCTCGCGCAGACGGCTCCGGTCGGCGACCCCGGCGGGTTCGGGCGGCAGAACGCAACGCTGCTCCGGGCGCATGTCGTCCAGGGTATCGGTGAACTCATCGACCAGGATAGGCCACTTGGGGTGACCCCACCAGCGTCTGCAGGCGAGCGCCCCGTGGGCGGCCGCGCGCAGAAAGGCGAACCGCGCACCCCGATCCTCGATCATCTCGGCAAAGCCGCCCACCGCGCGGTCTGCGTGGTCCGCGTACGCTGGCAGGTCGGAGCTGGCGAGTTCGACCAGGGTGGGCCCAGTGGGTAGCCGTCGCCCTGGGGCGACACACCACCGGTAGATGCGTTCCAGCAGAGGGTCGAAGTCCTCAGGGCCGAAGTCGTCGAGGACTCCGACGGTTTCAAGGGGGTTGAGCCGCATCTCGCGCAGCCAGCCGTGCAGCCGCTGGCGGATGCGTTGCGTGGTGTAGCTGTTGATCCGCAGCATGTCGCCGTTGTCAAGCCGTCCGGCGGCGTGCCAGTCCTCCACACAACTGTTGCGCCACCAGCTGTTGGCGAGCCCGAGCGCCACCAGATCGGTCACCGGGCCGAGCGTGTCGGGATCGATCCCGGCGCGGTCGCGCAGCGACTCGACGGCCACCTGCTCTTCCAACTCGGAGGTGAGCGTTTTGCGCAGCATGGCCTCGATCCGCGCGCGGCGCCGACGCTCTTCCTTGTTCGACGATCCCACAGTGCAAGCATAGTGGCGCCGAACTGCACCGCCGGATGGATCACGGGCCGGGTACTTCACCGGCTCATCGCGGTGCTGCGTTCGGTGAGTCCTTCCTCGTTCAGGCGCCAGCCGCCGCCACCGGGCAGACCCACCGCCAGTCCGGCGGCCTCGAGGCGGCTGAGTGCGGCGGCTGCAGCGGAGTCGTCCAGCCCGGTGGCGTTGGCCGCCCCGCGTGCGGTGAGGTACGAGGTGCCGCCGCCGGAGTCGTCTCCGCAGCGGTGGCGCCGCACGGCGCCGTCGCAGTTGGCGATCATGGCGGCGAAAGCGACACGGCAGTCGCGATCGGCGAGCAGGTCCAGAATCTCGTCGGCGTTGAGCGGCGTCATGGCAGCGGGTACCCCTGGGTCAGGGCGGCCTTGCGGAAAGCGGCGAGCTTGTCCGCGGGGACAGCGAAGTGACGCTCGCCGATGCGGGTGGCCAGTGTACGGATGCCTCGGTCGGCGGTCAGCAGTGCGGCGGTGGAGGCGTCGGCGCACTCGATCAGGTGGACAGGTCCGAGGTCGCGGACTTGTCCGCGGCGGCGTTCGGCGTCGGCGAGCAGGGTGGCAACGGTGTCCGGCAGCGGGGTCGCGGCGGCGCCCTCCAGGTAGCGGTGCAGTTCGGCCAGGTCGCGCCCGGCGTGCAGGGCGGCGAGCAGCGAGGCCGCAGTCAGCGACCAGGTCCGCTCGTTGCCGCGTACGGCGAAGGCGTCCAGTAGAAGGGTCTCCGCGGGTGGAAGCTCGTCGAGGGCGACCAGGTCGTGGTTGGACAGCACCTTGAGCCGGCCGACCGGGGTGGCCGGGGCGGGTGCGGGTCCGGGGGTGTAGGTGGAGACGGTGCCTGAGGCGTAGGCGCCGAGGGGAGTCAGGCGCACTGCGAGCAGCCCGTCGTAGCGGCTGATCTGGTCCAGCCAGTCGGCGCCCCAGTTGCCGTGGTAGTCGCTGCGCGCTCCGACCGGCGGCACGTACTCGACGTCGATCAGCCCCAGCGGCGCGGCGTACTCGAACAACACCGCCAGGGTGTAACGGCCCTGTAGCAGCTCCCAGTTGTGGTAGCCGTCATATCCCAGACTGCCGTACTCGGGGTCCTCCAGGTACAGCTTCCACAGGGCACGCTCGGTGCGGGTAATGACCGGGTCGTGCCCGGCCTTGCGCATCGCGGCGAACAGGTCGTCCACCGTGGTCCACTCGCCCGGGGCGAGGCCGGTCAGGGCCGCGGCCACTTGGGTCCGGCGCGGCTTGACCGCGGAGAGCACGTTCGCGGCGCGCTGGCCCTTGATCGCCTCCACCCGGGAGAATTCATCCAGCAGCCCGCTGCTGATCCACCGGCGCCACAGCTGGGCCAGCGTCCCGTGCGCGGGCGCTGCGAGCGCCTTTTGTCCTCGCGTTGTCAACGCCAGCTTCCCGCCCGCGAGTTGCGCAAGCCCCCCGGCCTGCAGCAATAGCGGCCAGGCGAAGGCCGCGATCGGCTCGGTCGGGTAGAAGTCGCCGCCCTGCAGCACCGCGGCCACCGCGGCCACGGTGCTCGCAGCCGGGCGCAGTGTCTTGGCGCTGCACCGCACCCGGTCCGCAGCCACCAGGCGCAGCACCGCCTGCAGGTCGGCCTGCGCGGCGTGCTCGGTACAGCGCAACCATCGCTGCGGCTCGTCACCGCGCTGATCGCTGCTCACATCGGCCCCGACTGCAGGAAGTAGTGGTAATTGCCCGCGCCGCGGGTTCGCTCCAGGGTGTCGATGACGCGGCGGGCGTCGTCGCGCGGGCCGTTGAGGTACAGCGGAAGACCGTCCTTGCCGAAGCCGAGCGTGGGCAGATCCCGGTCCGGCTCGCCCAGCAGCGCGGACACCTCGGCGAAGCCGTCGGCGGGTTCGAAGCCTAGCTCGCGAGCGTAGGCCACAGCCCCGTACACGATCGCCTGGGCCTGCGCGAGGCCGATGGCCAGCGGCGGCTCGTCGAAGGCCGAGTAAGTAGTACGTCGGTGGGTCTCCAGTGAGCCCGCACCCATCGAGCGCGGCGCGATCACATCCTTGACGCCCAGACACCACACATCCACCAGCACGGAGCACACCGTGACCCGGCTGGCCCGCTTCTGACGCGCCACCAGCACTTGGGCAAACCCGGCACCCATCGCCTGCTCGCCCGCGGTCCGATCGGCGGCAGCCCATTCCGGCACGGCCGAGAGGTCGAGTCCGGTACTCCAGCCCGCATTGACCCAGCAGCCGACCACAGCCCGCTGCCCTGGTGCCACGGCGGCCTGGTCCGCCTGTGCCACCCGCCGCAGCAGTGCCCCGGCCTGCGCTGGGCGCAGCCCCAGCGCCCTCGCAATCTGCTTGGGGCCACTACCGCCGGCCCGCAGTGCCCGTACCTTCTCCAGCAGTTCTTCGTTCTCGTGCACCGCGCCATTGTGCCAGCCCGTCGCGGACCGCACCGCGGTACCAAGGCCGGCCAGCTCGCCACGGGCCGCCTGCTGATCTACAACGAGCAGCACGCGCGGCGCGTCCTCGCCGAACACGCAGCTCAGCGCCCATGCCGGGCTTTTGGAACCCAACACGCAGCAGCACAGCCGCTCATCATGCCGCGATGAACTACAGCCGTGCGAGAGGCCCGAGCCGAGCGATCGGCCCGACAACCCCGCACACCGCTTCCACCAGCACGGACGAGGTTTCCGGCAAGGACAGGGTTTCCGAACAGCACAGTGGGCAGCCTCATCGCAGGTTGACCGGTAGGAGCTCAAATGCGTCACAGTGCGTCGGTACGACGATGCGGAAATCTTTGCGGTCCACCGTGGCGATCTTCGTCGCGCCTCGGCGTTCGGCTGTGGCGATGACCGCAGCATCTACGGCGTCCAGTGGCAAGTCGGCGTATCAGCGCACTAGTTCGGCGATGCGAGCGAAGTCCGCTGTGGTGGGAGCCTCGACATCCAGGCTCTCGGTGGCGAGCGCGTCCAAGAATGTTGCGGCCAGTTTCGGGTGGCCGTGGCGGGGCCGGGCGAGCATGTAGCAGACCTCGGTCACCACCATCGCCGGGACGATCAAGGGCTCTCGCACTTGGTCGAGGAAGGCCGCGCAGGAGGCGTGGAAGCTGTCGCGCCTGTTGACGGCGGCAACCAGAACGCCGGTGTCCACGATGATCACGCGGCGGAGTTCCCCAGTTCCATCCGGAGGATCTCAGCGGAGCGCTCAGCCAGGTCTGGCTCCCCGCCCATGATCCCAATGAACGAGAAGCGGTGTTTCGCGGGGGGCTCCGAAGATGCCGCTTCTCTGTCTGCGGCTGTCGGATCCCCCTCATCTACTTTGCTGACCATGCTCTGAAGAATCACGTACAGAGCTTCGACCTGCCCGGGGGTGAGCCGGTCCACCATGTGGTGGACCTCCGAGTGATGTGGCGCGATCGTCATACTCCCAGGGTAGCGTCGGGCTGTTGCTCTGGGGCGTGGATTCGTATGTGTGCTCTAGCCTTCGGCGACTGCGTACAGCCTTGTATGGGCCCCGAGCTGGCAGCTAACGGTGCGATACGGCTGGTTACGGAGAGTTGGCGCGCGACTGGGGGTCAAGGGGTCGCAGGTTCAAATCCTGTCGTCCCGACAGAGCGGAAAGCCCGCTGATCCGGGAGAGAAATCCCAGGTCAGCGGGCTTTTGCGAGTTGCGGAACAAGATCACTTCACGAGCCGCAGGTGCCGCTTCGGGGGGTCCTTTGGGACCCGTAGCGCTTCAAAAATGGCTTCACCGGCTGTGAGCTGGGGCTTTGTCTGATGGTCAGCTGGCTCGGTGGTACTCGTTGATGAGGCCGGCTACGGCTTGTCGGCGTTCGATCCGGGCAGTGGGCAGGGGGATGACGTTGGGGTCGTCGTGGGGCGCGAGCTGGTTTCGGCCTTGGTGGGGGCGGTGGCTGTTGAAGTGGCGGGCGTAGTCGTGGAGGATCTTCTCGGCGTGGCCGCGGTCGAACAGCAGGATTTGGTTGGTGCACTCCTGTCGTGCTGAGCGTATGAACCGTTCCGCGTGGGGGTTGCAGTTGGGGCTGCGCGGAGGGATCTTGACCACGGTGATGCCCTCGCTGGCGAACACGGCGTCGAATGCGGCGGTGAACTTCGCGTCCCGGTCGCGGATGAGGTGGGTGAACTCTGCGGCGTGATCGCCGAGTTGCCACAGGAACTGCCGGGCCTGCTGGGTGGCCCAGGCGGCGGTGGGGTGGGCGGTGACGCCGAGGATGTGAACGGTACGGGTGCGTACCTCCATGACGAACAGCGCGTAGAGCCGCTGCAGTGCCACGGTGTCGAGGTGGAACAGGTCGGTGGCGAGCAGACCGCTGGCCTGGGCTTTGAGGAAGGTGGCCCATTCTCCGCGCGTTGGCTGGCGGCGCGGCGCGGGGCCGAGACCCGCAGCACGCAGCACCCGTCGGACGGTGGCCGTGCTGACCTTGTGTCCGAGGCGGCGCAGTTCGCCGTGCACGCGCCGAAAGCCCCATCGATGGTTCTCGGTGGCGAGCCGGGTGATCAGGTCGCGGACCTCCTCCGGTACGGGCGGGCGTCCCGGAGACGGCGGCTGTGTCCACTTCTGCTTCACCAGGCGCTGGTGCCAGGCC
Organism: Streptomycetaceae bacterium; assembly: GCA_019243445.1. Lineage (GTDB taxonomy): Bacteria > Actinomycetota > Actinomycetes > Streptomycetales > Streptomycetaceae > Streptantibioticus_B. Next base: position 7,218 of record JAFAUH010000370.1, on the reverse strand, counting down.
AGCAGGGTGCGCGGCGAGACGATGCGGTGCCCGCGCAGGGCTCGGGGGAGCAGTCGGGCCAGGGCGGCGAGCAGCGCCCGGTCCGGCCAGCCGGGCTTGGGCGCGGTGACTTGCCGACGCAGCACCGCGAGCTCGTGCCGCAGGATCAGTATCTCCGCATTCTTGGCTGCAGAGGATCGGGACAGCAGGACCAGCCACGCGAAGATCCGCATGGTCATCAGGTAGACAAGGCGTACCAGCACGAGGACTGATCATGCCCGACAGATGGTAGGCCGCGTGCATTCCCCGAGGTCAGGACCGGTGAACCCATTCTGGAACGCTACGGCATCTGCCGCCCGGCCGGTCGATCGCCACCGCATACACACCGCCTATGCTCGCCTTCATGAGCGATGCCGCAGCGCTTGACCCGGAGGACCGCAAGATCATCACCCTTGCGCGTTCCGCACGTGCCCGCAACGCCGTGGCCGAGGGCGCGGCGGTGCGTGACGAGACCGGGCGTACCTATGTCGCCGGCTCGGTCGACCTCGCCTCGCTGAAGCTGAGTGCTCTGCAGACCGCCGTGGCCATGGCGGTGGCGAGCGGTGCCACCTTCCTCGAGGCCGCAGTTGTTGTCACCAGGGCTGAGGCCGTCTGCGACGCCGACCGCGCGGCGGTGCGCGACCTCGGCGGACCCGCCACGCCGATCCTGCTCGCGGGCCCTGACGGCGAGGTGCGGGCGACCGTCACCGCAGGCTGACGGTCGCCCGCAGGCCGACGGTCAAAGCCGCCCCGCTGATCGGGGAGAATAGGCGGCATGAGCGTTCGTACAGAGTCCTCCTCCACCTCGCACCGGGCGGGTTTCGCCTGCTTCGTCGGGCGGCCCAACGCGGGCAAGTCCACCTTGACGAACGCTCTCGTCGGCACCAAGGTGGCGATCACCTCCACCCGGCCGCAGACCACCCGGCACACCGTGCGCGGCATCGTGCACCGGCCCGACGCACAGTTGGTCCTCGTCGACACCCCCGGCCTGCACAAGCCCCGCACGCTGCTGGGCGAGCGGCTCAATGACGTCGTACGGACCACATGGGCCGAAGTGGACGTGATCGGCTTCTGCCTGCCCGCCGATCAGAAACTGGGCCCCGGCGACCGTTATATCGCCAAGGAGCTCGCCGGGATCAAGAAGACACCGAAGGTTGCGATCGTCACCAAGACCGACTTGGTCGACTCCGAACAGCTCGCGGCACAGCTGATTGCCGTCGATCGGCTCGGCAAGGAGCTCGACATCGAGTGGGCGGAGATCGTCCCGGTCTCGGCTACTGGCAACGACCAGGTTTCGCTCCTCGCCGATCTGCTGGCACAGCTGCTGCCCGAAGGCCCGGCGCTCTATCCCGAGGGCGATCTCACCGACGAGCCCGAGCAGATCATGGTCGCCGAGCTGATCCGCGAGGCGGCGCTGGAGGGCGTACGAGATGAGCTGCCGCATTCCATTGCGGTCGTCGTCGAGGAGATGCTGCCGCGCGAGGGCCGCCCGCCGAGCAAGCCGCTGCTCGATGTGCACGCCAATATTTACATCGAGCGGCCCAGTCAGAAGGGCATCGTCATCGGCCCCAAGGGCTCCCGCCTGAAAGACGTCGGCACCAAGTCGCGCCGCCATATCGAGGCGCTGCTGGGCACCCCTGTCTTCCTTGACCTGCATGTCAAGGTGGCCAAGGACTGGCAGCGCGACCCCAAGCAGCTACGCAAGCTCGGCTTCTGAGGCTCTTGCGGGCAGGCGCCTTTCGCTACGATTTGTCCTGGCTCAAAACCGCCTGGATCAGCGCCCGCCCCGCCTCGCTCACCTCGGAGTCGGCGAGGTTGATCGTGGTGCCGTCGATCGTGATCTCGTAGTGGAAGGCGTCGGGGGCGCCGGAGGGCGCGGGGGACCGGCTCGCGGTCAGGGCGGCGCGAGCCAGGTCCGTCAGCTGTCGCGCGTCAGGCCGGCCGGTAGTCTCCAGCTCGGCCTTCCGCGTGATCCCGGCGAAGCCGCCGGTACGGGTCACCGCGATGTACATGGGGGATGTCTACCCCTGAGGAGCCGATTCCGCACCTTCCGGCGCAGCCGACTGGTGCGGGACCGACGAGCTGTGCGACGCGGGGGTGACGCCCACTCCTGCCCAGGCGGCCAGCACTGCCCGCTTCTCTTCCCCGTCGCCGTAGCGCGCTTGCGCGGCAGTGGCCGTTACCTGCGCGAAGGTGGCGAAATCCGCGCCCGCAGGGAGCTTCCCGCCGGTGAGCGTGTCGTACCAGATCCGGCCCGCACGCTCCCACGCATACCCGCCGAGGGCTGTCGCCAGCAGATAGAACGCGTGGTTGGGGATGCCGGAGTTGAGATGTACGCCGCCGTTGTCGTCGGTGGTGCGCACGTAGTGGTCCATGTGGGCCGGCTGCGGGTCCTTGCCGAGGCGCGGGTCGTCGTACGCCGTGCCCGGCGCCTTCATCGAGCGCAGAGCCCTCCCGTGCACGCCCGTCTCCAGCAGCCCTTCGCCGATGAGCCAGTCAGCGTCGTGTGCACTCTGCCGCAGTGCGTGCTGCTTGATCAACGAGCCGAAAACGTCGGACACTGATTCGTTGAGCGCCCCGGACTGGCCGTCGTAGGTGAGATTTGCGCTGTACTGGGTGACGCCGTGCGTCAATTCGTGGCCGATGACTTCCAGCGGAATGGTGAAGTCCTTGAAGGTCTTGCCGTCGCCGTCGCCGAAGACCATCTCGGAGCCGTTCCAGAACGCGTTGTCGTACCCCTCGCCGTAGTGGACGGACGCATGCAGCGGCAGCCCGGCGCCGTCGACGGAATGCCGCCCGTACGCCTTGAGGTAGAAGTCGAAGGTCGCACCGAGACCGTCATAGGCGCGGTTGACGGAGGCGTCGGTGCTGGGCCGGTCGCCTTCTGCGCGCACTTCGATGCCGGGCAGGCCCTGGTGGTGCCGCGCGTCGTACAGCGTGCGCTGCGGCGAATCGGCCGGCTGCAGCGTGGGTTTGGGTACCACCACCGATCGGATGGCGAGGCGGCGGCAGTCCCGGTGCTCGGCGTCCAAGGCGAGGGAGTGACGGGCCGAGTGATGCACCTCGGGGTCTTCGTGCCGGGCGAGTTGTTCCAGCAGATGCGGTGGGACGATCGTGCAGAACGCGGAAGTGGCGCGCATTTCAGTCATGTTGGCAATGTCGCATTACGTAGCGGTATTGTCACCAGTCGTGGCCGATGTGTCGCGGAGCTGTTTGTCTGTCGGCCGTCGTGCATCTGGCCCGTCGTGCATCTGGCCCGTCGTGCATCTGGCCCGTCGTGCATCTGGCCCTCGTGCATCTGGCCGTCTTGCATACTGAGAGATACGGGCCCGGCCATGCGCGGGACGGAAGCGTCGGATACGCTTTTGCACATCATGCGTTTCGGGCTGCTTCTCCTTAGCTGCCGCGGCGAGGGCCTGTAGTCGAGGCCGACCCCCTCCCCGCGGAGTTCGGTGCTGCCTTACCGTCGGCCGGCTCGAGCCCATAACTCTGGAGACCCCCGCATGAGTACGCCGAACGCTGTCGGCCGCCCCACCCCGATCACCGCCGCGACCGTACGGCAGCAGCCGTCCGGGATGCCGGTCCACAAGTACGGCCCCTACGAGGCCGTGGATCTCCCCGACCGTACCTGGCCCGACAAGCGCATCACCAAGGCCCCGCGCTGGCTGTCGACCGATCTGCGCGACGGCAACCAGGCACTGATCGACCCGATGTCGCCTGCACGCAAGCGCGCGATGTTCGACCTGCTGGTGAAGTTGGGATACAAGGAGATCGAGGTCGGCTTCCCCTCCTCCGGCGCCACCGACTTCGAGTTCGTACGTTCCATCATCGAACAGGGCGCAATCCCGGACGATGTGACGATCTCTGTCCTGACCCAGGCTCGCGAGGAGCTCATCGAGCGGACCGTGGAGTCCCTGCGCGGTGCGCCGCGTGCGACTGTGCACATGTACAACGCGACCGCGCCGCTCTTCCGCCGCGTGGTCTTCCGGGGTGGTCGTGAGGAGACCAAGCAGATCGCTGTCGACGGCACCCGGCTGGTGAGGGAGTACGCGGAGAAGATCCTGGGCGACCGGACGGTTTTCGGCTACCAGTACAGCCCGGAGATCTTCACCGACACCGAACTGGACTTCGCGCTGGAGGTCTGCGAGGCGGTGATGGACGTCTGGCAGCCCGAGGAGGGCCGCGAGATCATCCTCAACCTGCCTGCTACGGTGGAGCGTTCGACACCGTCCACGCACGCCGACCGCTTCGAGTGGATGTCGCGGAACCTCTCGCGCCGTGAACACATCTGCCTGTCGGTGCACCCGCACAACGACCGGGGTACGGCGGTGGCCGCCGCCGAACTGGCGATCATGGCCGGAGCCGACCGTATCGAGGGCTGCCTGTTCGGGCAGGGCGAGCGCACCGGCAACGTCGACCTGGTCACGCTGGGGATGAACCTGTTCTCGCAGGGCGTCGACCCGATGATCGACTTCTCGCAGATCGACGAGATCCGCCGTACTGCCGAGTACTGCAACCAGATGGAGGTCCACCCGCGCCACCCCTACGCGGGCGACCTGGTCTACACCGCCTTCTCCGGCTCCCACCAGGACGCCATCAAAAAGGGGTTCGAGGCGCTGGAGGCCGAGGCGGCATCCCAGGGCAAGAGGATTGACGAGATCGAGTGGGCGGTGCCCTACCTGCCGATCGATCCCAAGGACGTCGGCCGCACCTACGAGGCCGTGATCCGGGTCAACTCCCAGTCCGGTAAGGGCGGCATCGCCTACGTGCTGAAGAACGACCACAAGCTGGACCTGCCGCGCCGGATGCAGATCGAGTTCTCAAAGATCATCCAGGCGAAGACCGACGCCGAGGGCGGCGAGGTCACTCCGGCGCAGATTTGGGAGGTCTTTCAGGACGAATACCTGCCCACCTCCGACAATCCCTGGGGCCGGATCGCGCTGCGCTCCGCGCAGACCTCGACCACCTCCGGCGGCCACGACGCGCTCACCGTCGAAGCGGTCCTCGACGGTGCCGAGACGGTGCTCAGCGGCTCCGGCAACGGCCCGCTCGCCGCCTTCTTCGATGCGCTGGCCGCGATCGACGTCGACGTGCGGCTGCTGGACTACGTCGAGCACACGATGAGCGAGGGTGCGGCCGCGCAGGCCGCTGCATACATCGAGTGCGCGATCGACGGCAAGGCGCTGTGGGGCGTCGGTATCGACGCCAACATCGTGCGGGCATCCATCAAGGCGGTCATCTCCGCCGTCAACCGCGCATCGCGCAACTAACCTGCCGAACGTATGTATGATCCCGGCCGCAGTCGCCTGCGGTCGGGGCTGTATATTCCGGCATTTTCCGCAGCGTGCGTCCGCGGTACTGACCGCACCTCATCGATGTGGTTAACATCACTGCAACACGACGCCATTGTCGGCGCAGACCGCTGTGGCGCCCGTGCCTCGGTACGTGCCAGCAGGAGACGGCGGAGGTCGCACCATGGGACTGCGCATTTGGGGCGGCATCTGGGGTGTACGTACGGCTTGGCGCACCGAAGGCGACGGCGAGTTCTTCTGTCCCGACTGCGGAGGCGACCGCAACTACCGGCTCCGCACCGGAAAGCGCCGCTTCCTCGTGCTCGGCATCCCCCTGCTCTCCCGTGGCCCGGCGGGCACTGTGGTCGAATGCGGCGTCTGTGCATGCCGCTTCGGTCCGGAAGCGCTCGACCTGCCCACCGGCAGCCGCTTCTCCGCGATGCTCCGCGACGCCGTGCACACCGTGGCCCTCGCCGTCCTCACCGCCGGCGGAGCCGACTCCCGTCGCGCGTGCCGGACCGCGCTGGAAGCCGTCCACGAGGTCGGTTTCAGCGAGTGCACCGAGGACCGGCTCCTCGGCCTGCTCGTCGCGCTCGCTGCCGACGAGGAGCGAGTGGACAAGGAGTGGCTGGATGAAGAGCAATGGAACGAAGGGCGGTTGCCCGGCGCGTACGACCCTTCCCCCGCTTCGCGAAGGGACCCCCTCTCGGGGCCGCTCGAGGGATGCGGCGCCTGGCTCTCACTCGAACTGCACGAGGCTCTCGCGCCGCTCGCCCTCCACCTTGCCCCCCAGGGCCGTGAGCGGCTGTTGCTCCAAGGTGCCCGGATTGCGCTCGCCGACGGCCCCTATCTGCCCGCCGAGCGTGAGGCCCTGGCCGCTGTCGGCCAGTTGCTGATGCTCCCCGCCGAGGACACCGAGCGGCTGCTCGAGGCGGCAGCCCGTACCCCGTCCTGAGGCCCTGGGGAGCATCGGGGACAATGGACACATGACTCTGTTCCGCGACGACGGCATTGTGCTGCGCACCCAAAAACTGGGCGAAGCGGACCGGATCATCACCCTGCTCACCCGGCGCCAGGGTCGGGTGCGTGCGGTGGCCCGCGGGATCCGCCGCACGAAGTCGAAGTTCGGGGCACGCCTCGAACCCTTCTCCCATGTCGACGTGGAGTTCTTCGCCCGCGGCGGCGAGCTGATCGGACGCGGGCTGCCGCTGTGCACCCAGGTGGAGACGATCACCGCCTACGGCAGCGGGATCGTCACCGACTACGCGCGCTACACGGCCGGCACGACGATGCTGGAGACCGCCGAGCGCTTCACCGAGCATGAGGGCGAGCCTGCCCTCCAGCAGTACCTGCTGCTCGTCGGCGGGCTGCGGACGCTGTCGGGCGCAGAGCACGACCCACGCCTGGTGCTCGACGCGTTCTTGTTGCGGTCGCTCGCCGTCAATGGCTACGCACCGAGCTTCGAGGCATGTGCACAATGCGGCATGCCGGGGCCAAACCGCTTCTTTTCGGTTGTATCGGGAGGAGTGGTGTGTGGGCAGTGCCGGGTGCCTGGAAGCGTCGTACCCTCTGCGGAGTCCCTTGAACTCCTCGGAGCGCTGCTCGCAGGGGACTGGGAGAGGGCGGATTCAGCGGAGGACCGCTACTGCCGGGAAGGCAGTGGAATCGTCGCCGCGTATCTGCAGTGGCATCTGGAACGGGGGCTGCGCTCCTTGCGGTTCGTCGAGAATGGCGCTGCGTTGAACCGAAGCCGGCTGTGAGCGGGCGGAGAAGCGAACGAAGAAAGCAAGAGGAGAGAAACGCGCATGGCACGTCGTGGGATTCTCAGCAAGGGCCGCCGGGAGTACCGGGCCCCGGACCCGCACCCGTCCGGTGAGCGGCCCCCGAAGATACCCGCAGAGCTGGTGCC
>JAFAUH010000143.1 GCA_019243445.1 Streptomycetaceae bacterium | reverse complement strand
CACCCAACAGGATTCACCGCATCGGACAGCCAGCAATCCGCACGCACCCTCGCCCCCGCCCTTTTGTGTGCCCTGACCACCGTGCTCCATGCGACCTGAAGCCAGCGCCCGTTCGGATGGACTGGCCCGCGAAGTATCCCGCCCCTGCCACGTGGCCGAGACCGGCGTGGGTGCGGCGACACCTGATGTGCTGCGCGCGCGGATGGTGGCTGATCTACGGGCACGGGGCGCGATCACAGAACAGGTGGAGTCCGCCTTCCTCAAGGTGCCAAGGCACCTCTTCGCTCCCGAGGTGAGTGCCGAGAAGGTGTACGGGGCCCCGGAGGCCGTGTTCACCAAGTACAACTCCCACGGGAGACCAGTCAGTTCGGTGTCGGCTCCGTGGTTGCACGCACGGATGCTGGAAGCTGCCCGGGTAGCTCCCGGCATGACGGTGCCAGAGGTCGGTTCCGGAGGGTGTAACGCGGCTCTGCTGGCGGAGATGACCGGTGATCAGGAGCTGGTGACCACCCTCGACATCGATCCCGACATCACTGCGCGGGCCCGCAAACTGCTCGCCGAGGCCGGTTACGGGAACGTACGGGTCTTGGATGCGGACGGCGGCAAGCCGCTGCGGGGTGCTCCGGCACAGGGGTTCGACCGCATCATCATCACGGTCGGCGCCGCCGATCTGTCCACCGCATGGCTCGACCAGCTCGCCCCCGACGGCCGGCTGGTGGTGCCGCTGCGGTTCCGCGGGGTCTCCCGCACCATCGCCTTCGCCCGTGAGCAGGACTATCTGCGCAGCGAGACACTCATCGTCTCGGGCTTCGTGGCCATGCAGGGCGACAGTGCACACGCGCCGCAGACCGTACGCCTGGCCGGCCAGGATGTCCGGTTGGTCGTCGATGAGGACCAGCCCGCTGACGAAGAGGCGCTGGCCGAGGCGTTCACCGGGCCCCGGCACGAGCAGTGGACCGCAGTGGAGCTGGGCGGCTCGGAAGGGCTGCTGCTGCGGCTGGAGGTGTGGCTCGCGGGCGTCATCGTCCCTTACGGCAGGCTGCGCGCTACCAAGGCCGCTGCCGACTGCGGTCTGGTCGGCTGGAATGCCCGCCGTGTGGAACGATGACTGTCTGGCTTACCTCACGCTGCGCCAAGTCCCGCAGACTACGCAGGAGCGCTATGAGTTGGGGGTCATCGCCCACGGTCCCGGCCGTGAACGCCTCGCTGCTGATCTGGCCGACGTGGTCGTCCGTTTCGACCGCGAGGGCAGGAGCGTGGGGCAGCCCGTCGTGCGGGCCTACCGCCGCGACGCCCGGGATGTCCCTGACGGGGTGACGATCGACAAGCCCAGTGTGCGTCTGCTGATCACCTGAAGACTCGGGCAGCCCCGCCGGGGTGGTTCGGATCCACGTCTCTGGGAGTCCCGGCCGTGCCGCCCGGCGGCCCGGTTCACATATGCTGTCGTGTTACTCGGTCGTCCTCGCCGTGGCTCCAGCACTGCGCGTTGTGACGGGCCCTGGCTGGCGCCGGTGGCGATGAAGGCGCGGCGGGGCGGTTGCTCCCTGCCGACAGCGAGATCAGCGTAGGTCCTCTGATGCGGCGATGGCGCAGTAGAACTCGGCTGCCCAGGCAGCGGCCTGGTTCGCTTCTTCGGCGGTGTACCCGTCGGAACCGGACTTCATCGATCGCTCCAGCCACAACAGCGCCCGTGCCAGATCGGTCATGGTCGGGGCGCCGTCAACGCCGCGAGCCCACTCGGCGGCAGCATCCGACAGGGTGCGGCGACCGAATGCGGTGAGCACCATCGGCACCATGCGGATGATGATCTGCGCCAGGTCTCCGTCAGGCGCCTTGCGCAGGTCGCGAATGGTTTCCGCGCGGCCGGCGAGGGAGCCCGCGTCGGCCTGCAAGACGATCTTCAAGCGCATGAGGGCGATCTTCTCGGCTTCCGCCTCGGGGTCATAGGCGGCCGCGATGTCCGAATGCTCCTGCAGGAAGTCTTCGAGGACCTGTTCCCACTCGTCCTGGTGGTGCTGGTTGGGCAGCCCTTCGCGGCCCGGCGGCATGAATCCAGTGACCTTGGAGGTGTGCCGGACCGCGGGTGAGAGCTCGAACGCCTCCATCAGCTCCTCGGCGAACGCCTCGAAGCGCGGTAGTTCCTCCTCGTCGAAGATCTGCTCACCCTGCTCCAGCGGGCGGCCGAGCATCTCGGCCCGGCCCTCCGCCAGCTCCCGCAGCCGTGACGCAGCGCGATCATCAAGGCCCATGACCTCGCCATCGTCGGTCAGCACGCGGATGCCCGGGCGCAGCGAGAGGGCTTCCCGCACGACAGCGCGGCCCACCCCGTCCGAGGACGGTCGCACGGCGGTCAACTCCTCGGGGCGCAGTCGGCCCGGGATGGCCTGCATGCAGGACGGCACGTCGACCAAGGCGGCGGCCAAGGCCATGACGACGTCCGGATCGTCGACGGGCTTGCCCATGTCATGCGAGAGCTGCAGGAGGGTTTCGAGCATGCCGGTGACCGCGCCCCAGAATGGTTCGGCACGCAGATGGTCCAGCCAGGTGTCGCGTACGGCACAAAACCGGCTCTCGCTGCATGGCAGCAGCGACGGGTGCATTCCGGCGGCGACCAGGTCCATCACGTCCCAGCCGTCGCGGAACCACTCTGGTGCGTCGTCACGAGGGTTGTTGGCCGCAACCAGGGCGCTGCCCACGACGAGGGCCTGAGCCACCGACAGCGCGCCGCCACCACGCGGCAGGCTCGCAGCGAGCATCGCGAAGCGCTCCTGCTGCGAGGCGCGTGCGATCTTGCGGTTGGCCGGGTTTTGCCGTGCTTCCCGGCGTCGCCGGCTTGCCTTGCCCACTTGCTGCTCCTTCACCACGTTGTTCTACTCGGGCCGACCCGCCCTCGTCCGGTTGCGACCTCGACGGGAAGCGCGCGCTGGACCCAGATCCAGGCCGCTGCTCCTGCCCATCCTCCCAGCTGCCTGGGCGCGCCAGGACCGAACCGGTAGCGGAAGCGTCCCGATGCAACCGCCGCGCCTGCGCAGGGCGGCCTGTGCTTCGCGGGTGTCCCGCAGGGAAACCTCGGGGAGAGGAAGCCTGGGGAGGGAAATCGTGGTGAGTGGGAGCGACGGTTCGGCGCTCAGGCGCGCACGGCTGTTACGGGGCTGGACCTTGGAGGAGGCTGCGGGGCGGCTCAACGCGGTGACGGGCGGGGCGACGGACGCGAGCTTGTTCAGCGCGTGGGAGTCGGGGCGCAAGCGCACCGGGCTGCGCAACCGGGCGGCGCTTGCCCGGCTGTTCCATGAGCGCACCGAGGTGCTCTTCGCCCATCAGGACGGCATGGCGCCCAGCGTGCTGGAAGAGTCCGGGACGAGCGTCGTGGTCGGCATGCTGACCCGGTGGGCTGAGCTGGTCGAGGCGATGACCGAGGTCGTGACGACGGCGGAGGAGTGGCTGGTGGCAACGGGTAGCCGCAGTCGGGAGAAGGCATACCTGGCGGCGATCGAGACGGCTGTCGCGCACAGCCCAGACCTGGTGTACTACCGGATTCTTTACGGCCTGCCTCGGCACCGTGAACTGACGGACCATCTGCTGCGGCTGCTGGAACTGCGCAGCCCGCGCGAGCGCCGCAACGGGGTGGCCACGCTGCGCATCGGGGCGGTCGAGCAGGAGTCGGCCATGGAGCGGTTCTTCGTGGCCTCTGAACGGCTCGCGGTAGTGCCGTTGCCCTCGTTTCACGGGTCTGAGGGCTTCGACTGCGGGATCATGCTGGCGCGGGACGCGGCCGTCGGCCTGGCGCAGCACGGCAAGGAGGTCTGCGCGTCCGCCCGGGCGGTTGAGACGGCGGATACGGTCTTGGCGTTGTCACGGCGAAGTGCCATCCGGGGCGGATGAGGAGGAGCGTGGACGAGAACCTGCTGGAGGCCGCCCGGGACCGGTCGGCTTCGGTGATTGACCTGGCCCAGCACCTGGTGCGGCTGCCGAGCCGGGGCGGGCTGGATCCCTACGAGCCGGTCCTGTCGGTGCTGGAGGAGTGGCTGACGGACAAGGCGTTGCCCCACCGGCGGCTGACGAGCCCGAGCGGCGACCTGGTGGGGCTGGTGGTGGAGGTCGCGGGAGGGACGCCGGGGCGGTGGTGGACGCTCGACGCGTGCTTGGATACCGCCCCGTTCGGGGACGAGAACGCGTGGAGCTTCTCGCCGACGAGCGGCGATGTCCAGGACGGGTGGTTGCTCGGACGGGGCAGCGCTGACTCCAAGCTGGCCGCGGCCGCGTTCTGCCACATCGCCGTCGATGTCCGCGAGCGGTCCGCTGACCTGGCCGGCGGACTGGCGGTGCTGCTGGACGTGGATGAGCACACCGGCGGCTTCGGCGGCGCGCGCGCATACCTCGCTAACCCGGGCATTCCGGTCCCAGCGGGGGTGATGATCGGCTACCCGGGCATGGACGAGATCGTCGTCGGTGGGCGAGGACTGTGGCGCACCAGGGTGCAGGTCCACGGCGCGTCCGGGCACTCCGGCTCGAGCCGGTCGACGGTCGGAGCGATCTCCCGCGCTGCGCACCTGGTCCAGCATCTGGATGCGGCCGCCCTGCCTCAGCCCGGCCCGGGCGAGATGTTCCCGCTGCCACCGAAGGTCTCGGTCACGGCATGCCACGGCGGCGAGGGCTTCTCCGTTGTCCCGGACCTGTGTGTCCTCAACGTGGACATCCGGCTCACCCCCGCCTTCGACGCCGAGGCGGCCGAGGCAATGCTCTCGGCGGCGGTGGCCGACCTCGACGAAAGGCTGCCCAGGCCGCGCCGCACTACCTTCGAAGTGGTCGCCTCCTGGCCGCCGTTCCAGCTTCAGGGCGCCCAGGAGCCGGCCGCCGCTCTGTTCCGCGCCGCCAAGGAGCTCTCGCTTCAGCCCCGGGCCAAGGTCGCCGGTCCCTCCAACATCGGCAACATGCTGGCCGGCCACGCCATCGCCGCCACAGCGGGCTTCGGCGTCCCGTACGAAGGACTCCACGGCGTGGACGAGCGGGCCCACTTGTCCGAGCTGCCGCTGGTCTACGCCGTCTACCAGCAAGCCGTCCTCGACCTCCTCTGCACACGCTGAAGATCCCCGTACCAGCTACGTCCCACCCCCGATTCCAGCGATTCACCAGTTGCGCCACTGGCTCGCGCCGCGCGGCTGCGCTCCCATAGAAGTGCGATGCCGCATCCGCCGAACCCGGCCTCGTTGTGGCGTACTCGCTGCCAGTCGAATGCCAGGGTTGGGGGGAATAACTCCAGTGAACAGAGAGGTCGTTGGGTGCTGAACACCGACACCGCCGCCGAGATGAGCACGGCCCCGATCCCTACAGTGCCTCTGCACCGGGCCGATATGGTGCGGAGGCCGGAGCGGTTGACTGAGGTCGGGGCCGAGCCGCCTGAGAGTTCGCCCTCGTCCGGCTGTGGCAACCCGACGTCGGCCCGCGACTGCCGGGAGTGCAGAACGCCGTGTCACGTCAGGGCTCGGTAGAAGGAGCTGTCCGGAACGGGGCCAAGACACTCAGGGCGCCGCGCGGGAGAGCCAGTCGGCGAAGGGCGTGCGCACGTCCGGGACGTTCTGCGGCGTGATGTCGGCGCCGGCGCTGCGCGCCGCCGCCAGGACCGCTGCGATGTCCCCGGTGGCGAGTGTCTCGGCGGGGCATTGCCTGCATGCGCCGGCGCTGGCATGACCTGCTGGGGCGCGGGCGTGGGTGAGAGCGTCGAGCCCGCGGTCGACGTGCACCGCGTACCAGGTGCCGCGCTGCTCTGTCGCGGGGAGCCCGGCCGCGACGTTCGGGTACATCGGAAGACCGACGTGGCCGTCGTGTTCCCGGACGAGGATGATCTGGTCGAGGTAGTCGCACAGGTCTGGTTCGGGCTGGTTCTGGCTCAGCCAGGCGATGGCCTCCTCGCGCGGCCCGGGACCCCATAGGAACGTCGTGGGGAAGGCGGTGGTGGCGTGTCGGGCGTCGAAATCCAGCAGGTTGGGATCGGTGAGCCCGCCGGGGCAGAACACAGCGCTGACGAGGATGTACGTGAACCCTTCCTCGTCAGTTTACGTCGACCAGCTGGTCGGCGGACCCGGCCCTGGTGCTTTGTCCGTCGTCGCTCCAGCCGATCGCGACGATATCGCGGCGGACGGGAGCGGGGTACAGCCGGCCACCGGGGGTGGGCTGGCCCCAGAGGTGGTTGATGAACTCGGCCAGGTCCGAGAGCTCCCGGGCGGCCTCGACGGGTGTTTCCAGGTGGTACTCGCCGTGCGCGACGATGTTCCGCAGCGCCTGCTGGACCGGCTCCAGACTCCGGTTGAACTGTCCGCGGATCAGGCCTTCGCGGCGGGCCCAGGCAAGCAGTCCGTTGAGCATGCCATTGAACTCCGCCCACGGCTGGGAGGAATCGGCGCGCAGTTCCACCGCCTTGACGTTGTGGAACTGGTCGAAGAAGTCGGCGGAACTCTTCACAGTGATCTGGTGCACGCGCCTGGGGCGGCCTCGGCGGCTTCGCTCGCGGGCCTCTACGGTCGCGCTGTCGTAGTAGGCCGCGAACCGGTCGCGCAGCGCCTGCTCCAGGGTGAGCTTGGCCTGGTCCGCGACCATCGTGTACAGCTCGTAGCACAGCACACCGTGGCTGTAGGCGGCGCGCAACTGCTCGAACTTCTGCCGGGTCCGCTCAGCGACGTCGTCGGCCAACTGAAACCGGGCGATCGCCCGCTGCTGGAAGTCGGCCGAGTCCTCGGGCTTCATGCGGCCGCCGAGGCCGAGCGGAGTGAAGACCAGGGCGCGCTCGTCCGCGGCCTGCAGCTCCTGCAGCGTCTTGATGTCCATCCGAGACCGTTCCCGCCTTCCTGACCATGCTTGTGGCGAACTGACCAGGATGGGGCCAACTCGGATGTCGCGCAAGCGGATTGTCTCGTGTCCTCCGGAGTTGAACCGCGCTCCGGTGTCGTGAGTTCGGGATAGCAGCATGCAGAGCGGGCGGTGAGCAAGCCTGGAACGGGCTGATTCATTCCTTCGAGTGGCAGCTTGGTGTGTCACGGCCTCGCCGTTGCGATCCTGTCGACATGGGCATTGACCGCAGCCGTGCAGCTGGTCTCGGGCTTGACTCTCCGTTCGCTCTGGTGCTCTCGCGGGTCCATCTCCCGCCGGTGGGGTGGCTGCTGATGCTGACCATGGAGCCGCGCACTCCCGCCGGGGAGCTGGATGATCTGGCTGGGCTCGGCTGGCCGTTGTGGGACGACGTCCTGGAGCGCGACCTCCGATGGGTGGCCTCCTTCGACGCGGCAACCCGCCGCCTCACGCGGATCGTCCGCCTCAACAACGCGCAGAGCGCTGTCGAGAAGGAACTGTTCGACCTGGGCCCAGGAATCCCGGTGCCCGACTCCTTCTGGCCGATGGTGGAAGGGCAGCGGCCGGTAGTGCTCTGTGGGCCGCTGCGCGGCGAGCCCACCGACGAGAACCTCCACAGCGCCAAGCGGGCCGGAGCGCTGCGAGGTATCGCCACGCGCACCCTGATCAGCTGATTCCGCCGGGCGGGCGCACGGTCTTCACCTGATGTGCGCTCCGCTCGAAGGACGCGCTGCCCGGCGCAACGGCCGCAGGGGGTGGAGTTTGGGGTATCAGGATGCCGGCGAGCTTGCGCTGAGCGGCAGACGGCGCAACCACAGCACGCCGTCGGCGTCTTCCACCAGGACTCATTCCTGCGCGGAGAAGAACCACCGGCACTGACAGATGCGCCTGGCTCGGCATCCCTCCGGTGGTGGGAAGTGCCCCGGCTCCACGGCAGGATCGTCATGGGGGCCTCGGCTGTGTCCACACCGCGCACACCGGATACTCATCGGATCCGGCTTCCGCCCCCTCGCCATACCCGGCTCCTTCCTCGGCGTCGTCCCGCATGGTGGCGCTTACGGCCTCCCTATGAGGGGCCAAGCTCCACCACGATCACTGAAAGGTGTCCTACCTCTCGCAGGAGACCGACCGGCAACGGCGGGCGATCCTCGCTGCGGCCGACCGCCTCCTGGCGGGCACACCGCGCAAATCCAGCGGGAATCTCTCCACCGTCCAGCTCGCCGCCGAGGCCGGGGTGAAGTACTGGATCATCGCGCAGAAGCACACCGACCTGCGAGAACACTTCCAGCGGCTGGCAGGGGAGGCCAAGAACATCCCCGCGGCGGCCCGCAAGACCCACGACGCTCACGAGAAGCTCAAGCAGGATCACGCCGAACTACGACGACACTGCGGCGGCCTCGAAGAACTCGTCCAGACCTACGCGCACGCGCTCAACGAGCTCGCCCGCGAGAACCAGCAGCTCAAGGAGCGGCTCGAAGCCCTTCCCGACAACGTCCGCCAGCTGACGAGGGGCCGCCGTCGTTCGTGAACCGGTACGCGGTTACCCCGAAGGCACATCAAACAGCCCAGGGGCATCGGGAACGGCCGGGCCGATCCCCAGCTCCCGCCGGACCCGGTCCGCTCTCGGCTGCGGGAAAGCCCCCAGCCGCAGCCACCGGCCCGACCCGGGATCCTCACCGGGCACCAGCCACACCGGCACGTTCTTCAACAGGCCCCGCAGGCACATGTCCGATGTCCCGCCAGACTTTCCGTCGAAGTGGTCGTGGAAGGCCACGATCAGGCGAGGGCGCTCCTGCAACAGCATCCGGGTGTTCCGCTCGGGCCCCGCCAAACGCCACTGATCGGGCCGGGCCCGCCGCTCTGCTTGCCAGTCCACCGGATGGCAGCGGTGACGGTCAACGCCGAGACCCTGCTCGTCGCACCACCGGTGAGCGGCTTGATCAGCACCGGCAGCGGCGCCTTCGATCACCACGAGTCCGTCGCCGTGACGCCTCGTCAGCCGGTCCAGCACCGCCGCGACGGTTGCCGGCCACGGCCAGCGCCGGCTCCCGCAGACCAGCACCCTGGGCTCGGCCAGTTCCACGGTCACGCTCCTCCAGATCCGGACCCAGCTCGTCGGTCCGCGTCTTCATACTCATCATCGGGCAGCTGAGCACGTTCATCCGTACTCGGCCGGGAAGAGAACCTCGTTCGCGGCCGTCCAAGCCGACAGGGAGCCCCGGAAACTCAGGTGCTGGCCGCATCGCCCGCTCACTACCGTGATGAGTCCTCGGCTGGGAGCTGAACGGAACACGGAAGGCACACGGCGATGAAGCGCCTCGAACTGGTCATCGTGCAATTTGAAGAGGTCAAGCGCCTCATCGAGGTCGGACGGGTCCCGCAGCTGCGGCTGGCCCACATCCTGCTCGACAGCGCCGTCGAACTGATCATGCACCGCATGGCCGAAGCCGAGCTCCGCTTCGAGCGCATCGACTTCGATCAGCTTGAGAACCTCCGTCGGATCGAAAAGATGCGCAAGAGCGACAACCCCCTGCACCGCAGCTTTGCTACCGGACCGAGTGATGACCAGCTCCGCGCGGATATCCAGGGACTCGAGGGGAGGGTGACCTCGAAGAGGAAGCGGAAGAGGATCAACGACAACTTCGGGGACAAGATCGACTTTCTGGTCGAGCGGGGGAAGCTCCCGGGAGACGTCGCGCCGGTGCTGAAGAAGTTGCACGACTACCGGAACGAGACCTACCACTGTGACCAGCACCGAGTCGAAGTGATCCGCCCTGCCGTCCTGATCTACTTCGATGCCGCATGCACGGTTCTCGACCACTACGAGCCGGGCATGGTGATCGGCGACGACCAGCTGGGTCCTGAGCTGGCACGCTTCCAGGACGCCCTTCCCGGCCGCCAGAGCCCCTTCGAACTACCCCGTCGGGTTGCGAAGAAGCTGCGGGAGGAAGTGGGCCTGGACCTGGCGGCGGTGAGGACCGCGCTGGTCGAACATCTCCTTGGACGCCTTGACGACCTCGAGTCGGGACTCGCTTACATCGAGGAGAACAGCACCCGCGGCGCGATTCCGGGCGACGGCATCCGGTCCATGCAGATCGAGGACGGAGACATCGAAGCGATCTTCGACGATCAGGTGCTCCGGAGTCGGAAGTATCCGCTCTCCATGAAGAACGTCCAGTCCTGGATCGAGCGGGCCACAGCGATGGAGAGCATGGACGACAAGCACGCGCTGTTCACAGAGCTCGCGGCTCTTGAAGACGCGTTCGAGGATCTTGAGCAGAAAGTCCGCAGGGCGGTCTGGCCAATCGATGAGGCAGCGAACATGCGCTGAGAAACACCAGTTCATGCCTACTAAAGGCGAGCTTGGATCAACAGCTCGAAGCCTACGAGAGACCGAAAGGCGTCGACGCCGCCGCCCACCAGGCCACCCTCACGGCCGGAGGCCGGACCTTCGCCGTCATGGGCACCGGCATCGCCGCCCCCATCTACCCGGCGGAGAACCGGCCGCTCGCCAAGGCCATCCTCGCCTCCGGCGGATCGCTGCTGAGCCAGTTCTGGCCCACCCAGCCCCCAGCCAGGCACACCTTCCCGCGCCGGAACGTCGTCACCTCCGGCACCACCCTGGGCAGCGTCGTCATCGAAGCCTCCAGCACCTCCGGCGCCAAGATGCAGGCCCGCCTGGCCGCCGAGCACGGCAAGCACGTCTTCCTGATCCGCTCCCTCGCCGACACCCAGCCCTGGGCGAAAAAGATGCTCGAGGAGGGCCGGGCGATCCTGGTCACCGCCTCCAGCGACATCACCGACCGCCTCGGCCAGGCCGCGGACATCCAGCGCGCCGGCCAACAGCGCCAGCAGCTCGCCCTGGCCGGCCTGTGACCGCGGGTCTCCCCGATCCGGCAGGCTTCCCCGACTGCCAGGTGTGCGCCTACATCCTCACCGGCACCGCGCGCCTGTGCTCCCACTGCGCCGGACGCACCCTCCAGCCCCTTGCCGACCCCCATTGCCCAGTCTGTTCGCAGGCCGTCGCACCCGGCAGGCCGTGCGGCAACCGACTGTGCGCGCTGCCGGAGCAGCAGCGGGGGTTCTCCTGCGTGGATGCGGTGGCTGTGTACTCCGGAGCCCTCCGCGACAAGATCCACAAGCTGAAGTACGAGGGGAAGAGCGGCTGGGCGATGATCTTCGGCCGGCTCCTCGTCGGCTGGATGGAAAGCCACCCCGATCAGATGCGGGGCGTCGACCACGTCGTTGGCAACCCGACCCACAGCGGGCGCCAGCCGATCCAGCACATCGAGGCGATCATGGACGCCGCCTACACGGAGGACGTCACCCGAGCCTTCCCGCTCAGCCCGCCGGGCAACCACCGACTGGTGAAGCAGGCCGAGACGCCCCGGTCCGCGAACCGCACTCTGGACGAGAAGCGCGCGGCCGCAGCCGCGCATGCCGCCGCTCTGTCATGGACCGGAGACACGGCCGACATCAAGGGAGCCACCATCCTGCTCGTCGACGACGTGTTCACCAGCGGCTCGCAGCTCCAACACGTCGCGCTCCGTCTCCGCGCGACCGGAGCCGATGACGTCCGCGGACTCGTCCTCGCTCGGGTTCCCTGGAGCGGGTGAACCCCGACGTCAGGGCTCGTAGGGCTGTGGGGGCCAGGAGGGGGTAGCACGGACGGGTCCGGCGCGTCGTACAAGCGGCCGCCGACAGTGACCGCGACGGCTTCGAGCGAAAGGGGGATCACGAACTTCGGCGACGTGCTCGCGGCCCGCCGGCAGCGGCTTGCCGCCGTCAGTCGTACAGGCGTCCCAGGAGGGCACCCTGCCCGGACTGGAGAACGTGGGCGGCCTCGAGCGGGATCCAGAAGCACTCGAAACGGGTGGGCTTCTGCTCGCCGCCGTGGTCCTCCTGGCTGGCCCACCGCTCCGGCGTGGGCTTCGGTCAGCTCCAAGTGGAAGACATGGCGGTGCTGGACCTCGAACCGGTACGGGCTGATGTCGTACTCGGTCTCGCCGAGCTTCCGCACGATCTTGAAGTCCTTCAGGCCGGTCTCCTCGCCGGCCTCCCGCAGTGCTGCCGCCTCAGGGGTCGCCCGCGCGGATGCTGCTGGCCGGGACCTGAATGCCGACCTCCTCAACCGTCACCGACCACCACCTGTACGTTCGACATTCGGCACTTCCGACCGCGCACGAAGTGACGGCCCAGTCTGCCGTTGCTCAGATCGACGACCGCACCGCAGTCGGCGGACGGGCAGCGGACGGCCATTACCCGGCCCTCGTCGTCGATGAGGGGCACCTCGGAGGTGAGGGCCATCGCGGTCTGCTCGCCTTTCAGGCGTACAGAGAAGGTCACCGCGCCAGCGGTCTGTACGTCATCGATACACGACCGGCACAGGGGGCGCCTTCGGGCTCTGGCCGTGGCCTCTGGCGACGGGGTCACACGGTGACCGTCGGGGTGGATGTCGGGCGGCAAGCCCGTCTCGGGGTCGATCAGCAGGCTCGGGGCGGAGTGCCGCTCCAACTCGTGAAACATCGTCGGGCTGCCGCAGCAGGGACAGTTCATCAGGTAAAACAACGCGTCAGCTCTCTCTACTACCTCAGGCGGTTTTGGGGGTCCGGTTCGGGGTCGGGGGTGGGCCCCGGGCCGGGTGTGGGGGGTGGGGGCCGGTCGCGGGTTAGGCGGCGTTGTAGCCACCGCCGCCCCTCGGGTCGTCCCGTCGCCGTGCCCGGCAGCCTGCGGCCCTCCGCCGCCCACCGTCCGGCCGGGCCCCGTAACTGTTTAGTCGATCACCACGGCTCGGGTGTAGCTCACGGTGTGACGGTAGTTCTCCATGCCGTCCCGAATGCGGAACTTCCTACCGTCCTCGATGTGCACCAGTTCCCGGCCCACTTTGGCGACAGTAGCCATGGTGTAACCCCACTGGACCTTGGACGTTTCGTAGACGGCGACCTGGTCGCCGACCTTGACAGATGAGAGTTGAGGGTCCGAGGCGCGAACCATGTGAAAGTCCATTTTGCTCATCTCCTGCGGGTGAAGAACCGGGTTGCCGACTCGGATTGGTTATCGCCAGATCTGCAACAATACGGCGTTAAAAAGAGTTATGCAACTCTCCCCCCGATCCCCCCACCCCCTTCCTCGCCGCCCGCCCCTCCGCCCGCCCCGCTCCGTCCTCCGGGCCGTCTCGGCCGGGGCGCACCGATTGGGGCCAGCGGGCTGCCGCCAGACGGGGAATCCGCTCTATCTGCTGCGGATTTGGGGCGTCGGCGGACGAGGCCGCGTCCGTCCCTATTGCCGGTTGGCGGCTCGACAAGGTCGGTCCAGGCGGGCGAGATCCGGCCAGCGCCGGTCACCAGATGCGGCGCCCGTCGGGTACCACGCGGCCCACCAGCTGCCACGGCAAACCGTCGGTGAGCACACTCGTGGGGCACCGGTCCGGCCTGTGATGCGGTACTTCGACATCTGAGTACGAGTAGAAGTACATGGTCAAAGGGCAGCTCGTGCCACGCGTGCAAGCATCCCGTTCAGCGGTGAAGACGTGGTACACGTCTGCGGAAGCGGGCATTGCCGTGCGGAACAGTTCGGCGATCCTCCTGCCGTAGGTCTGAGGATCTTTTGTGCGGTAGCGGCCACCCCAGAGGTGTGTCCCATAGACGAACGTCGTCTGCCCGTCTCGGTCGAGTCGCCAGCGCAGTGCAGTGCCGTAACGCGGGTTGTCCGGCGCGTTCTCGTCCTCACCGGCCGGGACGGCGCCAGTCATGTCCAGCACGTTCTCCCGCACGCCCGCGAATGCCTGGGGAACTGCGAGAGCCCAGTACGCCCCGCCGCGGTCGCCGAACTGGTACCGCCGCCGACGCCGTGCCTGCATTCCCCCTTTGCGCCGCTTAAGGAACGGCTTGTTGCGCTTCGTCGAGTTTTCCCTCCCATACGCCAACGGTTTCGGGGAAGTGGGTTGGGTGCGTATCTTGTGCGGGTGACTCGTTGGGGTGATTCGCAGGGGTTTGGCATGCCTGGGGTCGGTGCTGGCTTCTAGCTTCGGCGGTGAGCCGTCCGCTGTCGGAGTGGGCGGGCATGTCGTGAAGGGCGGG
>JAFAUH010000257.1 GCA_019243445.1 Streptomycetaceae bacterium | reverse complement strand
GCCACTGCAATCAACATCATCCGCCTCGATGCCTGGCTCACCGGCACCCCGCTCGGCAAGACCAGAACCTCCCACCTGGCCCGCCTGGAACTCGCCGTTTGAAACCACGGACACACATCCATTTTGTGGATTTTCCAACGGAGTCGTGAACGACCGGGCTTGCGGCCTTCATGAAGAGGGTCAGGAGCGGACAAACCGACCGGATCGTCCTCAACATGAGCGACACATCCATTGATCCGGCCGAACTCCGCGCTCGCTGGGAGCGATTCCCCATCCGCGGTCTGAAGGAAGTCTTGATGATCGATTCCTCGGGGAACATCCTGAACCTTTACCCCTAGCGCCTTGAAGGGAGACAGCGATGGCCATCACCTACACCCTCACCCTGTCAAGCCCACTAACAGCTGACGAGGTGGCCCAAGAACTGCTCACGATCGCCCAGGAGCAAGACCTTCTCGACACCTCGGTACCTGCGGATGATCTGACCAGAGACGGCAAAGCCACAATCCACGGGACATGGCTGAAGGTTGTCGACGAAGACCTCTCCGAAGACGACCCGGTCGCCGACCTTGGAATCAGACCCGCCGTGAGCGTCTTCTTCCGCTACAAGAAGGAGGGGTATGAGACACAAGACGACGACCTGACGAAAATGGTCGCGTCTCTCCTCAAGCGCTTCGCTGAGGATGCCGTACTCCACTTCGAATACGACTCGATCTGGCTGCTGCGCCGTAACGGAGAACTCCTCGTCAACGACACTACAGAGGAGTGGACGCCCTCCCGCCTTGCCTTGCTGCCGGAGTCATTCGGCCGCGCGACCCTCAAGTTCCCATCGGATTGAATTCGAAGCCGAGTAGGATTACCTCCCTAATTCCCCGCAAATCCCTGCATCTTCACCTCCCGGACGCAAGCGACTAACAACCGATCTTGTTTCAGCTACGGAGCAGGGCGTGACCGAACGAACTACCTACCTCGACCCTGATCCGCGCGACTGGCGCTCTCGGAAGATCCGCGTCCGTGCCTCCCACTGGTACGCCACGGTAGAACTCGACCGCGATGGGTACGTCGACGCCGCGACCTCGCGGGGACACGACCCCGAACTGCCCGCCGATTACAGAGAAGCCGTCGGCAGGGTGCGCGACGCGTCTATCGACCGCATCTGGTACAACGGCTACCCGGGCGACTTCTTTGGGGCGGACGGCCCGCACTGGGTCACCCTGAACGTTCCGTTTCCCCATGTCGAGGCCACAGTCGAGGGGCTGCGCGTCGCCGAGCTCGACCATGACTACCACAGCCTCCACGCGCTCGCCGACCGACTGGCGCTCCCCGTCGAAGACTGGCTTGCTCCCGGAGAGCGAGAGCTGATCCGCGGCATCGACTTCGAGCCGCCGCCCGGCGCGTTCCTGAGGTTTCTGCGGGGCAAGGCCAAGAAGTTCGGCGTGCGTCTCAACGGCAGGGCAACCGCCGGAAGCGTATGGATTCGCCCAACGCTGTCACCCGTCGAGAAACAGATACGGGAGGAGCTCCCCGAACGGTACCCCGGGTGGGTGGACCGCTGGTCCGGGTACGTCGAGCCGGAGGGTGCGTCCATCCGGCCCTGGGTGGGGGGGAAAGACCAAGACTTCAGTTGCGGCGCTACACCCGTCCAGTTCCACGCCGTGCAGGCGCCGAGCCGCGGCACGTGCCCTTGCGGCATGAGCTTGCAAGAGCCGTGGGACGGTGGTCAACAGCACACCACACACCACGCGGCCTGGGCACTCGGCATCCGGGCGCCCAAGAACCTACAGTGGCTGGGCAACCTGGCCGTCGTGACGTCACGGTCACCCATCGCGTGGCGCAAATTGGCCTACCAGGTGGCCCGGATGCCGCAGAAGGAAAACCACTACGACTTCAACTCGTGGTCCCACCTTGACGAGCCTGAGGTGGCCCCGGACAACATGCGCGCGTACCTGTTGAAGGCAAACGGGTACGTCATCGGCTACTTGGCCGCCCACGACACCGCCGAGCACCGCCGCTGGGATCTGATCGATGGATCACAGTCCGATGGCCAGGATGACACCCTGCGCCCGCGCATCATCCTGATCTGGGTCGCGGACACCTACCGCCGCCAGGGCATCGGCGCCACGCTAGTGCAGGCACTCGCCGACGATTTCGGGAACCGGGTCGCCGATGTGTCGTGGTCGACCCCGATCAGTGACGCCGGCCAGCGGCTCGCACGCCGACTCTCACCCGAGGGCATCTGGATCAGCTGACGCGGCAACAAGCTTCCGTACCGCCGATCGGAGAGGCACGCGCCCCACACGTCTACTTCCCCTGCGGTGGAGCATAGCCGAGGAGGCCGCCACCTATGCGGCGGCCCTCGCGGCCCCAACCGGTCACCGTCTTTACCTTGGACGCGGACACCCTGGAGAAGCTCCTCCCGGACAGCATCGTCGTCAAGAAGATACGAACCGGCGCCCTGATCTCAGTTCTGGCGAACTATGGTGATGCGAGGCAGCGCCTTGTTGCGCTCCGGCCCTATTGCCAGACCGACACGGCCCTCAATCCGACGGACGTCCCGGAGCGGGGTGCCGTCCTTGAGCGGGATGACGTACGCGGTGGTCCAGTCGTGCGTCTTGCTCACGTCCTTTGC
Organism: Streptomycetaceae bacterium; assembly: GCA_019243445.1. GTDB lineage: Bacteria > Actinomycetota > Actinomycetes > Streptomycetales > Streptomycetaceae > Streptantibioticus_B. The sequence continues at coordinate 6,850 of JAFAUH010000257.1, read as the reverse complement.
ATGCTGGGCAAACCGCGTGGCGATGCCAACAGTGGTGGAGCCGACATAGAGAACTCGGCCCGACCAACCACATACAACGTAGACGGCGTTACTGGCTGTGACGGCAGGATTCGGGCCGAATGGGAATGGCCGGGAAGGCCCGTCGCCGCGAAGCCAGTCTCCGGCGTAGGCCGCGAGAGACGCGAGCTTTCCGGGGGTCACGAAACGGCCTCGGCAGCGTCCTCGTCCTCCCATGCCTCGACTACCTCATCGGGATTGTCGAGATACTCGCTATCCCACCTGTCGTCTCGCCGAGCCGTCACGCGGGTGGCCCTCCGATTACGCCGCTCCCAAATGCGGCCCCAGAAATTGAGGTCGGTCCCTGCGGCGTCCAGGGTGCCCTTCCATTCATTGACGTGGCTGAGGTCGATACCGACGGTCTCAACATGATCTGTACCGTCCGTTGCCTTGACGCCTCGCAGGGCAGCCATGGCCTCTTCGAGCTGACGCACAGCGGCTCCGAGGGCGGCAGCAGCATCTCGGAGTGCATCATCGGGAGTGTCCATGGATGCGGGCCTGCTCGGCGAACCGGCCTTCGGGAATGTCGAGCGCAGGTATACGTCGCTGAGGGTTTGATCCTGAGCACGGTCCTCGGTGAGACGGATGCTGCCGTCTTCGTCTACAGCACGGAGTGCGGAGCGACCATCGTTGTGGTCGACGATGGCCCGGTGCAGCTGATGAATTCCTAGACGCGACGTGAGCATTGTGTCGATGACCTCGCCCGGACGGCGCCGGTCATCGACGTTCGGGTTGTTGCTGGTTCCGCGGTCGGCCCACAATGACAATGTAGCGATGAGCGGGTACGTGGCTCGGGCAGCAAGCTCGAGACGGCCCTGGCCGGGCGTTCCTGCCGGATCGTCGTCGAACTCGTCGAGGGCATCGGCCAGCACAGCCTCGGCACCGCGGTGCGTGGGCTTGAAGTGGTTGTCGCGCACCGAGACGAAGCCGTGCTGCATGTAGCGGCGCACCCGGTCAGGGCTGGCCCCCTCCCCGGCCACGGACCTCACGATCAAAGCCACCGCAAGCTTCACCCGGACATTCTTCGTAATACGCTTGCGGGTCGACTGACGGGTCACAGCGTCCCGGATCGCGTCACGAATAGCCTGGTCATCACTGGTGAACAAGGCGATGATCTCGGCTGCCCGGATAGCCGGGTCGGTCGGCAGATGGGCAATCCTGGCCTGCGAACGGCTGATGGCGCCAGCTAGCCACCTACGACGCAGAGGGGTGAGGATCCCTCGGTCCTCCATCACGGTCAGCGCCTCGTCCGCAAGTGACTCGAGCTCCGGCCCCTCACCCCACTCCTTCGGGGCGTCGACGTGCCGGAGAGCTACGAGCGACTTGACCGCGGAGGAGAACCGGTCGGGCCCTCCGGGCAAGGGGCGGTAGCCGACGAGAATGAGCGCCGGCATGGTCTCGCAGCGCAGCGCTTCGGACTGCTTGACTGTTGGGCCCTGCTCGAACGCCGTATTCAGCTCCTTGATACGGCCCCTCATGAACGTGTCGGACTCGGCCTTCGTGACGACGTCAACGCTGTTGCCGTCTCCAAGAAGGTCGTGGGCGGCAGTAGTGCGGGATGATCCCTCGGCCGTGGTCATAGCCCAGAGGTCGGGGCTCTCTTCGCCAGTGTGGCTGTAACGGCTGGCAACGAGTCACACCTCAGTCAGCACGCCCTGATTACGGATCGAGTATCGCCAGTCATTCGCATCGAGCACGGCGCGGGCAGCAAGGGCCGAGGCCCATGCCATGTGCTCGGCTGATTCGACTTCGACTTCGAGGTGCGACGTGATGCCCTTGCTGGTCGGATCGTCAACGGGCGCAAACCGGGACTCCTCGTCTGTCCCCGGTTCGATCGCAATGGGATGGCGGCGGGCATCCCCGATGCGGGGGTTTCGGATGTCGGGCAGCGTGCGACGCGTCCACACGCGCGCACGAACAGCGAGGAGAGTGCCCCCCGTGATGGCCAGCGCCGTCGGAGTCTGGATCGACCGGCGGAGTTCGGCCGGATCCACTACCGCGTTGGCGATGCACGTGGCTGCATCTGGCTCGAGGTCAAACGTGTCGACGAGCTTCTCAGCTGCCTTCCGACGGGCGGCGATCGGAGCAAGCTCGGGGAGCTTGTCAACCGGTCGCGGAGGTACGTGATCGTGCGGAGCGGCCGTCTCTTCAAAAATCGCAGTCATGTTCCGTTGCCCTCCTGGGCGTAGTTGGGCACGCCAAAGAGGCACGGAACAGCGAATTTACTCATCATCCCGCTTACTCCCGGAGCGCCACACGAATGTGGTCCGTGCCCGGGAGGTCGGACGACTTAAGCCGTCAGGCGCATCCCCTCTGACTCTTCTGAAGCAAGCCCCAGCGTGGTCTTCGGCGGCAACGCGGCACTCGGCACGGTCTGCGGCGTGAGGAAGCATGCCTCCACGTTGCCTACTCCAGGGGAACCCTGAAGCGACCATGCTCCGCTCCACGCGTCGCAGGCGGTATCAACCGCAGCACGGGCAACTCGCTTCTTTCGCAGTCCAGTTGCCCAACTTTCTGCGCCATGGACACACCTCAACGGATGGTTTACGGCAGAGCCCACAGTCACCGAGGGGCCAATGACGCGCGACCATCTTCCGCTGCAGGCTGACACCAGCCTTAGTGGGGACTCACCTGCCAAGGGCATTCTCCGGTTTCGTCAGCACAACAGGCCGCTAGTTGGTACGGTCGCCTCGGAATTCGCATGGCTCCGCGGGAGGCTGACAGGTGGACTCGGGGGATGGCAGGTCCGAGGCAGATGGCCACGCTTCAGCGCTGACCAGACCAGGGCCTGGGGGCGTTGCGGAGCATCTGCGCCGCCAACCAGCGGTGCCGGTGGGGCCAGCGGCAACGCGTGCAATTGCCCCAAGGCTGACCGAGGTGACGCGAAGGCTCTCGGCGAACGCCTACGCCCGACCGGATCGTCTCGCCGATCTCTCAGCGTGGCTGATCGCGAAGATTGCCGGAGGCTCCAGGAAGGGCAGCTACGGCGACGCCTCTCGGCTCGACGAGGAACCACAGCGGCAGAAGGAACCGAAGATCCTTTTAGGCGACGACTACATCAACTGGATCCGACGCCGCGTCGCCAAGGATCGGCCGGTGCCGTCATTCGGCTTCGACGAGCACATTGTGCTCGGTCACTGCCTGCGCGCTCAACGTCTCCGGTACCAGAGACGAGCGCTGGCATCGTTCCTCGCTGCGCCAGGACTCGCCATCGCGCTGCTGCGAGTCGGGCCGTGGCAGTGGGGGCTTGCGATCTCGGCTGTCGGCATGTGGCTGGCCTTCTACAAGGACCGGGTGGTAGCGCAACGGCTGCTGTACGAAATGCGCCCCGCGCAGTTCATGACCGGGCATAGTCCCGAACCCGTACAAGCCGCAAAGTTGCGGAGGGAGCGGTTCCAGTCATGGGCGCTGCCCTACACCCGCGAGTGGCGGCGGAGCACGTCCAAGGAGCACTTCATCGGGGCGGGGCGTCTGATCTGGAACCCGGCGTCGATCGGTATCGACGTGGAACCGGCACCGTGCCGTCCACCCGATCGGGCGAACCACAGCAAAGTCGACGGAAAGCCCCGAATACCAGGGGACCTTGAGAGACTGCTCACCACGCACCAGCGCGACGCCCCCAACGCGTTCAGGGACTTCACGGTCGAGGAACTCTACGACTTCGTGGCGCGGCGTCTTGCCGATCCGGCTCCCTCGCACGCACCTGGACATCCGTTCGCCGACATCGAGGTGCTGGGCGTCGCCGCAGTGTCAGCCGACCGATGGGGTCAGCTCGACAAGCATGCCTCGAAGAGATCGCGGCCGTCGAGCAGCGCCTCCCGCGAGCCGCAGAAGATCACGTCGCGCTGCGGGCACTTATGAACTCGATCTACCAACACTGCGGCGGTGTCCCCGGGCTGGTAGCCATTGCGGCCCTCGCGCAACAGACCATCGCCAGCCTGGTCTGAGAGCTGTTGCTCCGCTGGCATGAACTGGGGAAACGGGCAGCTTCATGGTTGCAGTTTTGGTTGCATTCACCCCCGTTCGGCCCCGTCCGCAGCCCACCCAGCGAGGCGTTCCACCGCAGGTCAGGACGTCCCCGGCCCCACCCGAACGCCCGGACGAACAGTTGGAAAGCGTGTTGGGGGCAACCCCTCACGAGTTCGAATCTCGTATCCTCCGCACCGCCTCTGAGCAGGCAAAACGAAGGGCGCAGCTGATCACCAGCGGTGCCCTTCGTCATTGCTTCTCAGCCCTCGTTGTCCTGGTTTTTGTCCACAGGGGGTGTTTCCTGGGGTCCCCAGATGGCACTGGCGATCTTCCGGGCCACGTCCTTGAGCATGGCGTCCGGCACATGGAGGTACCTCGCCCGCATGCGCGCGGAGGTGCCCGGTTCCCATCCCATGATCTGGTCAATGACGCGATCCGGCACACCGAGCAGCATGAGCACGGTGGCGGCGGTGTGCCGGGCGTCGTGAAGCCGACCATCCCGGACTCGTGCGTCTTCGAACAGCAGCTCCGGCGTGCGAGGGTCGCGACTCTACGCACCACCCAGCAGCACAGCCCCGCCCCACGGCACTCCCTCGGCACACCGAGCCAGCCCCGGCAGGAGGTCATGCCTGTCACCAGGCGTAGGCGCTGAAGGCGCACCTCACACGTTCGGGAGAGACTTCAGGAGCGGCTGGGGAGCGGCCTATCGAGAGCAGACGAGGATGCCGCCCAGGGCGTTGATCTCGAATGCCCCGTGCCGATCGATGTGGCGGACCAAGATCGCGTGTGCGCGCTCGATAGTGGCCTCGAACGGCACCTCGTGCTGATCAGCCCATGCCCGATACGACTGCATGTGCGCGATCACGGGCTCGGGGGTGCGCACCGTGATCGTCCCGGGAAGTTTGATCGTCTCCAAGGTGGAGAACGCCTCACCGAGCAACGCCGGGGCCTTCTCCAAGGAGAACCGCGCGCTCAAGGAAATCCGCGCCGGTCCCCGCTCACGCCCCAGCACATCACCCGCAGCACGCTGCCAAAGGTCGTCGAGCTCGGCCTTGTCGTACTCGCTGTTCGTGGAGGCGATCAGCACACCGCGACCGGTGACCACGCGCGACAGTTCATGAATGGCCTGGGGGATGTCCGCGGCGTGGTAGAGCATGTGCAGCGCGAGCACCGCATCGACACTGCCCGACCGCAACGGCAGTCGTTCGGCGTCCGCGACCCCGACCGGTCGCGGCACTCCGGCCAGGATGCCGGGTGATACGTCGAGCCCAAGCACGCGCAGGTCGGGGCGGTCCTGATTGAGCCGCCGAATGAACTTTCCATTACCGCACCCCACGTCAACGACGGTGCCGCGTACGTCCCCCAGCCGGTCTACGACAAGACCCGGCAAGTCATACCGAGGCTGCTGCCACCGATAAAGCGACTGGCGAGCGGCGAGTGCGTGCTCATTGTTATACGCGCTGCCGGTCAGGATGGCCCGGTTCGTGACCGCTGCATCGTGTTCGGCGGACAGTCGGATCACCGTCCCCGCTTCGGGGGCGTGGCGGGGAGGGCTGGCTGCATGGCGGCCTCCGTAAGTTGTTCGCGTAGGTGCGCTACGTGGGCGGAACCACGGTACTCGGGCGCGCCCAGCTCTCCGGCGAGATCACCAAGTCGGCGGGCGATGCTGGCCGAGCGGGTTTCGGGCGGCGCGTCCAGCACGAAACCGAGCATGGCCTCCGTGCCATCGACGCTGCCTGCCATCATGTGGCCGCGTGCGAGATCGATATGGGCCGCGAACAGGTCGCCGACGGATTGGTCTGCGTCATCTGCTTCCTGGTACAGGCGAACGGCCGCCTCGGCACTTCTGATCGCCTGTCGCACATGTCCGGGACCGCCGATCGCAAGGTATGTAGTCCCGGCGTATGTGGACTGCTTGGCTACCGGGAACGCGAACATGCCCTGCACCTCGTCGGCGCCGTCCGCATGCTCGCGTGCCCGTTCGGCCGTCATGAGGGCAGCCGCGGCGCCTTCGTGGTCTCCGGCCACGGCGAGGGAACGAGCCTCCAGGCTGGCCAGTCGCGCGCCGATGCTTCCGGCCGCAGGGAACTGCTGGCCGGCCCGTGCCAGGTCAGCGGCACTCAGCGGGTCGCCGTTCCAGAAGGCGATGAGCGACTGCGCGGCCCGCACCCAGGCCCTCAACCCGTTGTGACCGACCAGATCAGCGCAGGCCCAGGCGGTACGCGCTTGAGTCGCTGCCGCCTCGTAGTCGCCCACGTCGAGGCACACGTGCGCCGACAAGCCGCACAGCCGACCAGCGATCACGTACAGCTCGGCGCTGTCCGTGGGGCGTTGGTGCCCCTTGAGCAGATCGAATGCTGTCCGCCGAAGCGTGCTGATCTCGGCGTACAGCTCGGCGAGGGGGTGACTGACGTAGTGCCGCGACAGGCGCGCAACATCGGCGTGCAGTTGCTCAATGGCCGTCGCGTCGGTATTGGTGGCGGCGACGAACCGGGCGAAGTCCGCAGACGCCGCAGCGTCCGTGGCAAAGACCGAGGACGCCGCTGGCTCAACAGCCGGCCTCACTGGCGAATTCGTTGATCCGTTGAACGAACCGTCGCTCTCCGCTTCCCGCTTGCGGCGCTTTGTCTCGGCGACCGCGCGATCGAGCACCGATGGGTCAACATCAAAGATCCGGTCCGGCAGCGCCGTGAGCGTGCCAAGATCCCCGATGCGGTGCGGCACCGCGAGAAGTGGCGGCTGGCCCTGGACGCCCTCGACGAGGTGCGCGACGAGGAGTGGGGACTGCCCGACCTGCCGGTGGTCGCCGACGCCGGCTACGGGG
>JAFAUH010000221.1 GCA_019243445.1 Streptomycetaceae bacterium | reverse complement strand
CTCTGGTCGTTCTCGTCGTCGCTGACCAGTCCCCGGCAGAAGTCGGAGGAGATCACCTCGGTCGGCCGGAAGTGGCGGCGGGCGAAGGTCGACTTGCCCGAGCCGCTCGATCCAACCAGCACCACGAGGGACAGGTCGGGCACGCCGAGGACCCGTCGCGGCGCCGGCGCGTCGTTGTGGTGCGTGCTCATGCCGCTCTACCTTCGTTCGTGGTCGGGTTCGGATCGTTGTCCGTGGTCGGGTTCGGATCGTTGCTGCGGCGGTGGAAGACCGCCATCTGAGTGGGCGGGCCGACCTCGGGGTCCTCGTCGCCCACAGGGGCGAACTCGACCGCGTAGCCGTAGCGTTCCGCCACAGGGCCGGCCCACCGCCAAAACTCCTGGCGGGTCCACTCGAAGCGATGGTCAAGGTGGCGTGCCTGTCCGGCCGGCAGGGTTTCCCAGCGCACGTTGTACTCAACATTCGGCGTGGTCACCACGACGGTGGCCGGCCGCGCGGCGCCGAAGACCGCGTACTCCAGCGCGGGCAGCCGCTCCGGGTCGAGGTGCTCAACCACCTCGCAGAGCACCGCAGCGTCGTACCCCCTCAGCCGTGCGTCGGTGTACGTGAGCGAACCTTGCAACAGCCTGACGCGGGCGGCCTGCCGCTCGGACATCCGCTCCAGCCGCAGTCGCCGCGACGCGACGGTCAGCGCGCGTGCCGAGACATCCACGCCGACGACCTCGACCACCGCCGGATCCTTCAGCAACGCCTGCACCAACTGGCCCTGTCCGCAGCCGAGATCGAGGATCCGCGTGGCACCGGCGGCGCGCAGGGCGGCGACGATCACCTCCCGTCGCCGGGTGGCGAGCGAGAGCGGCCGGTCCGTGCTGGGCGCTGCGTCGGTACCGGCGGCGGCCTCGGCCTTCTCGTCCGTACCGGCATTCGCCGATTCCGTGGGCTGCGTGCCATCCGCCGTCTCCTCCAACGGGTCGTCGACCGCGTTGTCGATCTCCTCGGCCGCGCTGTCGTCCACCTCGGCGAGCCGGGCCAGCTCCAGGCGCTCCGTCGCCTGCCGGGTCAGCGACCAGTGGCGAGCGAGGTAGCGGGAGGTGATCAGCTTCTGCTCAGGGTGGCCGGCGAGCCAGCCATCACCGGCGCGCAGCAGCTTGTCGACCTCGTCCGGCGCGACCCAGTAGTGCTTGGCATCGTCGAGCACTGGCAGCAGGACGTAGAGATGGCGCAGCGCGTCGCACAGCCGCTGCCTACCGTCAAGCGTCAGCGCCACATAGCGCGACTCGCCCCACTGCGGGAACCGCTCATCGAGCGCGACGGATTGCGCGCTCACCGTCCAGCCCAGCGGCTCGAACAGCTGGCGCACCAACTCCCCTCCCCCGCGCGTCGGCACTACGGGCACTTCAATACGCAGCGGCAGCGGTTGTACAGCGCGCTCGGGAAGCGCCCGGCACACGCCCTTGAGAGCCGTGGAGAAAACTGTGCCAATCGCCACCGCCATCAGGGAACTCGCCGCGTACGGACGGTCGTTGACGTACTGCGCGAGCGCGCTGTCCGGGGTTCCGCCGTGCCCCTTGCCCCGGCTGCGGCGGACCAGCGCCACCGGGTCCACCTCGAGCAGCAGCGCAGCGGTGCACCGCTGCGCCGACGCCTCGGGGTAGAAGACGTGCGCGGTGCCGTACGAGGTGGGGAACGCCTGCGCCTTGTCAGGGTGCTTGTGCAGCAGGAAGCCCAGGTCGGTGGCCGGGGCCTCCGGCGTACCGGTGGCGGCTATCGTCAAGAACACGCGTCCGATTATCGCCCACGCCCACCGTCTGAGCCACGAGTTTTCCAGTCCCCGCTCTGTCTTGTGCGGGGCGACGCGGCTCAGGCCTGGACGCCTTCCGATGGGCGGCCAAGTGCGCCCTTTCCTGGCTCTACGGCTTTCGGCACTTGAGGATCCGTTGAGAACGCCGCAACGCCGTCCACAACGGCTTCCTCCAACTCGCCATCTCCGCAGTACTGTACATATGCATCCAAACCTTGCATTAGCGCCTTCAAGGTACAGATCGGCCTGTATGATCTTTGGCGGCACAACGCAGCCACCTGCGGTTGCGGCAGGATGACGCCATGAGTCGTCCCACCGGTGTTGCAACTTCCCACTCTCTTGCCCGCCTTGGCCGCCTCTCCCCCGCCGAGCGGCGGGTCTGGCGGGCCTTTCCGCTGGGAGAGCCAGTCGATCTGCGGGTCGGTGACCCGAGCGTCGACGATCCGGCCAACGCCGACACATGGTCGGCCGAGCGCACCGTACGCGGTGAGGTGATAGCCGCCCTGTTGCTGGGCGCATGCCCGGCCACAGCAGGGGCGGTGGCGGCGGTCCGGCTCGCCGGGGCGCGGATCACCGGGGAACTTTTCGTCGATCATGGGCAGGTCTCCTCGCTGCTCATGCTGCGGGGGTGCCGGTTCGATGGGCCGGTCGGTCTCGATGAGGCCGTCACCGCGGCGATAGATCTGAGTGGATCTCACCTCACATTGCTCAGCGCATACGGAGCACAGGTACACGGCACGCTGGACCTGCGCGACACCGTGATCACCGGGGTAGACGGCCGAGCCGTTCATGCCGACGGAATCCGGGTCGAGGGCAGCTTGTTCGCCTCGCGGACCCAGGTGACCGGTTCGTTCTGCCTGATCAACGCACAGATCGGCGGCCAGGTGACGTTCATCGACGCCACGCTGCGCAACTCCGAGCCAGGCGGCACATCACTCAACGCCGGGGGCATGCGGGTCGGGCGCAGCCTACTGGCTCAGCGGCTTGAGACGCTGGGTGAGCTGCGGATGCCGGGCGCGCACATCGGCAGTTCGCTGCTGTTCAACGGCGCCAGGCTCAACGGCCTGGGCCGCGCCGCGCTGCACGGCGACTCGCTCACCGTGGCCAGCGAGGCGTTCTTCCGCCCGTATCCGGCCGAGGACGGCTCGCAGCCCTTCACGGCCAAAGGCTCGGTGCGGCTGACCGGGGCGAGGTTCGGGGCCGATCTCAATCTCAGCGGGGCGAGGCTGGACTCTCCGCCCGGACATCCCGCCCTGCACGGTGGCCGGATGACCGTCGAGGGCAGCCTCTGGCTCGGCTCCGGCTTCCACACCGACGACGAGATCCGCCTGACGGGCGCCCGGATCACCGGGCACCTGGACCTGGTCGGCATGGACAGCCCCGGCGCGCTGCTCACCTTGTATGCGGCGAACGCGGTCGGCGGGATTCGTGACGATCTCGACGCGTGGCCAGGGCGGCTGAACCTCGACGGCTTCACCTACGGCCCGTTCAGCCGGTATGCCGGGGCGCAGGGGAGGCTGCACTTGCTCAAGCGCCAGGTCAAGCGCTCCGACAACCGCCAGGTCGGCGGCTTTCGCGCACAGTCGTACGAGCAGTTGGCGGCCTCCTACCGTTCGCTCGGCAACGACGGCGAGGCCAGAACGGTCCTGCTGGCCCGGCAGCGGGCGCAGCGCGCCCGGCTGCCCTGGTGGCAGCGCATTCCCGGCCACCTGCTCGACCTCCTGGTCGGCTACGGCTACCGGCCGCTGCGGGCGATCGGCTGGGCGACCGGTCTGCTGGTGGCCGGCAGCTGCTACTTCAGCACGGTGAAGCCGCAGCACATCAATGCGGAGGACAAATCGGTGTTCAACCCGGTGCTATACGCCGCCGATCACCTGATTCCGGTCATGCGGTTCGGCCAGTCCGATGTCTGGCAGTACCACGGTGTCCCCGCAGTGGTCACAGTCGTACTGACGGTACTCGGCTGGACGCTGGGCATCGCGATCGCGGCAGCGGCAACCCGTACACTCACCCGCAACTGACGCCCGGGTGCACCCCGGCTGACCGTCGCCCCTCGCCGCGCTGGGGCTGCGTTACTCATCATGAGACCAGCACTCATCGTGCAAGCGGTGTTTCCCTCATTGGGGGCGACTCGACTCTGCGGGGGCGCTCGGGGCGGCGTCCTGGAGGTTGGGTGGGTTCCGGCAAGGCAGTCGGAGGCTTGATGGAACGCATCTGCCGAGTGCCGCGGGGTACGGTCACCGGCTCCCCGTAGTGTCGGATTTGGATCGGTTCTCCCTCCACCAGGGTGTACGAGGCCCGGGAGTTGGTGATCTCGACCCGCAGACATCGCTGCCGGACGTGCACCGAGAAAGCCAGCCGACTGAGCCTTTCGGGCAGTCTGGGAGCGAAATACAAGGTTCCCTCGTGGTAGCGCATGCCCCCGAAGCCCGCGACCAGGGCGATCCAGGACCCCGCAAGGGAAGCGAGGTGCAAGCCATCTCGGGTGTTCTTCTCCAGATCGTCCAGGTCCATCAGCGCTGTCTCTCCCAAGTAGTCATAGGCGAGGCGAAGATGGCCGACTTCGGCCGCCATCACCGCTTGGATGCAGGCCGACAACGAGGAGTCACGAACGGTGAGCGGTTCGTAGTAGGCGAAGTTCCGTGCTTTTTGGTCCTCCTCGAAGGCGTCGTCACGCAGGTACATCGCCAGTACAAGATCCGCTTGTTTGATGACTTGCTTGCGGTACAGCTCGAAGTACGGGAAGTGCAGCATCAGCGGGTAGTCGTCGGGCGAGGTGTCGACGAAGTCCCACACCTGGTGGCCGGTGAAGCCCGCCGACTGCTCATGAATCCCGAGCGCGCTGTTGTACGGAATCGTCATTGCCTTCGCGGCATCCCGCCAGCGAGCGGTCTCCTCCTCGTCGATCCCCAGGGCGGCGGCCTGTTCGGTGTGGCGTTCGGCGGCATCGGCAGCGGCGCGCAGGTTCGCCTGGGCCATGAGGTTGGTGTAAACGTTGTCGTCCGCGAGCGCGCTGTACTCGTCGGGTCCGGTGACGCCGTCGATATGGAAACGGCTGGAGGAGTCGTAATGTCCGAGCGAGCACCACAGCCGGGCCGTCTCCGCCAGCAGCTCGACACCGGTCTCGCGTTCGAACTCCTCGTCGCAGGTAGCCGAGACGTAGCACATCACGGCATTGGCGATATCGGCGTTGATGTGGAAGGCCGCGGTACCGGCCGGCCAGTAACTCGAGCACTCGGCCCCCTCGATGGTCCGCCATGGGAAGGCAGCGCCCTTCAGCCCCAGCTGGCGGGCGCGCTCCCGTGCCGCGGACAGCGTGTTCTGGCGCCAGCGCAACGCCTCGGCGACGGAGTCGGGTGAGGTGTAGGTGAGCATCGACAAGACGAAGATCTCGGTGTCCCAGAAGCAGTGCCCGTCGTACCCGGAGCCGGTCAGGCCCTTCGCCGGGATCGCCCGCTGCTCGGCCCGGGCAGCAGCCTGCAGCACGTGGAAGAGGGCGAAGCGGACGGCCTGCTGGATCTCGACGTCACCGTCGACCTCGACGTCGGCATATCCCCAAAAGCCGTCGAGGAATTCCCGCTGCTGGTCGACCAGGCCCTGCCAGCCGGTGCTGCGCGCTCCTGCGAGCGCGGCATCCACCTGGTCCCGGACGGCAGGCAGCGAGCGCGCCCCGGACCACCCGTAGGAGACCAGCTTCTCCAGGCGGAGCGTCTCGCCGGGGCCAAGGACGGTGGTGATAGTCAAGCGGCCCACGTCGTCCGAGCTCTCGCTGGAGGTCCAGGTGGGCGCCGGGCCGGTCACCACGTGGTCGGCGGCGGTCGCGACGCGCAGGTCGCTGCGTGCGGTGCGGTGCACCAGGCGCAGCCGCGTGCCCGCCGCGGCGTGTTCTTCGGGCTGGAGGGGGGACGTCAGGGCGGCGACCCGGGGATCGCCGGTGAACTGGGGCAGCTGCTCGTTGGCGACGAGTTCCGACTGAACGACGAGATTGACCTGGGTGTCCAGTGGCTCCACCTCGTAGGCGATTGCGGCGACAGCCCGGTGAGTGAAGGAGACCAGGCGGGTGGAGCGGACGCGGACGGTCCGGCCGGTCGGCGAGGTCCACTCGCACTCCCGGTGCAGCAACCCAGTGCGCAGATCGAGCATGCGCTCGTGGGAGCGGAGTCGCCCGTAGCGCAGATCGAACGGTTCGTCATCGACGAGCAGCCGGATGAGTTTGCCGTTGGTGACGTTGATGACCGTCTGGCCGGACTCCGGGAACCCGTAGCCGGCCTCCGCGTACGGCAGCGGATGAAGCTCGTACACGCCGTTGAGGTAGCAGCCTGGCAGGCCATGCGGCTCGCCCTCGTCAAGGTTGCCACGCCAGCCGACGTGCCCGTTGGACAGGGCGAAGACCGATTCGCTCTGTGCCAGGACGTCCAGGTGGAGCCCGATCTCGCGCAGGCACCACGGCTCGACCGTGTAGGCGGAATGGCTGATCACGTGGAACCCTCCAGCAATTCGGCGAGGTCTTTGACGACGATGTCGGCACCGTGTTCGCGCAGCGCGTCCGCTTGGCCGACGCGATCGACGCCCACTACGGTCCCGAAGTGGCCGGCCCGTCCGGCGTCCATACCGGCCAGGGAATCCTCGAACACCGCCGCCGCTCCGGGTTCGACGCCGAGGTCGTGCGCGGCTTCCAGGAAGGTGTCGGGACGCGGTTTGCCGGGCAGTTTGCGCTCGGCAGCCACCACGCCGTCGATCCGCACGTCGAACCGGTTCTCCAGACCTGCGGCCGCCAGGACATCGCGGCAATTGGTGCTGGACGAAACGACGGCCGTGCCAAGCCCGGCCGCCCGTACCGCCTGGACATACCGCACCGATCCCGCATACGGCTCGACACCCTGCGTGCGGATCTTCTCCAGCAGCAGGACGTTCTTGCGGTTGCCGAGCCCGTGCACCGTCTCCCGTTCCAGCGGGTCGTCGTCGGCTCCCTCGGACAGTTCGATCCCCCGCGAGGCGAGGAACGTCCGCACTCCGTCGGCACGCGGACGGCCATCGACGTACTCGTCGTAGTCGGCCACCTCGTTGAAGGGGCGGAAACCGGGCCCCTCCCGCCGTCGCAGGAAATCGTCGAAGGTTTGCTTCCACGCGGCGGCGTGTACGACTGCGGTCTTGGTCAACACCCCGTCGAGATCGAACAAACATGCCCGCACGATGTCCGGAAGGCCCAGTTTGGTCATGTTTTGCATCTGCCCGCTTTGTCATCCTCCATCCCGTAAGCCTGCTGCCCGTTATGGTGCCGCTCGTAGGCCACAAGGATCTGGCCGGCGGGCGTGGGCCCCGTTCATGATGAGGACGTGGTCGAGGGCCTCGCGCCGGACGGTGCCACCAGCAGCGCAGCGGAGGTGTAGTCGGGTTCGGCCGCATGGATGCCGGACAAACAGGTCGCACAGCCGGCGCGGGGCGGCCCGAGGAGGCGAGTGGGCTGTCAGCAGGGCAGGTTGCGCCGTGCTGCATCGTCTTGTCCGGCGACCTGTTCGACGCGCGGAGCGCCTGCGACCGCTGCTGAGAGGGCTGCTTCTTCGCAGCCGATGCGTACGGTCAGGAGTGCGGTGTTGCACAGGGTGAAAGCGATGGCGGTCATCCAGGCGTTGTGCACCAAGGGGAGAGCGGCGCCCTCGGCTGCCACGGCGGCATAGTTGGGATGGCGCAGCCACCGGTACGGGCCACCAGTTATACGCGGCAGGCCGGGAACCGTGATCACCCGGGTGTTCCACCGCGGCCCCAGTGTGCCGATACACCACCAGCGCAAGGCCTGGGCGAGGACGACAACTACCAGCATGGGCCAGCCCACGACCGGTACAAAGGGTCGACCAGCCATCCACACCTCCATCAGGCACCCTGCGAGCAGGCCGGTGTGAAGGAGCACTATCGCCGGGTAGTGCTCCTGCCCGGCCTCGATGCCGCCGTGCGCCCGGCTCCAGCGGGCGTTGCGGCGGGCGAGCGTCAGTTCGGCCAAGCGCTCGGCTGCGACGGCCCCTATCAGCATCGTGTACCAGACCATCGATGTGTTCTCCGTTCACCAGCGCAGCAGGACCAGTTCAGAACAGAAGCCGGGCCCGAGGGCGAGCAGGAGACCCCACGTTCCGGCCGGGGGCTTGCGCTGGAGGGTGTCCCTCAGCACATGCAGCACCGAGGCGGAAGAGAGGTTTCCCACCTCTGCCAGGGAGCGCCAGGTGAGGTCGAGTGCGCCCTCGGGCAGGCTGAGGGCCTGCGCAATGGCGTCCAGAACCTTGGGCCCACCGGGGTGGCACACCCAGGTGCCGATCTCGCGCCTGGTGAGGCCATGGTCGGCGAGGAAGCCGTCGATGTCCTGGGCGAGATGGCCGCGAACGATGCCGGGAATACCGGGATCGAGTACGATGCGGAAGCCGCTGCTGGTGATGTCCCAGCCCATGGTCCGCTCAGTGTCCGGATAGAGGCGGCTGCGGGTCGCCACCACCGTCGGGCCGACCGGTTGAGGCTCTCTCCCGGTGCCGCAGGCGACGAGTGCGGCGGCGCCGTCGCCGAAGAGGGCGCTGGCCACCAGGTTGGCCGGTGAGAGATCCTCCCGCTGGAAGGTCAGCGAGCACAGCTCGACACAGAGCAGCACCGCGACGTGTCCGGGCCAGCCACGCAGATAGTCGTGGAGCCGCCCGATGCCGGCCGCTCCGGCGACGCACCCGAGTCCGAAGACCGGCAGGCGCTTGGTGTCCGGTCTCAGACCAAGGAGGCCGGCCAGACGGGCGTCGATCGAGGGAGCGGCCATGCCGGTCGTTGAGGTGAAAACCAACAGGTCCACGGCACTCGGCGGAATGCCGGCCGTATGCAGCGCGCCACCGACGGCTTGGGTGCCCATCTCCACCGCGGCGGTGATGAACGCGTCGTTGGCTGCGCCGAAGCCGTCGAGAGCGGCATAGCCGTCCAGTGGGAGCACGGTATGGCGGCAGCGGACCTTCGCTGCAGCATGCAGGCGGTCAAGGACCGCCCGCTGCGCAGCGGGCAGGTAGGCGTGGACTAGATCGGTGATCTCGTGCTGTTGATGCCGGTACGGTGCCAGCACCTTGTGCACAGCGGCGATACGGCTCATGTGGTGAGTGTCCCCGATGGAATCCGATGGGTCTCGTTCGAGTTCCTCGGTGCCTGCCAGGCCATACCTCCTTCACGGCACGTTTCCGCAGGAGTGCCGCGCGTCGGCCGGTTATGAGGTGCCAGAAGTCGGGTGCAGCATCTGATCAGGAGCTTTGCAGCGCTCGGCGCTCATGGCATGCTCGTTCGGCATGGCGCTGCACCTGCTCTGCCTGTCCTTCCTCAGGTTCTTCGAGCCGCTGTTGCGGACCAAGCGGTGCTTCACGCTGCCTGTGGGATGCGTCGGCTCGTCCTTCAGGTATCCCGCGATGCCCGGTAACGGGCAATGTCCTTCAGGGGCGACCTCACCGGTCAATGTCACCCTGACCAGGCCCGTGAGGTCGGCAACTGCGTCCGCGACGCATGCACGCCCCTGACCGGCGTGTTCGATACCGTCGAGGACCACGGTCGCGCTGTGGACAGCCGTGCTCGCGCCACGGTATCGCACGCCCTCCGATGCCCCCGGCGAACCCGCCCAGGCCCGTCATACCCACCGTGCCTGGAAGCCGACTGCGCCGCGCATGGCACAATCCCTGCCCATGACCACTCAGCAGCAGACAGTCGCCCGCAAGGACATCGCCAGCAAGATCCACGGTTGGTACCGCCACCCCGGAGTCCGCAGCCCTCACGAACTCACACTCGGCGAACGCGCCGCCGACAAGATGCGCAACAGCATGGGTTCATGGAACTTCGTCTTCGGCTCCCTTGGCTTCCTCGGGGCATGGATGCTGTTCAACGGCAAGCACGGATTCGACGCCTACCCGTTCATTCTTCTCAACCTCGTCCTTTCCTGCCTCGCGGCTTTGCAAGGGGCGATCCTCCTCATTGCCGCCAAGCGCAGCGACCAGGTCT
The DNA here is from genome assembly GCA_019243445.1 of Streptomycetaceae bacterium. Lineage (GTDB taxonomy): Bacteria > Actinomycetota > Actinomycetes > Streptomycetales > Streptomycetaceae > Streptantibioticus_B. The sequence goes on along the minus strand of JAFAUH010000221.1, from coordinate 8,132 downwards.
CCAGCGAACTCGCCCAACACGACTTCGAGACGGATGTCCAGGCCAAGGAACTGCTCGAACGACTCACTTCCAACTTCGAGGCGCTCTCAGCACAACACGAAGCGCTGCACCAGCAGCTCGCAAAGATGGATGAAAAGCTCACGGGCGAGACGAACCAGCAGTGCGAGTGCCGATAAATCATTCGCGCAAGCAACAGTCTTGATCACCGATCTTGGAATGCATGCGGCCTGATCAACGAGTACGCCCGGCCTGCTTGACTGCACGACATTGCCGCAGCTCGCAAGCTCCGGATCGGATTTTCGAGTGGCACACCTCGCTCTCACACAGCGAGCCCGGCCCTGCCGGTCTCCGCCTCGCGCCCTACTGCACGGCAGCACTCTCGTTCGGATCCGTGTTCCGTAGCCGGAAGCCGCGTAGGAGCTGGAGGGTGAGGATGCGCTCGCTGTGGTGTTCTTCGTGCAGGTCGATGCGGCGAGCATGCAACAGCTCCCGCAGGCTGAGTACGCCTTCGACGTGGCAGCATTCGCCTCCGTCGACGACAAGTACGCGGGTGATGCGGTGCTTGGCCATGATGCCGGCGGCCTCTCGGAGGGTCTGGCCGGGGTGGACGGTGATGGCAGGCCGGGCGAGTTCTGCCAGCGGCCGGAGGTCGTGGAGATCGCCGTGGAGGAGTTCGGCTCGGGTGACCACTCCGGTCAGGCGCCCGTCCTGGTCAAGGACCGGGTAGAGCCGTTGGGCCAACAGCCCGTCGACGTCCTTGCCCTCGTGTGCTGCCTGCAGCATGGCGGTGGCCTCGGCGGCGCTTTGGTCAGCGGCGAACACCGTGGCGACGGGGATCTCAAAGTGGCGCACCAGGTGGACCTCCAGTGGGTCCACGGAGTATTCGCGTGTCAGGTGCAGGCCGCGGCGCGCGATTTTCTCGGTCAGCACGGACCGCTTGAGGATGATCACTGAGAGCAGGTAAGCGGACGAGGCGGTGACGACCATGGGGATGATGGCGTTGATCTCGTGGGTGAGTTCCACGCAGAACACAATGCCCGTCAGCGGTGAGCGCATCACACCGCCGAGCACTCCGGCGAGCGAAACAAGGACCCAAAAGCCAGGGCTGATGTGAGGGAAGACCATGCCTTCGGCTGCACCGAGGGCACCACCGATCATGAACATCGGAGCAAGGACGCCGCCGGATGTGCCAGAGCCGAGGGACAGGCCCCAGATCAGCGTCTTGACGACGAGGATGCCGAAGATCAGCCCTACCGTTGCCTGGCCGGTGAGGAGTTGGCCGATGACGTCGTAGCCGACGCCGAGAGCGCGAGGTTCGATCAGTCCGCCGACGCCGATGATCGCGCCGCCGATCGTGGGCCACCACATCCAGTGGATCGGCAGTTTGGCGAAGGTGTCCTCGGAGAAGTACACCAGCGCGGTGGCGAGAAGGGCGAGTAGTCCGGCGGCGACTCCGGCGACTACGCACAACCCGTAAGCCGGTATCGGGAGGTGCATGGGGACTTGCGCGCCGCCGAAGATCGGCTTGGTACCGAGGATCGGTCCGCGCACGATGGCCGCCGTGACGGCGCTGACGGCGACCGGCAGGTAGGAGCGGGGCCGCCACTCGAACAGCAGCAGTTCGACGGCGAGCAGGATCGAGGCCAAAGGGGCGTTGAAGGTCGCGGCCATTCCGGCGGCGGACCCGGCCACCAGCAGGGTCTTGCGTTCATCCGCGGTGACGCGCAGGAACTGGGCGACGATCGAACCGACGGCCCCGCCGGTCATGATGATCGGTCCTTCGGCGCCGAATGGCCCGCCGGTGCCGATGGATATCGCGGACGACAACGGTTTGAGGATGGCGACGCGGGGCTGGACCTTGCTGCCGCCGACAAGAATCGCTTCGATGGCTTCGGGCATGCCGTGACCGCGGATCTTCTCCGATCCGTACCGAGCCATCAGCCCGATCACCAGGCCGCCGATGACCGGCATCACCAAAATCAGCCAGCGGTGTGTCGTGTCGCCGGGCGTGCTGGTCGCGAAGCTGAAGCGGGAGTGGAAGGCGAGGTTGGTGAACAGCGCGATCAGCTTGAGCAGGCCGGCCGCGACGAATGCCGAGGCGGCGCCGATGGGCGCCGCCAGTACAGAGATCGCCACCACGCGCGGCGAGACGTCGAAGTCTCCCAAATGCGCGCTCTTCGGTTGATGGTGACGGCTGACGGGCCGCCGTGCTGTGTCCTTGTCCTTGTTCTGGAACCGGGCAGCATGGGCCTGCACCACGGAACACCTCCGCTGTTCGCTGTCTGAATGGTCGGTCGTCCCAGCCGCCGCGGCCGAAGCATGCCCGTTACCGCAACGTCCGGATCTGCTACCGCCCCTCTCCAGTCCTGGCAGCGCCTACGCTGGGACCAGTCTGCCGACCAGACTATCATTGCAGTAAGCAATAATTTCAATAGGCCAAGATTTTGGCGTAGCGGGGCATCCGATGTTCGGATCTCCATCCGATGGGCGATATAAAGGCCGTATGAGACAGCGGGCGAGCAGCGGCCGGCAGCCGCTCCACACGGATGTACCGGGCGCAGACCGTACACCTCTCGATCACGATGTCACAGAGGTCATCGCTGCGGTCATGACCGCCTCCCGGCTGTTCGTTGCCCTGTCCGCCCGCGCGCTCACCGACATCGACGCCACGCTCACACTGCCGCAACTGCGCACCCTGGTCGTGTTGGAGAATCAAGGCCCGATCAAACTCGCGGTTCTCGCATCCGCGTTGGCGGTCAACCCGTCCACGGCGATGCGCATGGTCGACAAGCTTGAGACGATCGGCCTCGTCAACCGCCAGACCAATCCAGACAACCGGCGCGAAGTCATCCTGCGCCTGACCGCAGACGGGCACCGGCTCGTCGGACAAGTGCAGGCCCGTCGGCATGAGGAGATCGCCACGATCGTCGCGCGTCTGCCCGCCGACCAGCGCGCCGGTCTCGTGCAGGCGCTGCGCGCCCTCACCGTCGCCGCCGACGAACCCGCCATCGACCCGCTGACCGGCCCGGCACCCTACCTCGAACACTCCTGAGCTCGCAGACTCCGCACCGGACCAGCGCCCCGGCCGCCGGCATGGAGACCGTTGCAGCCGAGCTGGACTGCCCCGGCAACTCGGCAACTTCCGGATCCCGGCCACGCGGACCGGCCGGACGGCAATGGCACGAACTCGCCTCGATGAGCGCGCCCGTCCTGGAACCAGGAGACCCCAGCGGCACGTTGATCTGCAACGGAGAGAGAATGACCCGCCACTTGGCGATAAAGAGGAGGAATCCACACACATGCCGACCGAGACGTTCGAGTTCCAGGTAGAAGCCCGCCAGCTCCTGCAGATGATGATCCACTCGATTTACTCGAACAAGGACGTGTTTCTGCGCGAACTCATCTCCAACGCCTCCGACGCACTGGACAAGCTGCGCCTCGAATCCCTCCGCGACGACACGCTCGGGGCCGATGTGTCGGACCTGCATATCGCGATCGAGGTCGACAACGACGCCCGTACGCTGACCGTTCGCGACAACGGCATCGGCATGTCGTACGACGAGGTGGTCAAGCTCATCGGAACGATCGCGAACTCAGGCACCGCGAAATTCCTGCACGAGCTGAAGCAGGCGCAGGACGCGGCCGACGCGGACAACCTCATCGGCCAGTTCGGTGTCGGCTTCTACTCCAGCTTCATGGTCGCCGACGAGGTCACCTTGCTGACCCGGCGCGCGGGAGAGAGCCAGGGCACCCGCTGGACATCCACCGGCGAGGGCACGTATACCATCGAGACAGCCGACGACGTGCCGCAAGGCACGGCGGTCACGCTGCGGCTCAAGCCGGCAGACACCGAGGACCAGCTCTTCGATTACACCGCCCGCTGGAAGATCAAGGAGATCGTCAAGCGGTACTCGGACTTCATCACCTGGCCGATCCGGATGGCCCCGGAGCCCGCGGCCCAAGCCGGGACGGACGAGTCGGCGGCAGACACGGAAGGTGATGGCGGTGACCAGCCCGGTCCCGAGACCATCAACTCCATGAAGGCCTTGTGGACCCGGTCCAAGGACGAAGCGACCGAGGACGAGTACCACGAGCTGTACCGGCACATCAGCCATGACTGGATGGACCCGCTCGAAACCATCCGCATGCACGCGGAGGGCACCTTCGAATACCACGCCCTGCTCTTCCTGCCCGCGCACGCGCCGCAGGACCTGTTCACACGGGGGCAAAAACACGGCGTGCAGCTCTACGTGAAGCGCGTCTTCATCATGGACGACTGCGAAGAGCTCATTCCCGAGTACCTGCGCTTTGTCAAGGGCGTGGTCGATGCCCAGGACCTCTCGCTCAACGTCTCCCGCGAGATCCTGCAGCAGGACCGCCATATCCAGCTGATGCGCCGTCGGCTGACGAAGAAGGTGCTGTCCACCGTCAAGGACATGATGTCGGGCAATCCGGACCGCTACGCCACGTTCTGGAAGGAGTTCGGCCGGGTGGTCAAGGAGGGCCTGCTCAGCGACTACGAAAGCCGCGACGCCATCCTCGCTGTCTGCTCGTTCGCCACGACCCACGACGTGGACAAGCCGACCACCTTGCAGCAGTACATCGAGCGCATGAAGGAAGGCCAGGAGCACATCTTCTTCATGACGGGCGAGTCCCGGGCGGCGATCGAGAACTCCCCCCACATGGAGGCTTTCCGGGCCCGGGAGATCGAGGTGCTGCTCCTGACCGATCCGGTCGACGAGGTGTGGGTCGAGGCCATCACCGAATTCAACGGCAAGCAGCTACGGTCCGTCGCCAAGGGAGAGGCCGGGCTCGACGGTGAGGACGAGAAAGACGAGGAGGCCAAGGCCGAACGCGAGAAGCAGAAGGAGAAGTACGCGGGACTGCTGACCTGGATGACCTCCCATCTCGGGGAGGAGGTGAAGGAGGTCCGGCTCTCCTCTCGGCTCACCGTCTCCCCGGCCTGTATCGTCTCGGACACCTACGACGTGACACCGGCCCTGCGGAGCATGTACGAGGCCATGGGCCAGAGCCTGCCCGACACCAAGCGGATCTTGGAGCTCAACCCAGACCACCCGCTGATCGACAGCCTGTGCAAGGCCCAAGCCGAACGCGAGGCCGACTCGGATCTCGGGGAAGCGGCCGAACTCGTCCACGGGATGGCCCTGCTCGCGGAAGGCGGCGAGCTCAAGGACCCGTCGCGCTTCGCCAAACTGATGGCGGACCGCCTGCAGCGCACTCTGTAAGCCGGGACAAACCGTTGTGGTCAGGTGCCGCCTCCGCGCTCCGGGGGCGGCATCCGGCGGCCGCCTGACCAGCAGGGAACAGCACCGTGCAGCGGGGGAAGACCGACGTCGTCACGCCTCTTCCATCGCCTCCCCGAACTCCCGCAGTGCCCTGCCATGGCGACTGCGGGCAAGCTCGTGCCCGACGGCTATGGCGATCGCGATTGGCCACTCCACCAAGCCCACAGCCGCAAGGACACCGAGGCCGGCGAAGAAGCCGAGCTGGTCCATCGGAGGCAGGTCCACTCGGTGCCCGCCTATGTCAAGGGTCATCGACTGCTCCGCAACGATGCGTTCCGCTGCCGCGCGAGGCCCAGAAGACCTGCTCCTGGGAGTCGACGCCTGGGGATGCGCGCTGTCAGTAGCGCGCGTCTTGCTTGTTGCCACCATGGTCCGGCTCCGTTCCCTTGGTCGATGCCGGGCAGCCGCACAGCGCTCTCTTCCCACGCTATGCCCATCGCGGAAGTCACGCGGGCCGGACGGGATCGGCCTGCGGGCGCGACGGATCCGTGCCGTTTCCGTACGTTATCCCGGGAGCGGAGGTTCGTCCCCTCCCCACCCCATGGTCCGCATCACGGCATGGACGAGAAGTGACACCGCCGCCCACTCGGCCGTTGCCGCGCCAAGGGCGAGCCGGACCGAAGGGCGGAGCACCGTCGCGGCGACGGTCATCTGCGGCACCTGGCGGAGGAGGCGCTGAGCTTCGCCGACCACCGGCTCAGCGGCGAGCCGCCGCACGGCTGAGCTGCGGCGGAGCCGTACGCCGAGGCCCCGCACGGCGGAGCTGTGCAGCAGTCCACGCAGCGGAGCCGTACACCAGCCGGAGTACGGCCGTACGCCCCAGGGTGTACACCGCCGTGGGTTCGGTTCCACCCCTCGGTGCTCGTTTCCGGCGCCGTGTGGCGCTTAGCGTGTGTGGCAGCCGGGGATCGCCCCGCCGCCTGTCTGTCCGCCGACGAGGAAGCACCTCATGATCGAAGCCACCTCACTCACCAAGCGCTATGGCCCCAAGACGGCCGTCGAAGACCTCAGCTTCACCGTCAAGCCCGGCGTGGTCACCGGCTTCCTCGGGCCGAACGGCGCCGGAAAGTCCACCACGATGCGGATGCTGCTCGGCCTCGACGCACCCACCTCGGGCCGGGCGAGCGTCAACGGCCGCTCCTACGCCGACCACCCGGCCCCTCTCCACGAGGTCGGCGTCCTGCTGGAGGCCCGCGCCATCCACACCGGGCGCAGCGCCTTCAACCACCTGCTGGCGCTCGCCGCGACCACCGGCATCCCGCGCTCCCGTGTCGAGGAGGTCATCGAACTCGTCGGCCTGCGCGAAGTGGCGAAAAAGCGCGCGGGCGGCTTCTCGCTCGGTATGGGACAGCGGCTCGGTATCGCCAGCGCGCTTCTCGGCGACCCGGCCACCGTCATCCTCGACGAGCCGGTCAACGGGCTCGACCCCGAGGGCATCTTGTGGATACGCAACCTGCTCAAAGCACTGGCCGCCGAAGGCCGGACCGTCTTCGTCTCCTCCCACCTGATGAGCGAGATGGCCCTGACCGCGGAGCACCTGATCATCGTGGGGCGCGGCCGGCTGATCGCGGACACCTCGGTCAAGGAGTTCATTCGCCAGGCGTCGAGCAACACCGTGCGGGTGCGCACCCCGGACGCCGAGCGGCTGCGCGAGCAGTTGTCGGGCCCCGACGTGACGATCACCAGCGATGAGGCAGGCGTGCTGAACGTCACCGGGCTCAGCAGCGAGCAGATCGGCCAGACCGCAGCCGATCACCACGTCGTGCTCTACGAACTCACCAACCAGAGCGCCTCCTTGGAGGAGGCGTTCATGGAACTCACCCATGACGCGGTGGAGTATCAGGCGGTCCCTGCCGCCACCCGCAAGACCGCAGGCACCGCAACCGAAGGAAGGGCCGCATGAGCACCGCGACCGCCCCCACCCCGACCGCCAGCTCCACAGCCGCGGCGAATCGCGGCAAGGTGACGCAATCGCGGGTGCTGAAGTCCGAGTGGATCAAGTTCTGTTCACTGCGTTCGACCTACATCACGCTGCTGGTCGCGGTCATCTCCATGATCGGCATTGCACTGCTCGCCTGCTGGGGCACGGCCAACCGCTGGCCGCACCTGCCCATGGCGGAGAAAATCGGCTTCGATGCCGCCGGCCGCAGCATCGACGGCTATGTGCTGGCACAGCTCGCCGTCGGCGTGCTCGGCGTGCTCGTAGTCACCGGTGAGTACTCGACCGGGATGATCCGGGCCACGCTCTCCGCCGTGCCCAAACGGCTTCCGGTGCTGTGGGCCAAGCTCGCGGTGTTCGGCAGCGTGACCTTGGTCGTCACCGCGGTCGCCTCGCTGCTCTCCTTCTTCGCCGGGCAGTCGATGCTCGCCTCCCAGCACATCCAGACGACGCTGTCGGCCTCCGGCGTGCCGCGTGTGGTGTTCGGCACGGCGCTCTACCTCACCCTCGTCGGCCTGTTCGGCGTCGCCATGGGCACGGTGACCCGCTCCACGCCCGGTGGCATCGCGAGCGTCTTCGGCATGCTGTTCGTCCTGCCGCTGATCCTCCACGCGCTGCCGTCCTCCTGGATCAACGACATCGGCCCGTACCTGCCGAGCAACGCGGGCCAGGCGCTGACCGTGCTGCACAGCGAGCCGCACCAGCTGTCCGCGTGGCCCGGTTGCGGGGTCTTCGCGCTCTACGTGGTCGTGGTGATCGTGGCGGGTGCGGTGGTGCTCAAGCGTCGGGACGCATAGACCGCGTGACGTCAGCCGCACTCGACGGCCGGAGCCCTGGCGCGCACTCCGCGCGCCAGGGCTCCGGCCTGTCCAGGCGCGACGGTCCCC
>JAFAUH010000256.1 GCA_019243445.1 Streptomycetaceae bacterium | reverse complement strand
CGTCAGACAGCACAGCCGGCATCGCCGCCGATGTCGCGGCGCTGCCGCTGCCCGAGTCCTACCGTGCCGTCACCGTCCACAAGGACGAGGCCGAGATGTTCTCCGGCCTGACCACGCGCGACCGGGACCCGCGCAAGTCATTGCATGTGGAGGAGGTGCCGGTGCCCGAACTCGGGCCCGGTGAGGCATTGGTGGCCGTCATGGCCAGCTCGGTGAATTACAACTCCGTGTGGACGTCGATCTTCGAGCCGATGTCCACCTTCGCCTTCCTGGAGCGCTATGGCAAGTCCGCGCCGCTCGGAAAGCGGCACGACTTGCCGTACCACATCATCGGCTCCGATCTGGCAGGCGTCGTGCTGCGCACCGGGCCCGGCGTCAACGCATGGCACCCCGGCGACGAGGTTGTCGCCCACTGCCTGTCCGTCGAGCTGGAGTCCCCTGACGGTCACAACGACACGATGCTCGACCCGGAGCAGCGCATCTGGGGTTTTGAGACCAACTTCGGCGGCCTCGCCGAGATCGCGCTCGTCAAATCCAACCAGCTGATGCCCAAGCCGGCGCACCTCACCTGGGAGGAGGCCGCCGCCCCCGGCCTGGTCAATTCCACCGCATACCGCCAGCTCGTCTCGCGCAACGGCGCCGGTATGAAGCAGGGCGACAACGTGCTGATCTGGGGTGCGAGCGGCGGACTCGGCTCCTACGCCACCCAGTTCGCACTCGCCGGGGGCGCCAACCCGGTGTGCGTGGTCTCCTCGCCGCAAAAGGCGGAGATCTGCCGCGCGATGGGCGCCGAGGCGGTCATCGACCGCAACGCCGAGGGTTACAGGTTCTGGAAGGACGAGCGTACCCAGGACCCGAAGGAGTGGAAGCGCTTCGGCAAGCGCATCCGTGAGCTGACCGGCGGCGAGGACGTGGATATCGTCTTCGAGCATCCGGGCCGCGAGACCTTCGGCGCATCCGTCTATGTCACCCGCCGCGGCGGCACAATCGTCACCTGCGCTTCCACCTCCGGCTACATGCACGAGTACGACAACCGCTACCTGTGGATGTCGCTCAAGCGCATCATCGGCTCGCACTTCGCCAACTACCGCGAGGCGTGGGAAGCCAACCGCCTGATCGCCAAGGGCAAGATCCACCCGACGCTCTCAAAGGTCTTCCCGCTCGAGGAGACCGGCCAGGCCGCGTACGAGGTGCACCGCAACCTCCACCAGGGCAAGGTCGGCATCCTGTGCCTCGCCCCAGAAGAGGGCCTGGGCGTTCGCGATCCGGAAATGCGCGCGAAGCACCTGCCCGCTATAAATTTGTTCCGTGACGCGCCAGCGGAGCGGACCGATAAACACAGCCGTGACGCGCCAGCAGAGCGGACCGATAAACACAGCCGGGACAGCTGATGAGCGAGCGTCGCAAGGACCGCCCCTGGCTGATGCGCACATACGCCGGCCATACTTCGGCAGATGAGTCCAACGCCCTTTACCGGCGGAATCTTGCCAAGGGCCAGACGGGCCTTTCGGTCGCATTCGACCTGCCGACCCAGACCGGCTATGACCCCGACCATGTACTCGCCCGCGGCGAGGTCGGCCGGGTCGGGGTTCCGGTCGCCCATCTTGGCGACATGCGGCGGCTGTTCCACGACATCCCGCTGGAGCAGATGAACACCTCGATGACCATCAACGCCACGGCCATGTGGCTGCTGGCGCTGTACCAGGTGGTCGCCGAGGAACAGGGGGCAGACATCACCCAACTGCAAGGCACGACGCAGAATGACATCGTCAAGGAGTATCTCTCACGGGGGACGCATGTCTTCCCGCCCGTCCCCTCGCTGCGTCTGACGACTGACATGATCACCTATACGGTGAACCGCATCCCCAAGTGGAATCCCATCAACATCTGCAGCTACCACCTGCAGGAGGCGGGTGCCACACCCGTCCAGGAGATCGCGTATGCCATGTCCACAGCGATCGCCGTCCTCGATGCGGTGTTCGCCTCGGGCCAGATGCCGCAGGATCGCAAGGGCGATGTCGTCGGACGCATCTCGTTCTTCGTCAATGCGGGTGTGCGCTTCGTCGAGGAGATGTGCAAGATGCGGGCGTTCGCCCGCCTCTGGGACACCATCACCCGGGAGCGTTACGGCATCCAGGATCCTAAGCACCGTAGATTCCGTTACGGGGTCCAGGTCAATTCGCTGGGGCTGACCGAAGCGCAGCCGGAGAACAATGTCCAGCGCATCGTGCTGGAGATGCTCGCCGTCACCCTCAGCAAGGACGCGCGCGCCCGCGCCGTCCAACTGCCCGCCTGGAACGAGGCGCTGGGCCTGCCCCGCCCCTGGGATCAGCAGTGGAGCCTGCGCATCCAGCAGGTACTCGCGCACGAGAGCGATCTGCTGGAGTACGAGGACATCTTCCGCGGCAGTCACGTCATCGAGGCGAGGACCGACGAGATCGCCGCCGAGGCGATGGCCGAGATCGAACGGGTGCTTCAGATGGGTGGGGCCGTCCCGGCTGTCGAGTCGGGGTACCTCAAATCACAACTGGTCGCCTCGCACGCGCTGCGCCGTGCCCGTATCGAGTCCGGCGAGGACAAAGTCGTCGGCGTCAACTGCTTCGAGTCCACCGAGCCCAGCCCGCTCACCGCCGATCTCGATACCGCGATCCACACCGTCGACCCGGCCGGTGAGGCCCGCGTCGTCGAAGGGCTCGCCGCCTGGCGCGCCGAGCGCGACGAGCCGCGGGTCAAGGCCGCGGTCGAGATGTTGAAGGCCGCGGCGGTCACCGACACCAACCTCATGGAGGCAACGCTGGAGTGCGCCCGAGCGGGCGTCACCACCGGTGAATGGGCCTTTGCGTTGCGCGATGTCTTCGGCGAGTACCGCGCCCCCACGGGCGTGAGCAGTGCGCCGGTCGCGGTCGCCGCGGAGGGCGCGCACCATACCGTGCTCGCCGCCGTACGGGCCAAGGTGGCCGCCACCGCCAGGGAACTGGGCGTCGGCAAGCTGCGGCTACTGGTCGGCAAACCCGGCCTCGACGGTCACTCCAATGGCGCGGAGCAGATCGCGGTACGCGCCCGCGACGCCGGCTTCGAGGTCGTCTACCAGGGCATCAGGCTCACCCCCGAGCAGATCGTCGCAGCGGCCGTGGCGGAGGACGTGCACTGCGTGGGCCTGTCCATTCTGTCGGGCTCGCATCTCGAACTCGTACCGGATGTCCTGCAGCGGCTGCGGCGCGCTGGGGTGGACGATGTCCCGGTGATCGTCGGCGGCATCATCCCGACCGCGGACGCCGAGGCGCTCCGCGCAGAGGGCGTCGCCGCCGTCTTCACTGCGAAGGACTTCGATATCAGCGGGATGATCGGCCGGGTCGTGGACGAGATCCGCCGATCGAACAAGCTGGAGGACTGAATGCAATTCGGGCGGACATACGAAGAGTTCGAGGTCGGCGCGGTCTACAAGCACTGGCCCGGAAAGACGGTCACGGAATACGACGACCATCTCTTCTGCCTGCTCACCATGAACCACCACCCGCTCCACCTGGATGCGAACTACGCCGAGAAGAGCACAGACTTCGGCAAGAACGTGGTGGTGGGCAACTATATCTACTCCCTCCTGCTCGGTATGTCCGTCCCGGATATCTCCGGCAAAGCGATCGCCAATTTGGAGATCGAGTCGCTGCGGCACGTCGCGCCGACCTTCCATGGCGACACGATCTACGGCGAGACGACCGTGCTCGACAAGTGGGAGAGTAAATCGAAAAACGACCGCGGCATCGTCTATGTCGAGACCAGGGGCTACAAGCAGGACTCCACGCTGGTCTGTGTCTTCCGCCGCAAGGTCATGGTCCCCACCGCCACGTATGCACCGCATCAGCCGACTCCGTCGGCGAGCAAGGAGCATGGCGGAGAGCAACCCGGCCGCCCGCCCGTTTCCGAGCTGAAGCCCCAAAAGCCCCAGGAGAAGTAAGAGATGAGCCGCCTGCAGCAGACCGAGGGCCTCAGCGAGATCCAGCAGGAGATCCTCTCCACAGTCCGGGATTTTGTCGACAAGGAGATCCTGCCGGTCTCGACCGAGCTGGAACACCGCGACGAATACCCCACCCAGATCGTCGAGGGGCTGAAGGAGCTCGGCGTCTTCGGCCTGATGATCCCGGAGGAATACGGGGGTCTCGGCGAGTCCCTGCTCACGTATGCACTGTGCGTGGAGGAGATCTCCCGCGGTTGGATGAGCGTATCGGGCATCATCAATACCCATTTCATCGTCGCCTACATGCTGGGGCAGCACGGCACGCAGGAGCAGAAGGACTATTTCCTGCCGAAGATGGCTGCGGGCGACATCCGCGGCGCGTTCTCGATGTCGGAGCCGGGGCTCGGTTCCGATGTCTCGGCAATCCGCACCAAGGCCGTGAAAGACGGTGACAGCTACATCATCAACGGCCAGAAGATGTGGCTGAC
>JAFAUH010000229.1 GCA_019243445.1 Streptomycetaceae bacterium | reverse complement strand
TCGATGCTGGAGGAGGCGACGTCGAAGGCTCGCGCGAGCTCATCCAGGCGGGCTCGGACGGCTGGCTGGGCAAGTTCGTCTGCTGTGTCGCAGGGGAATCCGGTGGCAAGCATGTCCACGCGCCAGTTGGTCGGGTGGGCGCGCAGTTCGGCGACGACGGCTTGGCCGACGCGAGGGTGACGGTGGGCGACGAAGGTCTCGAACGCGAGCATCTGCTGTGCGCGGCGCAGGCCTTCGGTGCGCGGGTCGTGCTCGGTGTCCGGATGCTCATCGCAGTATTCGGCGACCGCCTGGTCCCATCGCTTTTGGTGCTCCGGGTCAGGGAATCCGGTGGGCAATGGCGGCATCAGGCCCGTGTGCTCGGTGGCGTGAGCTGTGGCGGCGGAGAAACGGGGTGGCGCGATGTTCTCCTTGGAGACCATGCGCTGGGCCTGGGCGAACCAGCCGTCGTCGGGCAGAGGGCAGCCGAAGGCGTCCCGCTGCGTGCTGCGCAGGGCCATGGTCTCCTGCTCCTCCTGGAGAGCCGCCATGATTGCGTCCTGGACCGGGTCCATCATGATGACCTGACCATGGCGGGTGAGCGGGCTCAGGCCCAGTGCAGTCGCCTCCCGGACGGCCGCCAGGCCCGTGGATGATCTCCAGGTCCAGTCCTCCTCGGGCACCGGCAATGTTGCCTGTGGCATAGCGAGGATCTCGCGGAGGATGTCGGCGGCCGCGCGTCGCTCGGCCACACCCGCGCAGATCGTGTCCGCGAGTTCTGCGAGCGGCGTGCCCTCGGGAATGCCTGTCAGCCAGGCCGAGGCCCGCGCGCCGAAGGCCGGGAAGTCGGCGGCGTCCTGGTCGTCAAAGCCGTGGATTCCGGCGAACAGCGCCAGGGCGGGGATGATCTCGCTCGGCATGCTCCAGCGCCTCAGTCGTCGCATGCCCAAGCGCAGCGCGTCATGGGGCGTGGTGTCCCAGGGCACGTCCAGGTCGACCTCGGCGAGGCGGAGCAGGTCGGCCAGTTCGCTGCCGTCGGCCATCGGGCGGCCGGCTACAGCGCGGGCAAAGGCATGGGGTTCGGCGAGGGTTCGGCTGCCGGCCAGAGCACGGGCGGGGCGTAGCTCAGCAGGCAGGGGGCGCCGACACGCCAGCGCGGTGTCGGCCGCCAGCCGTCGGGCGAAGTGGAGGTGGAAGTCGGAACTGTCGATGGGAAGTTGCTGCTCGACGGCGAAGCGCACCATGAGACGGATCAGGTCCTCCACGCCCTCCCACGAAGGTGTGGGGCGCAGCTTGTCGAGCCATGCCTCTCGTCCATTCGCCACAACGTATTCGCCATCCGGTGGAAGATAGCCCGGTTCACAGGCCAGTCCGATGAAGAGCAGGTCCAGTGGATCGGCCCACTGGAGCCACTCGGGCATCTGGCCGGAGACGAGGTGCTTGCCGTAGGTGTACATGCCCAGGGAGTAGCCGCTGGCCAGGCTGTGCTCGCCGCTGCTGGGCAGGATGACGTCCGGCTCGCTGCTCTTGTGGCCCGTGCGGTGCTGCCGTCCCCTGCGTTCCCGCTTTGCCCTGCTCGCCTTACCCACAACGCCTCCGTCTCCCCTGGTCATTGCGACTCTACGGGGCCGGGCCGCCACAAGGGGCGCCGCCGTCCGCGGTGAACAGCAGGAGAAACGGGACGGTCATATCCGGACCCGTTCGTGCTTGATTCGTCGGGATGCGCGCTGAGACGGTCGTGGACTCGGAGCTCGGTGGCGATGGCCGGGGATCGAAGGCCGTGTCGGAAACGCTGCCTGGTGTGGCGGGGCTTACCGGTCTGCGGCGGGCTCGGGTGTGAACAAGCGCGGCCGGGTGCCGGTCCAGTCGATGTTGACGATCCGGGTGTCGGCCGTGAGGTGCCACTGGACGCGGTCGCCGGGCTGGTCGGGCCAGGTGGGGATCGTGTCGATCTCGACGATCCGGGCGACGTGAGGGCGTCCGGCTTCGTCGCGGTGCAGTACCTCGGTGACGGGGCGCCCGCCGAGCGTGGCCTCTGCGGCGATGACCTGGTGGCTCCAGTCGGCAGACACGGGCAGACGCAGGTGGGCGGGGCGAGGATCAGCCGGCGAGTAGAGGAGGTCGGCCTCGGCCGGGTTGTCGGTGGTGTGGAAGGAGACTGTGAAGCGGATGGGCAGGTCGGGAAGGTGGTAGTCGCCGGAGCCGATCTCGCCGGTGCTGGCGTGCGGGTCGGGGTAGGTGAGCATGCGCTGGACCACGTCGCGGACGGCGTCCTCGATGTGGTCGTGGCCGCCGGACGGGCGGGCCAGGACCTCACGCATCCGCGCCACGGCGACGGCGGCCAGGCCCTCGCAGATCTCCTGCCGTACGGCAGCCAACTGCTGCGGTGTCAGGTCCTGGGGGCGGTCTTCGCGCGGGGCGTGGAAACGCAGGTGGTCCATCAGCCGGTCCGGGTCGAGCAGGGCCTGGTAACCGCTGCTCGGTGGAGGGCCGATCTCGCTCTCCGCCAGGGCCGTTGCCCGGGAGTTGGTCTGCAGCAGCGCCGCGAGGGAGCGCATCGCGGCCTGGTGCCGGTGGGCGATGGTGTCCGGGCCGGGGCCGCTGTCCGCCAGGCCGGCGAGGTAGGCGCGGGCGGTCGTGGTCAGCACGACGGCGTGCGCGGCGAGGAAGGCGGTAAAGGCGGGTTCGTCGACACCCGCGTGGTTGGCGGGTTCGCTGCCCGCGGGCACGGGGGCGTCCAGGTCCGTGAGGATCATCGCTGCGGCGCTGCGGGGCTCCTGCTCTTGGGAGTGGGGCAAGGAGACGCACGGCGGCGAGAGCGGCACCGGTGGGTTCGCGAGGTCGGCTTCGAAGCGGTCGATGACCGCGTGCAGCACCTCGGCCAGGCCGAGCGTTCGCGCCGGCATTGCGGGGTCGGTGGCGTCCGGGTCCACGGGGATCAGCAGGCGCCCGTTGTGGCGTGCGCCGCCGGGTGTGCGCCTGAGCCGGTCGACGAATTGCTCAGCCTGCCACTGGGCGTAGCCGCGGCCGGAGGCCCGGCCGGCTTCCAGCCGGATGGCCTCGCCCGCATCAGGCGCATCCCAGGTGACGGACCAGTTGTAGGGGCCCTCTACGGCCAGAGGGAGACCGGCTTCGCGCTGGGGCCGCGTCGGGCACCTGGTGACCTCGGCGCTGAGCGGTGCCACGGCGCCGGGTAGCCGCTCGGTGGCCCGCCAGTTACCCGGGCCGGTCTGCTGCCAGGCCAGGCGCGGTACGGCCGGTTCGTCGACCACATGTGCGAATACGGCGGTGAGCGCGGGAAGGCGCCATACCAGGGCGCAGATCAGCGCGCTGCGAGCGGCGGGCCCGCACGCACGGGACGGATCGCAGGTCACGGCTTGGAGTTCGTGTTCGGCCGCAGTGGTCAAAAAGCGCCGTCGGGCCTCGGTGCGGCGACGGTGCTCGTCCATCGGCTCGGTGGGGTCCACTGGTGCGTCGCGGTCCGGCGCGTGCGCGTGCACGGCGTCGGCCAGCGCCTCCAGCAACCAGGACCGGGGGGCGAGATCCAGCGCGGCGGCGCGCAGGGACTCGTCGTCCAGCTCGGCGACATCCCGGCGTACCGCGAACAAGGCCGCCTGGGCCGGCTTCGTGAGGATCTCCGGGTCACCGTGGGGGTCGATGCGGCCGAACCACCGCCAAACCCGAGCCAGCTCCAGCCAGTTCGGCAGTTCCGGTTCCTCGGCAACCCGGGTGAGACATCTGTCCAGGAGTGCTACGGCAGCGGACCCGGGCGAAGGCTGCCCGGCGAACCGGGCGAGTCCCGCCGCGAGCTCTTGGCGTTCGCAGGCGAACGCCGCCAGTGCGTGGCGGATCCGTTCGCACGCAGCGGCGGTCACGGTTTGCCTCCCGAGCGCTGAAGACGGCATGGCTGACGGAGCACGTTGCCATGATGTCGTGTGCGCGGTGCGGTGGGCGAGGGATCCCGGGATCTGCCCCCGCAGGCGGGCGAACGCGCCTGACATGCCCTCATACGCTGCGGGGCACCGGACTATTTAGAATCGCGCCGCTCAAGGACCTAGCCCGAGTTTCCGGGCTACATGATCGATATGACCCAACTACCCTATAAAATAGGCGAGTTGATGCCACATGGCGTATTACCTACAACCGCTGGCTATGCTGGCCTCTCCCACGACCCGCGAGAGCCACCTGCCGTCAGTCCCGAATCCGCAGGTAAGTGACTGGTTCAACAGCTGATACGACGACAGGTGTCCTTGCTGGTTTGAGATGATCGAGGTTGTCGAAGCCTGATCGCTCTACCAGAAAGAACACCTGCCGAGTGAAAACAATATCGCGTCGCCGTACCTCATCTCGGACCCCGGGCAAGCGGTGGGATCGACTGCGGGCCCGCCTCGGTGCGCCGGACGAGGCGCTGACTGAGAACGGCGGCCTGGTGATGGTGGCCGAGCTGGACCGGACGCTGGGCATCACCGCGGCCCTGGACGCGCAGATCGGGCCGGTCAAGGAGCGCGACCGGGGCTTGTCCGGCGGGGAGTTCGCGTTGGCCATGGCGGCGGTGCAGCTGACTGGAGAGGACCATCTGGTCGGCTTCGACCGGTTGCGTGCGGATGTGGTCGGTGAGGGGCTGCTGCCCGCGCCGGTGCCGCCGTCGACGACGGCTGCCACGCTGGCGGCCCGGTTCGACCAGCCCCGGCGCGAGGGCGTCGAGCGGGCCTCGGCCCAGGTCACGGGCAGGGCGCTGGCCGCGCTGCCGGTCGGCGAGCGGGCCCGGATCCTTGCCGGGCGGGTGACGATCGACCTGGATGCAAAAGACATCGAGGTGTACTCGCTGCGCAAGGAGCAGGTGATCCGCTCGTACAAGGGGGAGATCGCCGGGCGGGTGCATGCCGCGCACTGGGCCGAAGCTCAAGTACTCCTGGTCGGCGACCTGTTCGACGGCCGCTCCGACGGGCGTACCGTCTCCTTGGACCAGGTCGACCGGGCGGTGGAGGCGGTGCGCGCGGCCGGCGCGAGCGGGCAGGTCCTCTTCCAGGGCGATTCCGGCTACTACTCGCACAAGGTCGCCGAGAAGATCGTCGCCTGCGAGGGCCTGTTTCGGCTGGCCGTGCCGCGTACCGCTCCGCTGTGGCGGGCCGTGACGCGTGTGCATGACGATGACTGGATCGACGCGGTCGACTACGACGGCGCACAGGTCGCGTTGATCGACTATGTCCCGCCCGGCTGGCCCGAGGGCACGCGTGTGGTGGTCCGGCGGGTGCGCTACGACGTGGAGGAGATCTCCGCCGATGCGCGGTCGCGACGGGCGCGTACCGTGGGCAAGGACCAGCTCGCCCTCGCTCTGGGCGGCGAGCTGGACGAGGTGTTCGCCTACTCTTTCTTCGCCACCAACGAGGAGCTGGACCTGGAGGAGGAGATCACGCAGGCGGAATGGGAATTCCGCCGCCGCACAAGGATCGAGGAGCTCTTCCGGGACACCGCCTACGGGGCAGGGCTCAACCATCTACCGTCCGGCTCCCACGCGGTCAACAGTCTATGGATGTGGGGCGCGTTGCTGGCCTACAACCTAATGGGGCTGTAAGCGGGTGCCGGGCACGAGACCTGCTGCCCACCAGGGGCGTGATCCCTCTGACCAGAGCGGTCGGTCCCGGCACCCCACCCAGGCTCATAAGAGGTGGAATCGTGATGGTTCGCGAATCGCATGGAGACCCGACGGACTGCGTGATCGTGCTGGACTGCGTGGAGGCTGAGCACCTGCTGAGCGTTTTGATCCGGCTGGACGACTGGCTGCTGCACGCTCAACCGGACACGCTGGAAGACATGGTTGAGTTCTTCGGCCCCAAGGCACTGGGGCAGAAGGCTTCCGAGAGCATCATCGATTTTCTGGATCACTTCTCGGCCGAGCTGGGCCGGCTGATGCCGGCCGGATCCTCACCGCTCCAGGCACTCGGCTGACGGTAGAACGCGCGGGCCACCGCTACCTCTCACCTGGGCATGCGAAGCCCTGTTGGCAGATGGTGGGGCCTGTGTGGCTCCGGTATGGACGACGGCGCCGGTGCGACGCCCACCTACAACCCCGGCCGCCGAGCCGCCCGGACAGGCAGGCGGGCACCACGCCGTCGTCCATACCGTGACAACTCCGATGATCGGATCGTTGGACATCGTGGTCCGAGCCACCCGCAGGGGTCACCTCTCACTTCGCCGGGAACCGGGGAGTTCCTGCCCACGACGGAGGGCCCTGCGGGTCGCTGGGGTTACGAACGGCTAATCGGATGACGGGCCATCGAGCCCTGCCATTAGGGAGACGCGTGCCCCGCACGGCTGTGACCAGCAGCGACCACGCCAACCGCGACCGAGAGGACGTGAACGACCATGAGCACAGGAGTGACCTGCGGCATCGACTGGGCCAGCGACCACCACGACATCGCGCTGATCGACCACGAGGGAACCCTGTTAGCCAGGGCCCGGATCAGCGACGATGCCCAGGGCCTGTCCCAGCTGCTGGACCTGCTCGCCGCACACGGCGACAGCGCTGAGACCCCGATACCGGTCGCCATCGAGACCTCCCGCGGCCTGCTGGTCGCCTGCCTGCGCGCCACCGGCCGACCGGTCTACGCGATCAACCCGATGGCCGCCGCCCGCTACCGCGACCGCCACGCGGTCTCCCGGAGGAAGTCCGACCACTTGGACGCCATGGTCCTGGCGAACATCTTGCGCACCGACGCCGCCCACCACCGCGCCCTTCCCGCCGACAGTGAACTCGCCCAGTCCATCACCGTCCTGGCCCGGGCCCAGCAGGACGCGGTCTGGGACCGCACCCAGGCCGGCAACAAGCTCCGCTCCCACCTGCGCGAGTACTACCCCGGATACCTGGCAGCCGTCCACGACCTGCGCGACGGCCTCGCCTCCCCGACCGCCCGCGCTCTGCTGGCTGCGGCACCGACCCCCGAGCAAGGCGCCAAACTCACCCGGGCCCACCTACGCACCGCCTTGAAGAAAGCGGGCCGCCAACGCGGCATCGACAAGGAAGCCGACCGGCTCCACGCCGCCCTACGCATCCCGCAGATGCGTCAACTTCCCCTGGTTGAACGGGCGATGGGCGTCAAGACCCTGGCCTTGCTGCGGCAATTAGAGGCAGCCTGCGTCAGCGCGGAGGAACTCGCCCAAGCCGCGGTGGAGTCTTTTGAGACGCACCCGGACGCCGAGATCATCACCAGCTTCCCAGGGCTCGGTTCCCTCACCGGCGCCCGGGTGCTCGCAGAGATCGGCGACGACCGATCCCGCTTCGCCGACGCCCGGTCGTTGAAGGCCTTCGCCGGGGCCGCACCGGTCACCCGGGCGTCCGGCAAAAGCCTCGCCGTCATGGCCCGCCGCGTCAAGAACCAGCGCCTGGCCGCCGTCGGCTACGTCTGGGCCTTCGCCGCCCTGACCGCCTCACCAGGCGCCCGAACCCACTACGACCGACGCCGCGACAGCGGAGACCGCCACACCACCGCTCAACGCAACCTCTTCAACCGCTTCCTCGGCTGCCTCCACCACTGCCTCGACAAGCAACTCCGCTACGACGAAACCACCGCCTTCCCCACCCGCGACCAGAACCTGAAAGTCGCTGCCGCTTGACAGATCAACCGCATCGGATGTCTGTCGGCCTGGCTGCAGATGCTCGCTCCCCTGGGCACCGCGCGGCGCCGGATCGCCACCATCCGACGCCTGCTGATCCGCCGCTCGGCCCGCTGGACCACCACCGCCCGCCGCGACGAGTTGCACTTTACCGCCGAGGCCCGGGAGTTGATCGCCCAGGTACTGGCCCGTATCCGCGCCCACCGGCACCTCCTGGCCGCCTGACCACCGCCCCCACCCGGCCCAACCACCACCCCACCGCCTTGGAAAGCCGCCCACCCGGTGCGACAGCCGGGCCACCGGCCTGCCCGGACCCCACTCACCTCCCGCCACGGACCGACGCGACGTCACCTGACTGCCCGTAGGCCACTACCTGCGGATTCGGGTCAGTGGAAACTCGCTGACCAGGCAGAACGCTGACCAGGCAAGATGCCGACGTGGGTAATACAGCTCAACGTACTCCAAAGGGCCCCTGACCAGCAGAAACGTCGGTCAGGGACGAGCTAGCCCGGAAACTCGGGCTAGGCACATCGGCCGACGAGGCCAGCGCGCACGAAGCCAGCGATGGGGCTTGGGGGGCTGCGGGGTGCTTCCCGCCGAGCACCTGGTGAAGTCGGCCCGGGACGCGGTGCGGGCCTTCCGACCGGTCCGTTTCCCGGAGCCGCTTCCCGAGTTGCGAGTGGGACACCGCTCATCGACGGAACGCGGGGGCCGCAGCTTCCTCGTCCTTGGGCTGCGGACGTACCACGACACGGTGTTCTCCGAACGCCGAAGATCACGGGACGTTGCACCGATGTCTGGCTCCGCAGGGCTGGCCGCTGCGAGGATGGTTCCAAGGGACGGTCCGGCTGGTGTCGAAGGAGCGCGATGATCCCACCCGTGGCGGTACGCCGGGCCAGTCGCTGGCAGGATTCGGTGCGGTTGTTGCTGCTGATCGATGCCGCCGCGAAGCCAGCGGCTGGGGGCGAGTCCGTGCCCCTCACCGCCGTGGGCATGGTCCACACCCAGGTGCGTCTGCAGAAGCTCGACTTCTGGGTGCGCAATCCGGACTACCTCGCCTTCGAGCTGATGAACGAGTACGCGGCCGCGCTGGACGTGCCCCGCCTCCTGGACCTGGCCTCCCAGATTCTGGAGTCCGAGGAACCGGACCTGCGGCGCTTCCCGATGCTGCGCTACAAGTACGGGGCCTTCGAGGAGCTCGATGACGCCCTGGCGCCGCTGGTGGAGCGCGGGCTGCTGCGCAAGACGCAGATCCTGGGCCAGGACCGAGTTGTGGAGCACATCTACTTCCTGCTCGAACGGGGCCGGGAAGTGGCCCGGTCGATGGTGGCGGAGGCGCCGGCGCTGGAGTGGTACGCCGAACGCACCCGTCTGGTCGTGGACTTGGTCGACGGACTGGGCGGCACCCAGCTGAAGAACCGGCAGTACCTGCTTCGGGACTACGCCGACACCCCCTGGGGCAAGCACATCGCACCCATCACCGAGCAGGCCCGCGCGCGCCTGCAGGGGCTGAAATCCGCCGCGCGCGCCGTGCCCGCGGGCGAGAACGACCGGGAGGCTTCATGACCGCACCTACGGATCCCGCCGCTGCGGAGGACATGGCCGCCGTCCCCAGCGCCGGCGACATCCTGCAAGCCGTCGCCGAGAAGCTGGGGCTGACGCCCGACCAGGTCGAGCGAACCCTGGCCGAGGCGAACATCACCGTGAAGAGCCCGACCGCGGCCGATCGGCGGCTGCGCGTCATGCGGCTGCGGGCCCACGGCGTGAAGCACTCGGGCGACCCCTTCACCGTGGAGCAGGACTTCACCTGCGGGGTCTGGGCGATCGTCCACCCGGACAACAGCGCCGGGAAGACGAGCCTGCTGGAGTTCCTGGTCTGGCCGCTGCGCGGAGAGCCGCGGGACCTGCCGCCCGACGTCCGCTCCTGGCTGCGGCACCTGAGCGTCGATGCCACGGTGGCCGGCCGACCGATCCGCATCGTCTTGGACACCGGCGACGGCCCGCACCCCCAGCTGCGGGGCAGGATCCTGACCGCGGACTCCGTTGACCAGCTGCTGACCGCCGACGACGACACGGTGCGCCTGCTGGCCACCGCGTCCGGCAACGACGACGTCAGCCGCTGCATCGGCGCGTTCTTCCTGGACGCGCTGCGCATGGAGCACACCAACCTATGGCAGGCGACCGGCGGCGCCGATGGTGAAGGCGCGCCGCAGGTCCACGGGTGGGCGTCGTACTTCGGGGCCTGCTACCTCAACCCCGGCGGCGACGAGATCCTCCTCGGCGATGTGAACGCCGTGGGCCTGTCCGCACGCCTGATGGAGTTGTTCGTCGACATCCCCTACAGCACCGCGCTCACCCAGCTGTCCGTCGCCGGGAGGCGTGAAAAGAAGGCCCTCGCCCAAGGGCAGCGCCGCGCGGAAGGAGACGCCAAAGCCCGCCGCAGCGAGCGTGAGGCGTGGCAGGCCGAACTGACCGGCGTCACCGGGGAAATCGACGCGGCCCGCGCGGCGACGGCCCAGGACGTCTCGCCGCTGCTGCGCGTCGCCGACCAGGCCGCGTCGGAGCTGCGCGCGAAGCGGGCACTGCTGGAGGAGGCTGAGCAGACGGTGGCGGCGGTGTCCGCGGCGCGGGTGCGCGCGGAGCAGGCGCTGCTGGACGCCCGGGAGACCTGGCAGGCCCGGAGGGTCCTCGGGCGGCTGGACCCGGTGTGCTGCCCGCGGTGCGAGGAGCCGCTGGGCGGCCGGCGGCGCAGCGAGGAGCGCGAGCACGCGACTTGCGCGGTGTGCACGCGGCCGCTGCCCGAGGTCGACGCGGAGACCGCCGAGGTACTGCTCGAACAGTTGCAGCAGGCCCTGGAGGGGGCGCGGGAGGCGGGGCGGGAGGCGAACGGCCAGCGTTCGGCCACCGCGGACGCGGTCGAGGCCGCGGCGGCCGCCCAGCGCGCTGCGGCCGCCGGTTTGGAGCGGTCGCTTGCCACCTCGCAGGCCCACGACCGGCTGCGTGAGCTGGAGATCCGGGCCGCCGAGCTGCGCGGACGGCTCGCGGCAACCGGCTCAGGGCCCGAAGCGCCTCCCATCCCGGTGTCGGTCCAGGTCCTGGCCGCCGCGGAGGAAGCCGTCCGCGCGGCCGTCGACGCGTCCGCGAAGCGCCTGTTCCCCGCGATGAACGCCCAGATCGTCGAGCTCGCGGCGCGGTTCGGCGTGCAAAACCTCGACAGCGTCAGGCTCGACCGCTCCGGCAAGGTCAACGCCGTCAAGGCCGGGGTGCCGACCCCGTTCAAGAAGCTCAGCCGCGGCGACCGGCTCCGCATGCGGATCGCGACCGTCATCGCGCTGCTGCGCGTGGGCGCCGCCCGCGGCGTGGCGGCACACCCCGGCCTTCTCCTGATCGACTCCGTTGCCGCCGAGGAGGTCACCGAAGTCCCGGCACGCACCCTGATCGCCGAGCTGCAGGCGATCGCCGAAGAACTTCCCGACCTGCAGGTCGTTCTCACCACGGCGCAACCCGAACTCGTCGACGCCCTCCCCGCAGACCACCTCATCACCAAGGATGGTGAACACCTGTTCTAAGCTGCTCGTTCTTGAACCGGCCGGCGACAAGGAGAGGGAGAGGACCGTGGCCCCCATCGTGGATCAAGCGCTCCAGGACTGGGCCAGCCACGCGACCGACGACGAGCTGGACGCCGGCCCCTCGCTGACGGACCTCGGAGGCACCGACGCGGTCCTGGCCGAAGCCGACCGCCTCGCGATCGGCCCTCTCCTGCCGTACCTCCTCACGGCCCTCGGCCGCGACCTCGACACTCTGGAGGGTGAGCAGGCCGCGCAGCTGCTCGACGCCGCGGCCCGCGGCCTGCGGGAGCCGAAGGCCGCCTGGGTCCTGGCCGACGCGATCGACGCGCTGTGCGCCCACCCGGCCCTCGCCGCCCGCCTTGGCACCCGGACCGTCCGGGACCTAGCCGCACACGCCGAGGCCGCACTCGTCGGCGACGCCGACGCCGCCCTCGCCCAGCCGGCCCTCGCCGGGCTACTGCGCCTGGCCGTCGCGCAGCTGACCAACCCCCACCGCCTGCTCGGACTGCTCGCCGACATCACCGGCACCGAGATCGCCGAGGCACTGGAGCGCCTGCCCATCCTGGTCGGCATCGCCCACGACCATTTCGGCGACACAGCCTTGCTCGACGTTCTGAGCGCGCTGGAAAACCAGCCCGCCCTCCCCGCAGCCACGCGGGCCGACGCCAGCTTCGAACTGGCTGTCGCGGACGTACGCACCGCCCTGGAAGCAGCCGACCGCACGGCCGTCGAGGAGCACCTACGCCGGGCCCTGATGCGCTTCAAGGAACTCGACCGCACCCAGGAAACCCGCCTCGACGCCCGCGCCCACGCCGCCGCCCTCGACGCGGTCCTCGCCTTCAGCGAACTCGAACAGCAGCCCGCGGCCTCCGCGCACGTCAGGCAGCGCCTCGTCGAGGCAGCCGACCAACTGAGCGCCGCGACGGCGCAGCTGGCCGCGTGGACCCGCGGCATGCACCAACTCGACTGGCTCAGCGCCCGCGGCATGGCCCAGACCGCCTGGTCCCGCCTGGTCACCACGCTCCAGACCGCCCGCGCCCACCTCGACCAGCCCAGCTGGTACCACCCTGCCAGTGCCCTGGGCGACCTGCTGGAGGTGTACGTCGCCAGCCGCAGCATCCACACCACACCAACCGAGGGACGCGGCGGCCTCGCCACACTGGTCAGCCCCTCCGTGGAAGCCGCGTTCGTGCGCAGCGAAGGACTTCTGCACCATCTTGAGCAGGCCCTTGCCACCGACCCGAACTTCACCCGTCACCCAGACGCACACGCGTTGCACGAGGCCGTCCACGCCCGCCGGGAGGAAGCGGCACCGACCGGGCAGGTGGTGCCGGGAAAAGCCCTTGCGGGCCATCCCACGCTCGCCGCGCTCTTCCGCGCTGACGCCCCGCCGCTACGCGACGACCTCGACCGCCAACTTCTCGACCGGGTCGAACAGCTGCTGCTCCAACAGTCCAGGGGCTACACCCCAACCGGCAACGCCCGCTTCGACGCCCACCTGGAATCACTGCTCGACGTCCTGGCCACCAGCCCCGCATGGCAACCCAGCGACAGTCACTACTTCACCACCCTGCTCGACCAGTTCCTGCGGTTTCTCTACGACCGCTTCGACGCCCAGGCCGACTACTACGGCGCCCGCACCGCCTACCTCGGCCCCGCCCCGACCAAGCCCGACGGCAGCATCGACCACTGGGACGAGAAGCACGTCCAAGACGACCTCCACCAGCACCTCGCTGGCACGCTCACCCCCGGCACCGTCCAGCGCGAGGTCATCGACATCGCCAGCGGCCGCACCGACATCACCTACACCCCCCAGCCCGGCAGCCGCTTCGTCGCCGAGATCAAACGCCGCACCACCGCATGGACAAGGGAGCGCATCGAGCACAGCTACCTCGCCCAGGCCGCCAACTACACCGCCACCGGCCCGCCCTTCGGCCTCCTCCTCGTCGGCGACCACAGCAGCCATACCGCTGGCTACCCGAGCGTCGAGGACAGCGTCTGGATCATCCGCCACGCCCGCAGCGCCACCGAAGTCCCCCGGCTCATCGTGGCTGGCGTCCTCCCCATCGGACGCCCGACCCCATCCGCCCTGCGCATGCCCCGCGCCTCCGCCTGACCACGGCCCGGCAGCACAGACGGACTGTCGTCAGCCAGAACGGCGAGTGCCCGTCAGGTGGGACCGCGCCGCACTGTGACCAGTTGCAGCGACTTCTTCGACCACCTCAGGAAGATTCGTAACCCGGAACTGCGGATGGGTCCCTCGCGGGAGTGGGAGCCGTTCAACGGCTGCTCGGTGGACTGCTGACCTGGGCGCGCCGAGAAGGACTGCTGCGCGGGCAGCGCAACCGCAGTCTGGACCCGGACCGGCAGCGGCTGAGAGGCTGTCTTCCATGCCAGCCTGACCATGCGTCACCATGGTTACGCTCACCGTGCTGAAGCAGAGGGAGGAACTGTGGGCGAACACGAGAAGCCGCCGCCGGACCCTGGGCAGGGGACGCCTCCGCCTGGCAACTCTGACGTACAAGTCCCGCCCCCGCCGCCGTCAATGGGAAAGCACAAGAAGTAGCTGGTCAATGGTGTCCGACTTCGGTGACAAGCGTCGGCGTCTCGCGGCCGACATGGAACGGCGCGAGGCGTGGCTTGTCCGGTCCCCGTGGATCCGCAAGGCCGTCGACGCGCTGCCCCGGGACCAGTTCGCCCCGGAACGGCTCTGGTGCTGGAACGGGCACTCATACGTGCCCGTGGACCGATTGGCCGATCCCGGGCGGTGGGCGGATCTGGTGTACACCGGTCCGGATGAGGCCACGATCACCCAGGTCAGCGAGGGCCTTCCTTCCTCCAGCCTGTCGTGCGTGGGTGTCGTGGTGGACATGCTCGACTCCCTTCTGCTGGAACCTGGCCACCGCGGGGTCGAACTCGGTACCGGCACCGGCTGGAACGCCGCGCTCCTGGCGTGGCGCGCGGGCCGCGGCCTGTGGACCAGCGTCGAGGTCGACCCCGATCTCGCCGATGCGGCACGCCGACGGCTGGACCAGGTCGATGCCGGGGTGAGCGTCGAGATCGGCGACGGTGCTGCCGGCTGGCCGTCAGGGGCACCGTATGACCGGCTGATCTCCACGTATGCCGTGGAGGAGATTCCGTGGGCATGGGTAGTACAGACCCGACCAGGCGGCCGGATCGTCACCCCGTGGGGCCACCTCGGTCATGTGGCCCTCACCGTCGCCGATGACGGCACGTCCGCCACCGGATGGGTCCAAGGCCTTGCCGAGTTCATGCCCGCCCGCGGCTCCCGCGCACCTCTCGACTACCAGCAGATCCGCGGCGACCAGGACCCCGAGGACGAGCGGCCCGTCGCACGCGACCTGCGACCGCTGCGCGAAGACCTGCATCTGCGCTTCGCGCTTCGGGTCGCGCTCCCCGACGTTCGGATCACGACCGGCATAGACGAGGACGGCATCAACGCCTGGCTCCACGACGGAGTTTCCTCCTGGTGCGCCCTGTCAGCCCAGGGCTCGGGCCGGACCATCGCGTACCAGGGCGGGCCGCGCCGCCTGGCCGACGAACTGGAGCAGGCATGGGACCAGTGGCTCACCTACGGGCAACCGGAGCTGTGGGACTACGGCATGACCGTCGAGCCCGACCGGCAATTCATGTGGTGCCGCGACCCGGCCGAAGGTCCGCGGTGGCCGATCACCAAGCCGGACCAGATCCGTGCGAGCGCCCCCTGAGACAGAGCCGAATGCCGAGCACGCCCCGGACGGACGGTTTCACCGGTATCGCCAGGCGTGGTGGAGCCGTAGAACGTCCATGGCCCACTCTGCGCGCAGCTCGGCGTCACTGAGCGGGACCGGCCGATCGAGGCTGAAGGCGACGTGCCGGTACAGCGGATGCATCGCGTGATCGGCGGCAGTGACCAGAGCCGAAAGCAGCGGCTCGCCAGCCGGGGTGGCCCGGTCAACGCGAACCAGGACTTCGCCCTGGTCGTCGGGGTGGAGCCTGGGC
>JAFAUH010000100.1 GCA_019243445.1 Streptomycetaceae bacterium | reverse complement strand
CGGCGGTGCGGACGCCATGCCGACCGGGAGAGGCGCGGCTCGCCGTAGATGGTGGGGTCGACCTCCCAACGCGCGAACCACATCAGGTCGGGCAGATCACGCTTGCCCGCGTGGCGGGCCGCCTCAATCTGCGTGATCCCGGAGTTGGCGCTGCTGTAGAAGCCGGGCAGATAGCCGTGCTTGCGCACGGTACGGTTCCATCCTTGGGTAAAGGCAATGACCGGCTTGGTGCATTTCTTGCCGTGCGTCCGGTATGCCTCCATGTCGAGGAAGATCGGACTGTGGCGGGCAAGGCCAAGACGGGCGGCATCGCGGGCGGCATCGTCGCCCTCGTCCATGCCCTGGTTCCTGGGATCGTCGACGTCGATCCGATGGTGCCGCCTGGCATGGTTGGTGGTGCACGGCGACTGCGAGCCGACGAAGATCGGCAGGATCTTCCAGCCCATGCCGCTGACCGAGCGGATCCACTTACGGTCGAGGTTGGGCTGGACACAGTTGCGCGCGCGGCCACCGATGTAGACGCCGATGGCGCCATAGTCGGAGTGCCGCCAGGAGCGCATGACGGCCAGACTCGGCGCAGAGCAGACGTCGAACGCCCAGCCCTTGTACAGATGCGCGCCCACGGCGTTGAGATTGCCGGTGGTCGGCGCCACACCCCGCAGGGTCGCAGGCAGGGCCCGGGAGGCGATCCCGGCGGGAGCGTCCGTGGTGTCCCTGGGGTCGCCCGCTAGACCGTCCGCGAGGTCGTCTCCGAGCGTCCGGTCGTCGGGTGGCGCCTGAGCTTGTCGTTGCGAGTCATCGAGGGACAGACGGCTGAGATCGTCGGCGTTGCCCCGGGATGACAGGGCGCGAAGGGTGTCGAACGGGTCGAACGAAGTGCCAACGCCGTCACCGCTGTTGTCGTCGTCGCGGGCGGCAGCTGCCGTACCGGACGAATCATGAGGGTCGGTGTCGGAGGAGCGCACCACGACGGCGGAGGCGGCGCCGGTCGTGAGACAAGTCGCTGCTGCCATCAGAGGGAGTACAAATCTGATGATCCGGTTACGTTCGCGCATGACGCCGAGTGAAGACGCCATCACGTCGAAGAAGACGCAGGCACGCCCAGCAATCCACCGGGTTCAGTCGTCTGCCTCTTGCGGCTTGCGCTGCAGGCCAGAGGGTGCGTCGGCGGTCAGCCGCTCAGTCCCGGCCATCCATCACCGTTGTCGACCTCCAGCCACCAGCAGCAAGAGATTCCCAGCGCTTGCGTGCGGCGGGAAGTTGGCGCGGGTCCAACGAAGGCAGCTGTTCCAACAGCGTGATCAGATGAGGGCCGATCTCCAGGGCCTTGGCCGGATCACCGATCTGATTCCAGCACCAGTGAGCGCTCTGCACCGCGGCGGTGACCTGACGAGCGTCCGGAGCGTGGTGACTGAGACGCGCCTTGGCCGCGGCGATCCACAGTTCCGCGGCCGATACAAGGTTTCCCGCGATCCGCGCCAGATCGGCGCGGATTTCCAGCCACTCGTTCGCCTGGACACTGGTCGGCCCATAGGTGCGCCACGCATGCTGTTCCCACGCCGCCGCCATGGACGCCGCTTCGTTATGACGCCCGGCCTGTGCCGCCTGCCATATGAACGGCCGCGGATCGGGCGGCCTGACAGGCGCGCTGTTCGGCTGCGACACCTGCGCGGACAGGGCCGGTGCGGGCAAGGCCGGTGCGGAGGGGAGGATGAGAGTGCCAGGCGCGAGCTGCGCGGCGGCGACAGCTGACGCATGCAACTGCGCGAATTGAGCGGGCGGTTGGCTGCTCCTCATCAACTCGGCCAAGGACTTGGTGTACCGCAGCGGCTCGGCGGCAGCGTCCGGCGCGGCGACCACCCCGTACAACGGCAGACCCGCGCTGACCGCATCCGGCTGATGCTGCAGCAGACGCCATGCGTGTGCATCGGCAAGCAACTCGACCACGACTGTCGTCCGGAGTGTTCGATCGCGTAGCTCATCGCAAAGCCAGGTCCAGGGCAAGGCGGTGTAGCGGACGGTCTCGACCGTGGTACCGGCGAGCGCCAAGTGCAGCTCCCGCCGTTTGCGATCCAGCACCAATCGTCCAGCGAGGTAGACCAACAGCGGGCCGCTGGCAGCGGCTGCCGCCCGCAGCCGGCTCAACACCTCGTTCGCATCGCGCGCAGCCTGGATGGCGACGGTGTCGACGGGGAGGTGTTCCTCATCGGGGATGTGCCCCTCATCGCCCACCAGCACCGCCGCCGGCACCCTGGCCAGTGCGGCAAGTCCCGCGGTTGGACTCCACCGCAGACGACGCCGGTGGACGACATCCGCCCCGCCGATCAACAACACGTGCCCCCGCGGCTCCACCCCGTTGCTCTGCATAAGGGCACCGTACCGTTCCTTGCGAAGTGGGCCAGTGCTTACAGCTTTGTGGCGATAGGGAGCGGGCTCGCGCCGGAGTGCGACGCATTCACAAGGCAAGACCGGGCGCGCAGTCAGGACGGGTCCCGGCTGTTCGCCTCGGCGCCTTCGGCGTCCTTGGCGGTCTTTCCCTGTCGTACACCCTGTTCGCAGCCAGCACCTCCGGCACGCGCCGCTCGGCCCAACGGGCCAGAGCCCATACCTGGCGGGCAGCCTCCTGGCCGAGCGGGGTGAGCGAGTAGTCGACGCGCGGGGGGATGACGGGGTGCGCCTCGCGGTGCACAAAGCCGTCCCGCTCCAGCGTCTGCAAGGTCTGGGCGAGCATCTTCTCGCTCACCCCGCCAACGATGCGGCGCAGTTCGCTGAAGCGGCGCGTGCCGTCGAGGAGCACGGGGAGGACGAGCACTCCCCAGCGGCTGGTGACGTGCTCAAGGACCAGCCGTGAGGGGCAGGCCGCGGCATTGACATCCGGTTCCATGGCCTGCCGGGCAATGATCTCTTCTCTTGCGCTCACACCACTAGCTTACCTCGAAGTTTGTACTGTGCATAAGTAAGTGCATCCTCTATGGTTAGTTCTTGTTGCGCAAACATACGAATCGTTGACACAGGAGCAACCGCCATGGGCATCGTCGTCACCGGAGCCACTGGGCAGCTGGGCCGCCTCGTCATTGACGAGCTGCTGGCCAAGGTCCCCGCCGACCACATCGCCGCCGTCGTACGCGACAAGGCCAAGGCCGCCCCCTTCGCGGACCGCGGGGTGGAGATCCGGGAGGCCGACTACAGCAAGCCGGAGACTTTGGCGGACGCCTTCCGGGCCGGCGAGGTGGTATTGCTGATCTCCAGCAGTGAGGTCGGGCAGCGCATCGCCCAGCACACCGCCGTCATCGACGCTGCGAGGGCGGCGGGCGTGGCCCGGCTCGTCTACACCGGCGTCCTCGGCGGTCCTGCGGCCGATTTCAAACTCGCCGATGAGCACAAGGCCACCGAGCAGGCAATACTCAACTCCGGTCTGACATACACCTTCCTCCGCAACGGCTGGTACAACGAGAACTACACCGCCCAGATCCCTGTCCAGCTCCAGCACGGCATCGTCGGCAGCGCGGGCGAGGGCCGTGTCGGCTCCGCCGCGCGCGCGGACTACGCGGCCGCCGCGGCCGTGGTCCTGACCACCGAGGGCCACGAGAACCAGGCGTACGAGCTCAGTGGTGACGAGGCATGGACTCTGACCGAATACGCGGCCGAGCTGTCCCGGCAGTCCGGCAAGGAGACGGTGTACAACGACGTGCCCGCCGAGGCATACCAGAGCATTCTTGTCGGCGCCGGACTCCCGGAGCCGCTGGCCGAGATCCTGGTCGACGTCGACGCCTCGGCCGTCCGGCGGGGTCTGCTCCAGGGCGGCAGCGGCGACCTGAGCCGGCTGATCGGCCGTCCGACGACCTCGATCGCCGACAGTATCGCCACCGCGCTGAAGGCGTCTGCGTGAAGCTGAAGACGTGTGAAGCTGAATCCGCGTGAAGCTGAAGACGTGTGAGGCTGAAGACGTGTGCGTGAAACCGGACCGTACAACATCGGATCGCGCCTCGCTGCGACACCCCCCGCTCGCACCCTCGGCCCTATCCGGGCGATCTTCGTGGATCAGTTCGCGAAGATCACCCAGACAGGGCCGAGGCGCAGCCCAAGCGTGATCGTCACCGTGGGACCTCGCCGCGAAAGATACATAATGCCCTGAATTATTATGGTTCGCCGAGAATGCACCGGGAAAGCTACGGGGGTGGAGGACGCCCGGCTGGCGTGCGGACGCCGGAGGACGAGGAAAAGCGGGCCTCCCGGTAGGGGGACGATGGTATGAATCAGTGCAATACGGGATCGGCCTGGTCGGACAGCTGCCCCCGGCCAGGGCGCAGCAAGCCGACGGACTGCGGGACAGGCCCGTGGTCGAGCCCAGTGGCACTGCCGAACGGGACAAGTTGCTCACCTCGACAGCCTCCCGTCTGACAACCGAGCTGTGCGCGTCCGCAGTCATCGTGCACCTGTATGAACCGCAGGCCAGGGCGTTGATCGCGACGGTGGTGTCGGTCACCCCCCTGGGCATTGGCTCAGTGGAACGCGTACAGGTGGACGACAACTCCTACGCGTCATCCGTTGCCTTCCAGACAGGGAAGATGGCAACCGCCCACTCCGTCCAGGAACTCGGGAGCCACCCGGAGCTGGCGGTGTTCGCCCCGTGGCCGTTCACGGTGACCTCCCTTCCGCTGCTCTCACCCACCCGGCGCTTCGGCACGCTGGCCGTGTACTGGCCGCAGATGTTCCGCAAGCTGTCCCTCGGCGAACGGCGCCACTTGGAGAAGATCGCTGCCGACACCGGCCGCGAGCTCGACCTGCTCGCGGACCGCGGTATCTCCATGGCACCGTTCTCCGTGCCTCACGTGGTCACGCCGAAGCCGACGACCCGAGCCTGGACGAGCCTGCTGGGAGCCGCACCCGGCGGCACTGCCCAGGATGCGGAGAGCGAACAGGACACCAGGACAACGCCGCTCATCTACCACCTGCACAAGCTGGCGAATGCGCTGATCAGCGCGGACAACACCCAGGAAGCGGTGGATCTGACGCTGGAGCGGGTGACGAAGGGCTTCCATGCCAACGCCATGGCGATCAGCCTGGTGGAGGGCGACCGGCTTCGCGTGGTGGGCTCCGTGGGTTGCTCGCGCGAATTCCTGCGCCGGCTGCATGGGCAGCCGCTGGGGAAGTCCTCGCTGGAATCCGATGCCATCACACAAAAGAGGCAGATCATAGAGAGCCCGCCGACGGGTGAGTGGCCGGCAGCCACGGCATCGGAGATCGGTACGGCTGCGAAGGCGCTGGTCGGAGAAGTGCAGCTGGTGGATGAGGATGAACGGACTCCGGGTCCGACACCGGGCATGCGCGCCTCCCGTGTGTGGGCCGTGCTCCCCTTGCTGGCCGGCGGGCACGCCGTGGGCATACGACCTGATCAGCCTCTCCGACGGCCGGATCGGGGCGGTGATCGGGGATGTCCAAGGCCACAGCATCTCCGCCGCGGTCGTGATGGCCAGTTGCGCAGCGCCGTGCGCGCCTACGCGGCCGAAGGGCACGATCCCAGCACCGTACTGAGCCGGACAAACCGGCTGCTCGTCGAACTGGACACCGACCGGTTCGCCACCTGCCTGTGCCTGTGGCTCGATCCGTCCACTGGCCAGGTGGAGACCGTCACAGCAGGACACAACCCCCCCGATCGTCCGCACGCCGGATGGCGCCTACCGCGGCCCTGAGATCCCCGCCGGGATACCGCTGGGCATCCAGTACGACGCGCGGTACGAGACCACCAGGCTCACTCTGGTGCCCGGCACGCTGATCGCCCTTTACACCGATGGCTTGGTCGATGCCGAGAATCAGCAGGGTTACCCCGTACAGCATGCCCTGGAGGCTGCGCTCGCCGACTCCTGCGACGAGCTCGAGACACTGGGGCGACCGCATGATCGACCACCTCACTGAGCGCCCCGCCCGGGCTGACGATGCGGCCCTGCTGCTGATGCGGTTCGAAGGTGCGTCGGCGGAGGCCCAGCTGCATGTGCAGCGGTTCGCCATCCACCGGCGAGACCTCCAGGGCGTACGGCGCGCCCGACGCTTCGTACGCGACTGGCTCTGCAGCGTCGAACTCGCCCCGATGTCCGAGGCGGCGGAACTGCTCGCCTCGGAGGTCGTCACCAACGCACTGGTGCACGGTGACAGCGACGTCGACATCCATGTGCGCCGCTACCCCGAACACGTCCGGATCGAGGTCCGGGACAGCGATCCACACCTCGTTCTGCCGGTCGGTCCAGCCCTTGCCAATGACGAGGCGGAGGGCGGCCGTGGCTTGATCATCGTCTCGGCGATGGCTTCCGCCTGGGGCAACTCCCCCAGCGGCCGTGGCAAGACCATCTGGTTCGAGCTGCAGACGCCGAAGGCACCGGACATGGCGACGGTGAGCAACTCCAGCATCTCCTGAGCAGCCGGAGCCGGGCACTTCGGGGAGAGGATCAGGCGGAGTAGGCCGGATTTCCCGTCCACGTCTCGTCCACAGCGGTCCCGGTCCTGGGCCACATCTGGGCCACACAGGCTGGTCAACAGCGGGATACAGGCGATCCAGGGTGAGACAAGAAACGGGTGGGCGGCGGCCCCGGATCGCTCCGGGACCGCCGCCCACCTGCGTAAACGCCTACCTGCGCGGAGGGTGTGGGATTTGAACCCACGGTGACGTTGCCGCCACGACAGTTTTCAAGACCGGGCCGGTTGTCGGTGTCAAATGCCCTCTGACCAGGAGCGGAAGCCAAGATCGGGCCGACCGATGGCCAGGCTTGGCCGCAGGTTGGCCGCACCCCCTCTGATACGGCCCAATCAAGGGCCCGCCTCTTCGTGCTCCCAGGTTCGACTCAGAACCGCCAGTTCATCTCCGCAAGCGCCAGCGCCCTGGCCTCAATCACGGCCATCCGGGCTCCCCGCTCGCCCTCATGCACGTGCGCCGCCTGACTGGTGACCTGGCCTGACCACTTGCGGTAAAGCAGGCCGGTCTCCACAGTGAACCACCCACGGCTCACTGCATTCAGTGCCAGCAGCAAGCCTGTGTCTTCTGAGGCGGGCAGTGCCATCCAGCCGCCGAGGGCAAGCAGCAAGTCACGACGGATGAAGAGAGTCGCCGGGTGGACTTGTGCACGGTATCCGTGAGCTTTCCAGTGGGTGAGGACCTCACCCCGTTCGATCGGCCCTTCGTCCGGGTCCTGGTCGAAGCCGACCGTGGAGCCGTCCGGCAGCAGATCGAGGACGCGCGAGGTAGCCCAGCCGATGTCGGCGTAGCCGGTGACCGCGCTCAGGTCCCGGACGAGTGTCCCCGGTGTGAGCATGTCGTCGGCATCCAGCACCTTGACGTACTGCCCAGTGGCACGAGACAGGGCGAGGGTCCGTGCCATCCCGGCCCGCCCGGGCCGCCCCTGTCCAAAGCTGACCCGCGGATCGTTCGGGACGTAGGGCCGGACGGCATCGGTTTCGCCATCCTCTTGGATCACCCACTGCCATTCCCAGCCGTCTGGTAGCTCCTGGCTGGCCAGCGACTTGTACGCGTCGGGCAGGTGCTCTGCGGCCGGGGCGTGCACAGCCGTGATGACAGAGATCAGATTGGGCATGCTCACCACCGAGCCAGCGGCGTAGTGAAGACCAGCTCCGTGCGATCGCCGGGCAATGTCACGTCCGATACCTCCACCACTCGCCCCTTGGTGTCGATCGACACCTTCCGGAGGACCATCACCGCCACTCCGGCCGTGAGCTCCAACTCTTCCGTTTCCTCCACCGTCGGCGGTCGTGCGGTAATCCGCTCAACGATGCGCTCAAGCTCAATGCCCACCGTGTAGAGCTGGCTCTGTGTGCCACCCGGCCACGGTTCTTTGGTCTCGTCAAGAAGCTCCGGGTTGGAGGCGACCATGTCACGCACTAGGTATGAGTGCACCAGATTGAACGGCGCATTCTCCTCCCGATAACGCGTCCGGTAGACGCGCTCCACCAGTGCGGTGCCCTCGGGCACCCCGAATTCGGTTGCTAGGTCCCCGCTGGCCTCCACCTCCCGAAACTCCGCACTAAAGACCAGGTCATCGACGGTGAGGCCGGTGTCATGCTCTGTGGCACCGGTCTTCCGGCGCTCTTCATCGGCCAAGCGAACCCGATCTTTCTCCCACTGGTGGCGCTCGTTGTTGCGCTGAACGAGTCGCCGTGGCTTGCGCACGAAGTTCCCGCGGCCGTGACGCTTCTCGATTAGACCCTCAGCCTCCAACACGCCGAGAGCCTGCCTCACGGTCGGCAGGCTGAACCTGTGCTGTTCCACCAGCGCCGTCTCAGCAGGCAACTTGTCGCCGGGCCTCAACTCACCCGTGCGGATGCGCTGGCGGAGGTCGTCAGCGATCTTCTCGTACGCCTTGGCCATCTGGCCTTCACCATCCCTGGTCGTTGGGCCGTCCCAGCATAAGTCCTCAAGAGGTGTTGACGACTTCCATCCTTCCATGCCAGAGTCTTGGGCAACTCCTCATGAGGAGCTGAGGACAGGACATCATTATGACGCCTCTGGCCTCCCGGTTTATTCCGGCTCGCTGAGCTGGACGACCGGAGCGCAGACAAAGGGCCCCCTTGCGGGGGTCATGAGCCCCCAGGCAACTGGGGTCGAGGGACCCGGACCCTTGGCATTCCGGAGGGCTTTAGACCGAAAGGTCACGTCTCTGCCTGAAACGGGAGCACGCTCCCGAAGGAGACACCATCAACCTGCATCACTCATCTCTTCGTTGAGGAGGGCTGATGTCTCAACGACATACGGGGCGCCGTCGTGCTGGACCGGTACGACGGCGGCCCGTTCGCGTCCTCGCGTGATGCCGCACCAGAGCGGGATAGCCGCTGTACCACGGTGTGCGTCGAGCACGCACGGTCCCCGCCGCCGCCGCTCTCAAGCGGGGCGACGCGGGCCGTGGCTGCTCGAACCGAGTGGCCAAC
Source organism: Streptomycetaceae bacterium (assembly GCA_019243445.1). Lineage (GTDB taxonomy): Bacteria > Actinomycetota > Actinomycetes > Streptomycetales > Streptomycetaceae > Streptantibioticus_B. The sequence continues at coordinate 1,148 of JAFAUH010000100.1, read as the reverse complement.
ACCAAAGCGGCGCACAGGGGGCCTAAGCCCTGGGCGCCGCGGTACAGGCACCCAAGCAAGGAGCTACCTGTGTTTACGAGTTTGTCAGATGACGAGCGCAAGGAACTGTCGCGCAAGGTCAAAGAGGTCAACGACCGGTCGAAGAGCGGGGGTGGTCGGCGGTGACGATTCGGCCGTTGCGGGCGCCGCTGGATGAGTCGCGTCTGCCACACCGCGCTATTGCGGATGAACACGGGCGGGATGAGCGGCCCCCGCTGCCGGTCCGTACTCCGAGGCCGCGCCCGTATGTGGCCGGCCTTCCGGCCTGACCTACCGATCCGCAGGGGCCGGGATGCCGAGTTTCGGTGTCCCGGCCCCTGCCGTTTGCGACAGGAGATCGCACCTATGAAGGACTACATCGGCCGTCACGAGGCCCGCAGTACCGCCGATTTCATCGAGCTGGCCCTGGGCACCCCGGCCGAGTTGTGGCTGGGTGAAGAGAACGAGACGGAGGAGGAGCGCGCGGCCCGGCTGGACGCGGCCCGGGACATCCTCGCCGACGACCCGACCATGGTGGACCGCACCACCCGGCTGGCGGTGGAGACGATCGGTGCCACGATGCCGGACCTGCTTCGTCTGGTCCCCCCCACCGGCCACCAGCTGGTGATCCGCCCGCGTCCGCGTTGTGTGCCTCGGACGGGGGTGGCGGCATGACTCCCGATATCCGCGCGCTGCTGGCCGCGGTGATCGAAGCGATCGACATCCCTTCCCCGGCCGCTGTCGGGGACCGTGAAGAGTACGCCCGGTTGCTGGAAGACCGCGCCCTCGATGCTGTCGTCGCGCTCAAGGGAGTGCTGGGAGAGCCGTTGGCGGGCAACTGCAGTGCGCACTGGCACACCGCCTACCTGCACAGGCAACTCGCGAAGAAGCCGCCCACCGGCTACCGCCACTACGACGCCCCGGACGGGGGTGGGCAGGCATGAGCCCCCGCGCATTCTCCATGCTGGCAGGCGCCGCCCTGGCCGTTGTGTTCATGGTCCTGCTTCCCCATGCGGCCTACGCGTGGTGGGTGCAGGCCGCTGCCTACACCGACTTCGCCGCCTTCGGCGCGTGGGTCGGCCTGCTGGTCCCCTTCCGCCGCACTCGCCGGACGGGGGGCAAGCGGTGAG
>JAFAUH010000261.1 GCA_019243445.1 Streptomycetaceae bacterium | reverse complement strand
CATGAACCCGGACCGCATCGTGATCGGAGCCGCCGACCCGGTGATCGCGGAACTCGTCGCCAGCCTGCACAAAGGCGTCGACGGGCCGGTGCAGACGATGAGCATCGCCTCGGCGGAAATGGTCAAACTGGCATCGAACGCCCTCCTCGCGACGAAGATCACGTTCATCAACGAGATCGCCGCCGTCTGCGAAGCGACCGGCGCCGACGTGGAAGAAGTCGCGGCAGCCGTCGGCATGGACCACCGGCTCGGCCCCCACTTCCTGAAGGCCGGGCTCGGCTACGGCGGCTCCTGCTTCCCCAAGGACTCCCGAGCACTGCGCGCGATGGCGTCGAACTCCGGCTACCCCTTTCAACTCCTCAGCGCCGTCATCGAGGTCAACGACCTCCAACCGCGGCGGGCCATCGCGCGGCTGAAGGAACAACTCGGCGGCCTGCGCGGACGCCGGATCGCCCTGCTGGGGCTGACGTTCAAGGCGGGCACGGACGACATGCGAGAGGCACCGAGCGCGATCATCGCATCCAGACTCGTATCCGAGGGCGCCGAGGTGACGGGCTGGGACCCGATGGCACGCTTGGGAACACAAGCGCCTTGGAACCAGGTGGAGCGCAAGGAGACCGTGGTCGATGCGGTCGCGGACTGCGATGCCGCAATGATCGTGACGGAGTGGCCGGAACTGAAGGACGTGGACTGGCCTCTGGCCGCGCAGGCGATGAAAAACCCGCTGCTGTTCGACGGCCGCAACCACCTCAACCCTGAGGACCTGGCACGCTGCGGCTTCACCTGCATGGGAGTCGGCCGGACCACCCTCCAGCCGAAGTAACGGAGTTGGCACAAGCCCCTGGGGTACCGGCTCATGCACGCTTCTAAGTGATCGGGATCAGCCATCCACCAGCTCGCGTTCTCGGGTTTCCGGTAGAAGCAGCAGGCAGCCGAGCGATAGTACGGCCATGAAGCTCATGTACCAGCCGACCGAGGCCGAGCCGAACTCGGCTTGGAGGCGGGTCGCGACCAGTGGCGCGACGGCGCCTCCCGCCACGCCGCCAAGGCTGTAGGCGAGACCGGCTCCTGAGTAACGCAGTTCCGCCGGGAACAGCTCCGGTAGGAACGCCCCCATGGGCCCATAGATCACGCCCATGAGTAGCAGAGTGCCGCTCAGCCCGAGGGTGATCAGCAGCGGACGCCCCGTGTCCAGGAGCGGGAAGAGCAGCAGACCCCACACAATCGCCGCGATCGTGCCGGACAGTGCCATGCGCCGTCGGCCGAGCTGGTCGGACCACCTCGCCGCGAACCATGTTCCGGCGGCGAGGAAGGCAACGGATGCCATGGAGGCCAGCAGCATGGTGGTACGGCCGATGCCGAGCGTCTTGGTCCCGTACGACAAGCAGTACGTGGTGGCCATGTAGAACAAGCCGTACGCCACGATCATCGCGCCGGAGCCGAGGAGCAGCTCGCGCGGGTGGCGGCGTACGACGTCGGCGAAGGGGGCCCGGCTGGTCCTGCGGCCTGCCATCACCTTCCGAAAGGCAGGGGTTTCGCTGATCCGGATTCGGACGAACAGGCCCACGGCCACTAGGACGAGGGACAGCAGGAACGGGATGCGCCAGGCCCAGCCTTGGAATGCCGCGTCACTGACCACCGTGGACAGCGACAAAAAGACGCTGGTCGCTCCGAAGAACCCTATGGCCGGGCCGAGTTGGGGATAGGCCGCGAATCGGCCCCTGCGGCCGGACGGTGCGTGCTCCACCGCCAGCAGCGCCGCGCCGCCCCACTCTCCGCCGAGTCCGATGCCCTGCAAGAAGCGCAGCAGCACCAGGAGGGTCGGCGCCCAGGCTCCCCATGTGCCATACGTCGGCAGAAAACCGACTGCCGCTGTCGATAGGCCCATCAGCAGCAGAGAGGTCACGAGAACGGATTTGCGCCCTACCCTGTCCCCGAAGTGGCCGAACAGGACGGAGCCCACAGGCCGGGCCAGGAAGGCCACGGCATAGGTGGAAAAGGAGGCGAGTACCCCGTTGACGGGGGAGAGGTGGGGGAAGAACGCCTCGTTGATGACGAGCGCGGCTGCGGTGCCGTAGATGTAGAAGTCGTAGAACTCGATGGCCGTGCCGATGAAGCTCGCCACGGCGACGCGCCCCATCAACCGGGACCCACCCGACCCCTCGTCGGGAACAGGGGCCCTTGAGTCCGCCGCCTGAACCGGTGTTTCGTGCCTGGACGGCATCTGCCCCCCTGGTAGGTCAGGTCGGCTACGAAGCGCTGCCTGGGCAATTGCGCTGCATAGCGTTGATTTTGGCATGACAGATTTTCCTGGCGGAACGGCGTCAGCTTCGCGGGGCTGAAGCCCCGCGAAGCTGACTGATCTTCTATGCCCCTCTTCTATGCCACTGAGATGTCCACCGACGGCCGGAGCTTGGCGGCGCAGGACAGGGCCTCGTGGACGGGGTGGGTGTCGAATTCCCTCAATAGTTCTTCATCTGCAGGAAGTTCAGAGGCGGGGTAGGCGATCTGCTCGTAGGCGGACTGGAAGCGCGGTCCCCAGCGGCGTGCGCCGAGCCGGGCGGTGCGTGAGCAGTTGTCGACCATGTAAGCCACGTCGCGGGCGTGCATGTAGGGCAGTAGAGAGTCGACCGCCTCGATGATGGATTCGTTGACGATCTCCGACCAGGGGTGGCCGCGTTCGGCGAACTCGTCGACTTGGGCGGTCATCGTGGCGACGAACACGCCGGCGGTGAACGGCTCGACCTGCAGCTCGCGCGAGACTCGCCGGGCGCGCACTTCAGCGCCGACCGCCCACATCGGAGAACCGCCGATCTCGCTCATCGGCCGGGTGCCGAGCCGTCGTTCGGCCAGGATGACACTGCGCAGCTCGGTGCCGTCGGCGACCTCGTCGTAGATCTCGGCGACGAGCTCGCGGGTGGGCCCGTACGTCGCGCAGTACGCGCGGTCGAACACTTCCCGTCCTGCCGCGTCGAGACCCTCCCGCACCGCTCGCAGCCCGACGCGGGAGATGGTGTGGGCGATGGGTCCGGTGACGTTTTCGCAGGACTTCTCGTACGCCGTCACCGGGTCGTCCCCCGCGAGGCGGTATCGCGTGTACAGGCTCTCGACGATGCCGTGGACGGCGCCGAGCAGGATGGCGCGTTCGCCGACGATGTCGGAGCGGTACTCGCTCTCCAGTGTGGTGCGGAAGGTGTACGGCGAACCGAGTGCGACGGACCAGCCGAGGGCGAGGTCGGTGGCCCGGCCATCGGGGTCGGCGTGGACGGCGAAACTGCTGTTGATACCAGCGCCGTTGATCTGCGCCCCCTGTTCGTACAGGCGGCGCACGGAATCGCCCATGCCCTTGGGGCACACGGCGATCACCCCGTGTCCGGGGGGGAAGTCGCCGCCATGCGCGCGCAGATGACCGAGCAGGAAGCCGTGCGAGAGGCCGATGACGGCGCCCGGCTTCAGCGCCGCGAAGATCTCCTGGTGGTGGGCGGCGAGCGCGGCGTCCGCGATCAGCAAGATCACCAGGTCGCTGTCGGCGGCCACGGCGAGCCAGTCGCCGAGTGTCCCGTTCTCCTCGGTGAAACCGTGGGCGCGGGCGTCGGCGGCCGAGGCAGATCCCGGGCGCAGACCGACGGCGACTGTGATGTCCGTGTCGGCCAGGGAATCGCGCAGGTTGCGGGCCTGGGCGCGGCCCTGCGGGCCCCAGCCGAGGACGCCGATGCGACGGACGCCGACGAAGGCATCCGGCAGCAGCGGGAACAGGTGCCGGCCGCCGCGGAGGATGGTCTCGTCGCAGCCGGGCACGGTCATGGTTTCGAGGGGGAAGACACGGGAGGTGTAGGCGGTCTCGCTGAACGTGCTCTGGCTGTGTGCGGTCTGGGTCATGGTCGAGTTGTAGGCTCCGCCCGGGGGTTGCGGCAAGCGCAACTTCTACAGCGCGGTGTTGCGAGAACTGAAAGGTCTAGGTGAGGTGCGTGCGTGACGACCACCGTGAGCTGCGGTTGTTCCTGCATCTGGCGCAGACCCTGAACTTCGGCCGGACGAGTCTGGACTGCCATGTCAGTGCGGCCACGCTGACGCGGACTGTACAGCGGCTGGAGGCGGACCTGGGGCACCGGCTGTTCGACCGCGGCCCGCGCGGTGTATCCCTGACGTCGGAGGGGCACCGTTTTTCTGAATATGCTCGCCAGGCACTGGAGTTGTGGCGCTCCTATCGAGAGGAGCATCCCATTCCGGCCGAACTGGCGGGTCAGCTCACCGTGTTCGCTACGGTAACCGCCTGTCAGGCGCTGCTGCCGGACCTGTTGGCCTCGTTCCGCACCGCCCACCCCCAGATCCGTCTCGACCTGCGCACCGGCGACGCGGCGGCGGCGCTGGCACGGCTCGACGAAGGCGAGGTCGACGTGGCCGTGGCGGGTATTCCGGCGCGGCTGCCGCAATCGCTGGTGAGCCGGACGGTCGCGGTCACCGACCTCGTCCTGGTCACCGCGCGCGACCGCCCCGACCCCGACTTGGCCGGCCCTTTCGTCCTACCCCACCGAGGTCTGGTCCGCGAGGCCGCCGGCCGATGGTTCCGAGCGCGTGGCACGACACCTGACATCGCCTGTGAACCGGACGGCCATGAAGGGCTGTTGACGCTGGCCGCCTTGGGCTGCGGCACCGGGATGGTTCCCCGCCTCGTCCTGGAACACAGCGCGGTACGGGACCGGCTGGCCATCGTCCCGGCCGATCCACCGCCGGAGCCCTTCCCCATCGGATTGTGCGCACGGCGGGCGGATCTACGCCGACCGCTGGTCGCGGCCCTGTGGAGCCTGACCGCCCAGCCTGCCGCCGCCCGCGCGAACCGGAACAGGGCCGAGTCCAGGTAGCTGGCGTACGCCCCGCCCAGTACCGCCAGGCATGCCGGGAAGCGGGCCGATCCGCTCACCACGGCATGCTCGTAAAGATCCCCGCTGACGGAACATAGCGGTTCCTCGGAACCGTCGGCGGATTCACCACGCGGGGAAGTCGGCGCCTTCCTGGCGCACTACGAGCACAATGCTGGCGATATCTCGGACCTCAGCATCCACAAAGTTGGCAGCGCTTCACCTACCGGACAGGCGGACCGGCACGGACGCCGACGAAGCGCGGCGGTGAGGGAGACGTGTCCCGTGTATCTCACGGTCGGCTGATCAGGCCCTGTGTTACACTCCAGCCCCGTAGCGATCATAATACTTTCAGTGGTCGCTGTTGGTCTAAGTCGGGGGGCTTACTGTGCGAATCATGCTGACTGAGGATGATCCGGACGTCGCCGAGGAGTTGTCCACAGCCCTCAGGCGGCATGGCCACGAAGTGGCCCGGGTGGCCGACGGACAGTCCGCGATCGAGTCCCATCAGGACGCCGACCTCATCCTTCTCGACCTGACTCTGCCGGACTTGGACGGCCTGGAGGTCTGCCGTCGCATCCGCCACTCCTCGACGGTGCCCATCATCGTCGTCAGCGCGAGGGTCGAGGAGATGGATCGCGTACTCGCGTTGAAGTCGGGGGCGGACGACTTCGTCAGCAAGCCGTACGGGTTCTGGGAGTTGTCCGCGCGCATCGAAGCGCTCATGCGGCGCGTGGCCGCTTCCGCGATGTCGCCCGAACTCCAGGCGGATCCGGCACCGGAGTTACTGCGGATCGGGGACATCTCAGTCGACCCGCGCCAGCGGCGCGTCCTGATCGGCGGCGTAGAAGTGACGCTGACGCGCACGGAGTTCGATCTGCTGGCGGCCTTCGCGGCCGAGCCCGGTGCGGTGTTCGAGCGTCACCGGATCATGCGCGAGGTCTGGGGGACCGAATGGGTCGGTTCGTCCAGGACGCTGGACGTGCACATCAACGCTTTACGGCGCAAGCTCGGCGGGCTCTCCTGCATCGAGACGGTGCGGGGAGTGGGATTTCGGCTGACGGTTGGGTGAGTGACGATGCGGCGGAGGTATCTGGTCGTCAATCTGAGTCTCGTCACCGTCATTGTCTTACTCCTCGGGTTGCCGTTAGCGGACCTCGTCGCCCGGAACGCCTGGTCGGATCTGGAGAACGCCGGCCAGCTCGACCGGGCCTACCTGATTGCGCCGATCCTCAGACTGTCGTCCGCCGAGTTGCCCACCCGGATGCCGAGGATAGTGCGCAAGTTCGCAGCGGAGCACAGTGCGGCCGCGGTGGTGGTCGACGATTCGGGGCGAGCGGTCGTCGCGAGTGGCCCCGATGCCGTGCACTTCTATCGGGTGAGCTCGTGGGCGGTGCGTCAGGCTTTCGAGGGCGAGAATGTCATTAAGTGCGGCAGCCTGCTCCCCGACGCATCCCGCCCGCTGGTCATCGCCCAGCAATGGCGATTGGCGGACGGACGCCACTACGCGTTCCTGATCGGCGTTCCGACCGTGCGCCTCCGCCAGACGATCGAGCAGCGCTGGATCACTCTCGGATGCGCCGCCCTGGTCGCGATCGCGTGCACGACGGCGATGGTATGGCTCCTTTCCAAGTGGGTGCTCCGCCCGATCAAGCACACCGAAGCAGCGGTGCGTGCCCTGGCCCGAGGGCACGACGTGGAACGCATCTCCGTCCATCACGGCCCCCCCGAACTGCGCACGCTGAATGCACATGTGAACCATCTCGCCGGCACGGTGCAGGCGCTCGTCGAGCGGCAGCGCTTCTTTCTCGCCGACGCCTCTCACCAGTTGCGCAATCCCCTGGTGGCGCTGAGCCTGCGCGTGGAGAACCTGGAGCCGCACGTCGCCGAGGCCGGCTGGGAGAGCTATCGGAAGGTGCTGCGCGACATCGACCGGCTTCGGGCCACGCTGTCCGAGATCCTGGACATCTCGAAGGTGGTGGACGAGGAACAGCGGATCACCGAGGTCGACCTCGCATCGGTGGTAGAGGACCGCGCGTCGAGCTGGACCGTGGTGGCCTTGGAGCGCCACATCAGGATCCGCCGACCGCAGGGGGACGGCCTCCTCGCCCTGGCCCGTCCCGGAGCCCTGGAGCAGGCGCTGGACGTGTTGCTCGACAATGCGATCAAGTTCAGTCCGCCCCACAGTGAGATCGCCATCACGGTGGAACCCGGTAACACCTTCATCGATGTCCACGTGCGGGACCAGGGGCCCGGAATGACGGCCACTGACCGGGAGCAAGCCCTGGGCCGGGGTTGGCGGCTGCCGCAGGCGGAGCACACCGGCAGCGGCCTGGGGCTGTCGATCGCCACGATGCTGGTGAGCTCCTCCGGCGGGCAGCTCGACCTGCTCCCGCGCGAGGGGCAGCGGGGGCTGGACGCCCGTATCCGCCTGGCGGTCCCAGCGGCCCGACCGCGCTGAACGGAATCCTGCCGAAAGGCTTGCACAATCCTGCAGCGAAGCCCGCACCGACTTAACCACGTCTCGTCCAAACCATTGTACGGTCTGTCACCGTAAGCAACCGCGACCGGTCCGAAACGGGGCACACCCCGCTGCGACCGCCGCGGACGCTTGACGTAGCTCCGGTGCCTCGCAATCCGTGTGCCCGTCCATGCGTCACGTCCACACGTTCCCGAAGAGAGTCATGTCATGAGCGGAACAAACGCGAACGCGGTCGAGGAGAAGGCGCCGCACAGTGCCGGGTCCCCCGGCCTCGACCGCCCCACGACGCTCCTGCTGGCGATTGCCACCGGTCTGTCGGTCGCCAGCCTGTATTACGCCCAGCCACTCCTCGAAGACATCCGCAGGGCCCTGCACCTGAGCACGTCCGGGGCCGGATTCGTGGTGACGGTCACCCAGATCGGCTATGCGGCGAGCCTGCTGCTTCTGGTTCCGCTCGGCGACCTGCTGGAGCGGCGGCGTCTCGTGACGTCGATGTGCCTGCTGAGCGCTGGCGCACTGGCCGTGGTGGGGATGTCCCCGAACTCGACGCTCCTGTATGTGTTCAGCGCGATCGTGGGGCTATTTTCCACCACGGCCCAGATGCTCGTGGCCTTCGCGGCCAGCCTGGCAGCACCCGAGGCGCGCGGCAAGGTCGTCGGCACGGTGATGAGTGGGCTGCTGCTGGGTATCCTGCTGGCCCGGACCGTCGCCGGGTACCTCGCCGAACTCGGCGGCTGGCGTGTGGTCTTCTGGGTGGCGGCCGCCCTCATGCTGCTGCTGGCCGCAGCGCTGCGCAGTCGCCTGCCTCTGGCGCCGCCCACCTCCGACCTCGGCTACGGTGCGCTGCTCCGTTCCGTGATCACACTGCTCCGTGAGGAACCGGTGCTGCGGCTGCGCGCCCTGTACGGAGGGCTGACCTTCGCAGGCTTCAGCGTCCTGTGGACGCCGATTTCGCTGATGCTGGCGGCTCCGCCCTACCGGTTCAACGCCGACATCATCGGGCTCTTCGGGCTGGCTGGGGTGGCCGGCGCGGTGGCGGCCAGCATGGCCGGCCGACTCGCTGACCGTGGCGGGGCCCGAATGGTGACCGGCCTGTGCGGACTGCTGCTGACCGCGATGTGGCTGCCCATGGGCTGGGGCCGGCATTCCCTGGCCGCGCTGATCGTCGGCATCATCGGTTACGACCTCGCCTGTCAGGCGATGCACATCACCAACCAGAGCGAGATATACCGGCTCCGCCCCGAGGCCCGCAACCGCCTCACCTCCGCCTACATGACCTGCTACTTCACGGGTGGCGTCGTGGGCTCATCACTCGCCTCCGTGGCCTACTCCAGCTATGGCTGGGGCGGGGTCTCCGCCCTCGGGGCCGCTATCGGCGCCTGCATCTGCCTGGTCTGGCTCTTCGGCCTGCGGAAGAAGAGTTGAGGCAGCAACCCCATCCCCGAATGATCTGCTGAGGAGAATCATGCCTGGAGCACGGAGTCTCAGTGCCGAGCCTGCAGAATCCGCCTGGCTCGCCCTCTGGTACGACCGCCGAGCGGGATTCCTGTCCGAGTGCCTCACCGCCCGCTCCGCCCTGCTGGCGGATCTCGCGAGCCCGCGAGCCGCCCAGGACCGGGTGCTGGCGGACATCGTCGGCATCAGCGCGTCCTCCGTCCACTGGCGGGAGCAGGGCTACGACGCCCTCGTGGCCTCCGGTCCGGCCGACTTGGCGCAGGCGTACCGGGAGTTCCTGCCCATCATGCGGTACGACGACTTCGTCCCGCTGCTGGAGCGAGAGGCGCGCACCAAAGGCGGTGTCCTGACCTGCAGCCCGGTCCTGCGGTGGCTCCGGACCAGCGGCACGACCGGCACGCCCAAGCTGGTGCCCTACACCCAGCACTGGCTGCTCGCTTACCGCATGCCCGCGATCCGGGCGATGTGGGGGACCTACCTCCGATTCCACCCCGAGATCCTCGCCCACCCGTACACCACGCTCGACACCCAGACCGTCCGGGAGGACGCGGGCGACTTCGTCCACGGCGTGGAGCACCAGGCGATCAGCAACCGCAATCCGCGATTACATGACGGCGACTGGAACCCCCCGTGGTACGAGGCGCCGTGGTTCCTCCCAGACGTGCCGCGCGGCCACGAGGAACGGATGTACCACCGGATACGCCAACTTCTCGGCAGAGAGCTGCGGTACATCGCGGCGATCAACCCCAGCACGCTGATCTCGCTGCGCTGCCTGATCCGCGAGTACCGGGCGGAACTGGTCGAGGACCTGCGTCAGGGCACCCTGCGGGGGCAGCCGTGGGGCGCGCCGGATCCACAGGAAGCGGCCCGGCTCGACCGTCTCCTGGCAGACCCCGACTTCAGGCTCACGCAGGTCTGGCCGAGCCTGACCCTGTACAGCTGCTGGCTGGCCGGCAGCGCCGGTCTCTATCAGGACAAGCTGGACGCCATTCTGCCGGGCGTCGACCGGCTGCCCTTCATGAGTTGCGGCACCGAAGGCGTCACCGCCATTCCGGTGGATGAGAACCTGGTCAGCCAGCCGCTCTCCGTCAACCAGGCGTTCTACGAGTTCGTGCCGGCCGAGATCCCGCTCGGCGAACTGCTCGATGCCGGAGAGCGGGTCGAAACGCTGCTCTTCGACGAGTTGGTGCCCGGCCGCGACTACCACCTGATCATGTCGCAGGCCAACGGGCTGTACCGGCTGTGGACGGGCGACATCTACCACGTCGACCACGCGGTCGATGGTGTGCCGTGGATCTACTTCGTCCGGCGCGACGGAGTTTTCCACTCCTTCACCGGCGAGAAGCTGACCGAAGCCGACGTGACCCGGGCGCTGCGTCAGGGCTTTGCGGAGCTCGGCCTGGAACTGGGGCTCTACCTCTGCGGCCCGCAGTGGGAGGAGCCTCCCCACTACCTGGTCATGGCCGAGTCCTCCCAGGCATCCGCCACGCTCGACGGACGGCTCTCCGAGGCAGTGGACCGCGCCCTCGCCCAGGTCAACATCGAGTACGCATCCAAGCGCGACAGCGCGCGGCTGGGTCCCATCCGTGTGCGGCTGGTGCCGAACCAGGCCGTCTCCGACTACGTCGAGAGCCGGCGGACCCAGGGCAACGGCACGCAGTACAAGTACAAGCCCTTCCAGCAGGACACCGCATTCGTCCACCAGATCCCGGCCCCTTGAGGGCAGGCCGACGGCATACCGAAGGAGCGGGAACATGTTCGAACCGACTGGGGCGACGCCCCCCGACATCCGCCGGGAGATCATCCCGGTGCCCTGCGACGATGTGGCCTTGGACCTCCACGTCTGGCAGCCGCCCAGACCGAGAGCCGCGGTCTTTTACTTCCACGGGCTGCAGAGCCATGCAGGCTGGCTGTGGGAGACCGGGCCGCGCTTCGCCGAGCGCGGTGTGGCCCTGTTCGTCCTCGACCGGCGCGGCAGCGGCACCAGCGAGGGCGCCCGCGGCGAGATACCCGACGCCGCCACCGTCCTGGCGGACTATGCCGCCGCGCTGGCAGTGGTCCGCGACCTGATCGGCGAGGAGACTGCGCTGTGCCTCTTCGGCCACTGCCTCGGCGGGTCCTTCCTGGCCGCGCTGCTGAAGTCCGGCACCCTGCACGTGCCCTATGAGGCGGCCGTGTTCTGCTCGGCATGGCTCGGCAAGTTGCACGCCACCCTGTCCGAGGACCAGCTGCGTGCCCTGGCCTGCGACAACGGCACACAGCCACACGATGTGGGTCTGTCCGCAGCGGACTTCACCGCCGATCCCCGCTACCGCCGGTTCATCGACGGAGACGATCTGGCAATCCGGTCACTGACGGGCCGCTCGCGCGCCGCCCTGCTGCAACTGGAGGCGATGTACCTCGATCCGGAGGCCCCGGCGCTGCCGCCCGACGTCGCCACCGCGTTCGTCTCCGGAAGCGCGGACCCGATCGTCGACCTCGACGACGCCCACCGCACGTTCATCCAGCTGACCGCCGGACGGGGCGAGATCGCCCTGCTCCCCACCGATCGCCACTACCTGCTCTACACCGAGGTACGCGACCGGCTCATCTCCTGGACCACCGACTTCATCTCGGCCGCCCGGCCGAGGCATGCGGTGGGGGCCAGGCGTCATGGCTGAGACCGTCTTCGTCGAGTCCACTCCCCCCACATCCCGGGGCCGCGACCTGGATCTGGTCGTCTCCGCGGTGCGCATACCGATGCGGCGATCGTTCTCCCACGCCGCCCACGCGCGCGACAACGCCGAGTCCGTGCTGGTCCGCTGCCGGATCGGCGACGTCACCGGCTGGGGCGAGGGGGCGCCCAGGCCGTATGTCACCGGGGAGACGATGGCTGGCGCACGACAGGCGCTCACTGGTGAGAGCAGCCTGTTCCTGCTGGAGCAGCTGGCCGGCCTCTGGGCGTCCGGTGCCGCGTTCAAGGCTGGGCCGCAGGCTCTCGCGGCCCTGGACATCCCGCGCATGCTGGGCGGGCTGCAGCGCGCCCCGGCGGCCGCGGCGGCACTGGAGACAGCCCTGCTGGACGTCTGGTGCCGCCTGTTCGACCGCCCCCTGCGCGACGTAGTGCGGGCCGTCGTGCCTTCGCTCGGGCACACCCATGGGCTGCTCGCCGAGGAGCCTCGGCCGCAGCCGGTCACGCTGGTCGCGGATCTGGCCAAGGCCCGGGGCAGCGTGGCTGCAGCCCTGACGCCCGCATCCGCCGCCGCTCTGCGGCACGTCAAACTCAAGGCATCCGCGGAGCCCACGGACACGGCCCGGCGAGCACGGGAGTTGCGGGCCGAGCTGGCCGATGCCGGCGCTGGACAGGCGACCTTCTCGGTGGACGCCAACGCCGCGTGGACCGGAGAGCAGAGCCTGCTGGCCGCTGACCTGCTCGGCGGAGTCGCCGACTGGCTGGAGGAGCCCACCGCGCCGCGACGCTGGGAGCAACTGCGCCGCATCCGTGAGCGGACCGGCATGCCGGTCATGCTGGACGAGTCGGCCGTCGACGTCGGTGACGTGGAGACCGCGGCCGGCCTGGGAGCGGCGGACTCGGTGAACCTCCGCGTCTCCAAGTGCGGCGGGCTGCTTCCGGCTCTCAAGGTCGCGGCGGCCGCCCGCCGATGCGGGCTGCGCCTGCAGGTCGGGGTGCAGGTGGCGGAGGTGGGGCCGCTGTGGGTGGCCGGCCGCGTCCTCGCGACCGAACTGGCCGACCTTCTCGCGGTCGAGGCGGGCCGTCAAGACGAATGGTTCGACCCTCCGCTGACCGAGCCGCCGTACCGCATCGACCGCACTAGGCACCTCGCACCGGTGCCCGAAGGGGCGGGCCTGGGAGTGGAACCGTCGCCAACCCTGAGAGCGCACGGCGTGGACACCGGCTGAAGCGCGACGACCGCTCGCCGACACCACTGGGGCCATCCAACGATCCCACAAGGAGAGGAATCCTGTTATGACGCAGCGCACCGCCCTGATCATCGGAGCGGCCGGCGGTATCTGCAGCGAGTTGTCGCGACGACTCGCTGACAAGGGGGAGCGGCTCGTGCTCTTCGACCGTGACGAGGCCGCTGTCAAGGCCCTCGCGGCCGAGTTCACCGGGACGACCGACGTCGAGGTGATCGTCGGCGATATCCTCGACGTCCCGGAGACCGAGCGCCAACTCAGCCCGCTGACCGGCTGCTGGACTCCGTCCATCCTCGTCAACGGCACCGGCGGCGACACCCGGGTGGTCCCGGTCACCGACCTGGACGAGGACTTCCTCCGGCTCTCCGTGGCCGAGAACCTCGTTCCGGTCCTCACCGCGACCCGCTTGTGCGTCCCTGCGATGAAGGAGGCCGGTTACGGCCGCATCGTCAACTTCGCCTCGGCCGGCGGACGGACCTACAGCCACTTCAACAACGCCGCGTATGTGGCGGCGAAGGCCGCAGTGATCGGCTTCTCCAAGCAGGCCGCCTACGAGCTCGCCCCCTTCGGTGTGACCGTCAACGTCGTCGCCCACGGTCCGATCGCCACCGACCGGGTGGCCGGTGCCTGGGAGCGCCGACCCGAGGAGCAGAAGGCGGCGGTGCTCTCGAAGATCCCCATGGGTCGGATGGGCACGGTGCGCGAGGCGGTCGGCAGTGTGCTGCACCTGTGCTCGGAGGAGTCCGGCTACAGCACCGGCACCGTGACCGACGTCAACGGCGGCATCTGGATCTGAGCCGCTGACCGCTGCCGTGGGCAGGAATGCTTCTGCCCACGGCTAACCACCTTCACAGCAGAAAGGCGAGTAGTGATGGCAGTTTTCGTCGTGGAATGGACCTATGCCGTCGACCGGGCGGGCCGGGAGGCGGTCAACGCCGAACACAAGGCCCACCTGAAGGACCTCGCGGAACGGGGCATCCTCCTGGCCGGCGGCCCGCTGCCCCAAGACAACACGGGTCTCCTGGTCTATCGCGTCGAGGACCGGGCGGCGCTGGCCGAACTCTTCGTCGACGACCCTTACGTCCAGGCCGGCTATGTCAAGCAGAGCCTCATCAGGGAGTGGCAGGTCAACTTCGGCACCCTGGCCGGGGCCTGACGGCATGGGCTCGCTCGTGACGAAGCGTTCGGAGCTGTTGCCCGGATGGGGACGAGACAGTGCAGCCGCGGACGACCTCCCGAACCGGCCCGGCAAGATCGTGGTGATCGGACGCAACTACTCCGATCGCGACGACGGCGCCGCCCCCAGTGCGGCGCCGTTGGCTGTCTTCTTCAAGCCGCCGACCACCCTGATCAAACCGGGAGAGGCAGTCCGTTTGCCCTCCGGGATTGGTGCGGTGCGGTTCGAGGGAGAACTCGCGGTCGTCATCGGACGACGCTGCAAGGACGTCCCGGCCGCCGCGTACCAGGACGTGGTGTCCGGCTACACATGTGCCGACGACGTGACCGCCTGGGATGTCGGCACGGACACGGGCCACTGGTCGAAGGCCAAGAGCTTCGACACCTTCTGCCCGCTGGGGCCGCGCATCGTCCGCGGCCTGGACCCGACGGACCTGGTCATCCGGACCCGGGTCAACGGAGAGCTGCGCCAGGAGGGGAGTACGTCCCGCCTGGTGCGCTCGGTGCCCCAGCTTATCGCCGAGGTGAGCCGGCTGATGACCCTGGAACCCGGTGACATCCTGTTGACCGGAACTCCTGGCGGGGCGGGCGCGCTGCACGCGGGCGACCACGTGGAGATCCAGATCGACGGAATCGGGACGCTCGTCCACACGGTCAGCGACGCCCCGACGCGGCCTGCTGCCGACGGGGGCCTCGAGGGCTCCGGCGGCTCCTTCAGGGATGACCCGGATCCGCTTTGCGCTTTCCCCGAGGCGCCCGGGCGGGGCTTTCCCGCGTGAGCGATGCGTGAGCGGATGGCGTGGCACCCGTCATCCGGAGGTGGACCGAGCAACCCGCCGCGTGGCGCTGACCAGCAAGGACAGCACCACGCGGCACGGTCAAGTACGACGGATCACGATCCTGCCAGCTCTCGTAATGCGTAGGTCAAGGGTTCGATTCCCTTAGGCGGCTCCATGGTCAGCCCCAGGTCAAGCCTTTGGCCTGGGGCTTTTCCGTGCTCTTGACCTTGGAAGGGTTGAGTTTCTGCATTGTGAAGCTGCGCACGGAGTGCGTAGGTCACAAGATGTCGACATTCGGTCACCGTGATGGTTGATACCGCGCTGACCTGGGCATTTGCGGATTGCCTTACCGTGACTGACGTACAGTTGGAAGTCGGGTGAGGCCGAAGTGAGGCCATCGCTGCAGCGGGCCTGCCAGAGTGGTCCGTCGAGGGGCCGTGGTGTGGGGAAGTCGCGAGGCACTGCGTTGTGGAGACCGGACAGCCAGGGGTGACATTCCGCGCTCGAGTCACCCAGAGACGCTCCGCCCGGCTTCTGCTGGCGTGACTGTGCCCTCTCGTCACATCGTTTTTGGTGGAGGGGCGGCTGGGGTCATTGGTCGGGCCAGGTCCAATCCGGGCGTGGTATGGCGGGGAAGGGCTGCAGCCCGAGGTAGTGGCGGTAGGCGGCGTGGAGCCACGTGGCCTCGCTGTCGGGAGGGAAGGCGAGGTCGGCGAAGGTCACGTCGCCTCGCGTCCCGTGCGGTCGTTGGCAGCTGGCGGTCACCTCGGCACGGCCGGACGAAGACCCTATCTCGGTGACGGTCACCGTCTGGCCGAGGAGCTCTGCCTGTGTCGGGACGTCGATGACGTCCGTCAGGACGGTCCCCCAGGCGACTGTTTCTTCCTCCTCGCCGTAGGCGTCGATGAGGATGATTTCGATGACGCGGTCCAGGTTGGACTCGTTCATGGTGATGCCCCTGGCGGGTGTTCGTGTTGACGGCCTGGCGTCTGCCCGGCAGGGGGTGGGTGCCAGGCATCGGCCACGCTGTGGGGTGAGGGGGTGAGGCTCTGTCAGGTGCGGGAGGGTGAACCGCAGCATTTCTTGTATTTGTGGTCCGAGCCGCACCAGCAGCGTCCGTTGCGTGGTGGGGGCCAGGCCAGGGTGCGTTCGGGGTGGTTGGTGGCGCACCATTCGCCGTAGTCGCGGCGGGTCTGGCGTTCGGTGGGGTTCTTGCCCGTGCGGGCGGTGTAGGCGTCGTAGTCGTCGAGCGTGCCGTGGACGATGACGGTGCGGGCGGCGCCGGCGTCGCTGTAGCCCTGCGCTTCCCGCTGGAGGAGACCGCAGTAGTGCGTGTAGTCCTCGCCGTACAGTGCGGTCGTCTCGGGCCAGCGTGCGCGCACGGCCGTGAACTGCGGCTCTGGCCAGTGCAGGATCACTGCGTTGTAGGTCGCGCCGTCGTCCGGCAGGAGGCCACGCTGCCCGGGCACCGCCTCGGCCAGAGCCTCGAACATGCTCCGAACGGCCTGGCGGCCGCGTTCGTCCTCTTCCTCGGCCTGTGCATCCAGCGCGTCCGGTTCCAGCCCTTTCTCTTTGCGCAGCTCGCTGCGGAGTATGAGCATGCGTGCGTGGGCGCTCGGCAGGATGTTCTCCCCACCGGTATCGGCCGCCTGGGAGGAGCGTGCGAGGCCGGCTTCGCACCAGGTGATGGCGTCGTCGCCCCGCTGGTGTTCGTCGAGCATGACGGCGGTGTCGGCATAGACGTCGAGGTCCGGCTCCGGGACGGTGTCCAGGGCGTGGCGGAGCGCGGCGAGCTGCTCGTCGGCTTCCGTGCTCCGCCCCAGAGCCAGCAGCTGTTCCGCGATGCCGGCGTGTGCGGCATGGGCCTGTTCGCCGCCTCGGCTGTGCACCTCGGAAAACAGTTCCAGGGCGCGCTCGTGGTCGCGGTCGTAGGCGTGCTGATGTGCCGCGTCCAGCAGCGCGCGCTCGGCGCCAGGATCCTCTGCGTAGCGGCGGGCCCATTCCTCCAGCTCTGCCCCCGTGGGATCCTCGTCCAGTTGGCCGAGGAAGGCTGCGTACTGCGAGTTTTCGGGGTTGGTGGGTGTGCGCGTGGTCACCCGGTCGGCCTACCTGTGTACGGAGCGTGCATGGGCCGCGGTCGCGGGCGGAGGAATGCACTCGGCTCGGATCGCCGCTATGTCGACCGGGTGATGATCGAACGGCGCGCTCGGGTGGTACGGATTCGCTACCGTGTCGGTGCGAAGTACGGCATCCTGAGGGCATGAGCAGGTACGCAGCCGCGAAGCCTTATGCAGTGCCGACGTCGCTTGCCGAGCTGACCGGCCCGGTGACCGGCACCGTCCTGCTCCCCCGCCACATTGACTGGGGGCCGCAGTACGTGTACGACCTCGCCGATGAAGCGGACCTGCTGCTGTTGTACGAGCGCGTCATCCGAGAAGCTCAAACCCAGGTCGACCTGGCCAGGCATCTCAATGAGAGCGTCCTGCGCCGCATCTGGACCGACCTCTTCCTCCCCTCTCCGGTCCGGTCCGCTTGGCAGGCCCGCTTCCCCGAACTGCGCACGACGATGGCCGTCGCATAGTGGAAGAGCTGCACCGACGCCTGATCCGGATCGGGCTGGACGCGCTCGCCGAGGACTACGGCTATGCTCTCGCTGGTGGCTATGCCGTCCGGGCCCACCGCATCGTCAGCCGTGTGAGTGATGATGTCGACCTCTTCGCGCCGTTCGAGCGGGCGAGCGGCCACATGGCCGAGGCGACCACGCGGATCACCGCCGCGTACGAGGCCGTCGGCTACAGGGTCGAGCAAGCCCACCAGACCTCGGCGTACACCCGGCTGAACGTGACGGATCCGGCAATCGGTGCTCAGAGCAAGGTGGAGCTGGTCGCTGAGTTCCTGCATCATGAGCCGGTCGAATCCGACCTCGGGCCTGTCTTGCACCGGGACGACGTGGCCGCGGGTAAGACCAGCGCGCTGTTCACCCGGGCCGAGGTCCGCGACGCCATCGACGTGCACGGCCTGCTCAAGGTCGGTTACACCCGCGAACAGCTCATGGATCTCGCGGCGCAGAACGATGCCGGGTTCGATCGGCGCATGTTCGCCGACTCCCTGGCCCGCATCCAGCGTTACAGTGACAAGCAGTTCGCTGCATACAATCTGAGTGCCGAGGAGGCTGCGGCAATCCGCGCCGTCTTCGCTGACTGGCAGCGGCATCTCGTTCCGCCCAATGCCGGGGAGTCCGCCCGCCTTGCTGCGGCCAACTCCGCCTCCCCAGCCGCTGGGCGACTGCACTCCGCCAGTGGATCACTGCAGACCCCGTCAGCTCGGCCGGGGCCGCCTCAGCACAGCGACGATCATGGCCAACGCCGACATATGCACTGATCTGCCGGGCGAACGCGTGGGACCGTCATCCCACGGCGGCACCCGGTGTCCCGGCACCGCTCCCTATCGCCGACCCGTCCTGCCCGTGAAGCGCACCGCGCACGGCCCGCAACCCGTCCTCGTCCCATCCCTCGGCCATGACCCCGACGGTAGCGCGCGCTACCGAGGACGTACGACGCCGGGGACCCAGCGCCTTCCCCGGCTCCGTGCCAGTGCCGTTCTTACTTTGCGTCTGCGGGCCGAGTGGTGTTTGTTCCCGTGGTCAGCGGTGCCGCGTACGGCCGCCCGTGTCGGCGGGGCGCCGACGCTTTCGGGCGGCGCGGCCGAGCCGGGCAGCGGGAGTACGCAGCGCCCGGGTCGTCAGTTGCCGGAGCTCTTCGAGTCCGGCCCGGTCCGGGTGTGCGGAGTCCAGCGCGGCGGCAACCGCGTCCCTGGCCTCGGGGCCCTGGGCCTGCAGCGCCTCTTCGG
>JAFAUH010000185.1 GCA_019243445.1 Streptomycetaceae bacterium | reverse complement strand
CGGACCAAGGACAGCGAATACCTGCTGCAGATGCGCGAGAAGCAGAAGTGCGCGCGTATCTACGGCGTCCTCGAGAAGCAGTTCCGCGGCTACTACGAGGAAGCCAACCGCAAGCAGGGCAAGACTGGTGAGAACCTGCTGCGCATCCTGGAGTCCCGCCTCGACAACGTGGTCTACCGGGCCGGCTTCGCCAAGTCCCGCGACCACGCCCGCCAGCTGGTGCGGCACGGCCACATCACGCTGAACGGCCACAAGGCGGACATCCCGTCGATGCGCGTTCGCGAGAGCGACATCGTCGAGGTCCGCAAGGACTCCCTCGAGCTGGCCCCGTTCGTGGTGGCCCGCGCCGAGTCGGGCGACCGCATCGTGCCGGCGTGGCTGGAGGCCAGCCCCGCCAAGCTGCGGATCCTGGTGCACTCGCTGCCCGAGCGCCAGGTGATCGACACTCAGGTGCAAGAGCAGCTCATCGTGGAGCTGTACTCGAAGTAGCAGCCTGGCCGCTTTGCGGCCGGGGTTTTTCTGGGAGCTCCGCTCCCAGGACCCCAATGGGCGGTGCGACGCCGCAAGCGTCGTACCGCCCGTACCCTTGTCAGTACAGCGGGCGTCATATAGCGGGCGCCCACGACTGAAGGAACGAACATGCTGATTGCTCAGCGTCCCTCTCTCACCGAAGAGGTTGTGGACGAATACCGCTCCCGGTTCGTCATCGAGCCACTGGAGCCGGGCTTCGGTTACACCCTCGGCAACTCTCTGCGTCGCACTCTCCTCTCCTCGATTCCCGGCGCTGCTGTCACCAGCATCCGGATCGACGGAGTGCTGCACGAGTTCACCACCGTGCCGGGCGTCAAAGAGGACGTCACCGACCTCATCCTCAACATCAAGAGCCTCGTCGTCTCCTCGGAGCACGACGAGCCAGTCGTGATGTACCTGCGCAAGCAGGGGCCCGGCCTGGTCACCGCCGCCGACATCGCCCCGCCTGCCGGTGTCGAGGTGCACAACCCGGACTTGGTGCTCGCCACCTTGAACAGCAAGGGCAAGCTGGAGATGGAGCTGACCGTCGAGCGCGGTCGCGGCTACGTCTCCGCGGTGCAGAACAAGCAGCAGGGCCAGGAGATCGGCCGGATCCCGGTCGACTCGATCTACAGCCCGGTGATGAAGGTCACCTACAAGGTCGAGGCGACTCGTGTCGAGCAGCGCACCGACTTCGACAAGCTGATCTGCGATGTCGAGACCAAGCAGGCCATGCGTCCGCGTGACGCGATGGCCTCGGCCGGTAAGACACTGGTCGAGCTCTTCGGGCTCGCCCGCGAGCTCAATGTCGAGGCCGAGGGCATCGACATGGGCCCGTCCCCGACGGATGCCGCGCTCGCCGCGGACCTCGCGCTCCCGATCGAGGAGCTCGAGCTGACCGTCCGCTCCTACAACTGTCTCAAGCGCGAGGGCATCCACTCCGTGGGTGAGCTCGTCGCACGCAGTGAGGCCGACCTGCTCGACATCCGCAATTTCGGTGCGAAGTCGATCGACGAGGTCAAGGCGAAGCTGGCCGGTATGGGCCTGGCCCTCAAGGACAGCCCGCCCGGATTCGACCCGACCGCTGCGGCCGATGCGTTTGGTGCCGATGACGACGACACCGGCTTCGTGGAGACCGAGCAGTACTGAGGCACGCCCCCCAGCTGCCGTAGGGCGTCCGCCCTGCGGACCTGACACCGGTACCTGACACGGCCGGTGCAGAGATTGAGGAGAAACACCATGCCGAAGCCCACCAAGGGCGCCCGTATGGGCGGCAGCGCCGCGCACCAGAAGGCGATGCTGGCGAACCTCGCCAGGTCGCTCTTCCAGCACGGCCGGATCACCACCACCGAGGCCAAGGCACGCCGTCTGCGGCCGTACGCGGAGCGACTGATCACCAAGGCGAAGAAGGGTGACTTGCACAACCGTCGCCTGGTGCTGCGGGACATCACCGACAAGGACACCGTGTACACGCTGTTCTCGGAGATCGCTCCGCGGTACTCCAGCCGTCCAGGTGGCTACACCCGCATCACCAAGATCGGTAACCGTCGCGGTGACAATGCGCCTATGGCGGTCATCGAGCTGGTGGAGTCGCTGACCGTGGCCCAGCAGGCCACCGGTGAGGCCGAGGCCGCGACCAAGCGCGCGGTCAAGGAGCAGGAGGCCAAGAACGCCGAAGCCGCCGAGGCGAAAGCCGACGAGGCAGCTGAGGAAGGCGTCCCGAACGGCACGCCCGAGGTCGAGGAAGGCTGACGCCTGTCTTCGGGGTTTGTTGTGACGGACCCGCACCGCCCTACGGGGTGGTGCGGGTCCGTTCCGTTTGCGAGTGCGAGTGCGAGTGCGGATGCGAGGGAGAGTGGACGTGATCGAGGAAGGCCCGGCCGAGGGCCTGGTCAGGGTACGGCTCGACCTGGCGTACGACGGCACCGACTTTTCCGGCTGGGCGCGCCAGCGCGCGCGCCGGACGGTGCAGGGCGAGTTGGAGTCGGCGATCACAACGGTGCTGCGGCTGCGTGAGCCGGTGGAGCTGACGGTGGCGGGGCGTACCGATGCCGGGGTGCATGCCCGTGGTCAGGTGGCCCACGTCGATCTGGAGCGCGAAGTGTGGCAGCGTGAGGCGACGAAGCTGCTGCGCAGGCTGACTGGGCGGTTGCCGCACGACGTTCGGGTGTGGCGGGTTGCCGAGGCCCCTGCGGGGTTCAACGCGCGCTTCTCGGCAGTCTGGCGGCGCTACTGCTACCGGGTCGGTGACCATCCCGGTGGGGTGGATCCGCTGCTGCGCAGCCATGTGCTGTGGCATGACCGCCCGGTGGACATCGCGTTGATGAACGAGGCGGCCGAACGGCTGCTGGGTGAGCACGACTTCGCCGCGTACTGCAAGAAGCGCGAGGGTGCCACGACGATCCGCAGGCTGCTGGAGCTGTGCTGGGAGCGGGCCGAGGACGGGCCGTTCGCGGGGCTCGCCGTCGCGACGGTGCGTGCCGATGCGTTCTGCCACAACATGGTGCGGGCGCTGGTCGGTGCGATGCTTCTCGTCGGGGACGGGCACCGGCCGGTCGGCTTCCCGGGTGAGGTGCTGGCCGGCAGGGTGCGGCACTCGGCGGTCAATGTGGTACGGCCGCACGGGCTGACGCTGGAGGAGGTCGGCTACCCGGCCGACGAGCTGCTGGCGCATCGGGCGGCACAGGCGCGCAACAAGCGTTCGCTGCTGGGCTGTTAGCTTTATGCACTTTATGTGCTTTATGTGGCGTCAGCTGTTGTTTGCCTCGTCACGTCCGCGCTGCACGATGCGGTTGAACGCGAAGTCCGCGATATCGGTACCGGCCTGCGGGGCCTGGGTGTCGCCATAGGTGACCGCCGAGCCGTTGGTGTATCCGGCAATGGTGAAGTAGGCATAGCGGCCGACCGAGTTAGCGCTCATCGAGCACCTGACGCCATGGCAGAAAGACGGCACGCCGCCCCCCACGAGCGGCTGGATGTAGCCCGTGAACTGCGACTTGGCGTTGTTCGCCGCCGACGTGCCAGTGAAGACCGCCACTCCGACGGTGACGGTGAGGCTGCCCCGTGAGTAGGTGGCGCGCAGCACCTCGTTGCAGCCGTTGCCGGCCAGGACGCCCCCCAGGCCGCCGCCGGCGACATCGGCGCAATTGGTGGTGGAGTCGGTGGCATCGCGGGTGTATTGGCGACCGTCCATGGTCAACTGGGTGCCGAAGAAGAGCCCGGTGGGGGTCAGCGGCGCGGTGTCCTTTTGGGGGTTGGAAAGGATGGCCAGCGGGTTGGGCGGGGGTGGCGGGGTGACGTCGGCAAAGGTCGGTTCCGGCTGCGGCGGGGCGCTGGCGGTGTTCTGACCGCCGGTCGAACCGCCCGACGCAGCCTGTTTGTTGTATGCGTTGATGGTGATGACGGCGGTGGCCACGATGCCGGCGATGGCAGCAGCAGCCAGGATTCCCCCGCCGATCATGTAGAGCTTGCGGCGGCGGCCGGCGGATTCCGTGCGCTCGGCCAACGCCGACCAGTCGGGTTGATTGGCGCCGTGCTGTTGCGGGATGGTGCCGTGTCCGAGGCCGTCCGACGGCGGAGTCCAGGCGGAGGCGGAGGGCTGTTGGGGGAGTCCTTGCGGGTATCTGTATCCGCCGACGTTCGGATATCCGTATCCGCCGGGACGTGGTTGGTTCGGCTGCTGTGCACCTTCCGTCATGGCGGGCATCCTAGGGGTCGGACAATCGCAACGTCACCCCGGCGAAAGGTCGGCGGAGGCTTGGAGAGGCTGGGACAGGGCTTGGTTCGTGGGAGTCTGGGGCGCTCCCCTGATGGACGCAGGCGCGTTTTGACCGGCGAGGGGCGAGGCGGGTATTCTGCCAGTTCGTTATGCGTATTGGCTTGCTCGTTCTCACGTGAGAGGCCGTTACGCCGGTCCACCGGGCCGATGACCAGCGGCAGACACGGGTTGCGTCCCCATGTGCTGCCTAGGCTGTCGTGATCGTCCGGGTGGCCTTGTCAGGACCAACTCACTGAAGAAGCGAAGGCTACGACCGTGCGTACGTACAGCCCCAAGCCCGGCGATGTCCAGCGCCAGTGGCACATCATCGACGCCCAGGACGTCGTCCTGGGCCGTCTGGCTTCCCAGGTCGCGTCCCTTCTCCGAGGCAAGCACAAGCCGGTGTACGCGCCCCATGTCGACACTGGTGACTTTGTCATCATCGTCAACGCCGACAAGGTGCACCTGTCCGGCAACAAGCGGACCCAGAAAATGGCCTACCGCCACTCCGGCTACCCAGGTGGTCTGAAGTCGGTCCGCTACGACGAGCTGCTGGAGAAGAACCCCGAGAAGGCCGTCGAGAAGGCCGTCAAGGGCATGCTCCCCAAGAACACCCTGGGCCGTCAGATGCTCTCGAAGCTGAAGGTCTACGCGGGCCCTGAGCACCCGCATGCTGCACAGCAGCCGGTTCCGTTCGAGATCAGCCAGGTCGCGCAGTAGTCCCGGCCACCAGCCAGTAGAGAAGCATCGAGGAGAATTGTGGCTGAGACCACCGCCGAGGCCCCGTTCGGGGTCGACGAGCCCACTGAGATCGTAGAGAACATCGAGATCCCGGAGGAGTACACCTCCGAAACCCTGGCCTCCCGTTTCGGCGAGCCGCAGCCGGCCGCCGGCACCGGCCGCCGTAAGGAGTCCGTCGCCCGCGTGCGCATCGTGCCGGGCAGCGGCAAGTGGAAGATCAATGGTCGCACCCTGGAGAGCTACTTCCCCAACAAGGTGCACCAGCAGGCCGTCAACGAGCCGTTCAAGATTCTCGAACTCGACGGCCGCTATGACGTCATCGCCCGCATCAGCGGCGGTGGCATCTCCGGCCAGGCCGGTGCGCTGCGCTTGGGCGTCGCCCGTGCGCTGAACGAGGCGGACGTGGACAACAACCGCGGCCCGCTGAAGAAGGCCGGCTTCCTGACCCGCGACGCCCGCGCCACCGAGCGCAAGAAGGCGGGTCTGAAGAAGGCTCGCAAGGCTCCGCAGTACAGCAAGCGCTGATTTCGTTTCGGTGAACCGCCCCGGAGGCACTTTGTGCGCCTCCGGGGCGTTCGCTTATCAAGTGATAAGTCGGATAATCGGGGGCTCGCTGCCGGAGTCGGCGGATGAGCTTGTCGGTGGACGATTGCTCCCCAGGTCGTAAGCCACGCACTCTCGGAGGAAACACAGTGGGACGACTCTTCGGCACGGACGGTGTGCGCGGTGTCGCCAATGCGGACCTCACCGCCGAGCTCGCGCTCGGTCTTTCGGCGGCGGCGGCGCATGTGCTGACGCGAACCGGCACGTTTAAGGCCCACCGGCCGGTGGCCGTCGTCGGACGCGATCCGCGCGCGTCAGGGGAGTTCCTTGAGGCGGCCGTCGTGGCAGGCCTCGCCAGCTCGGGCGTGGACGTCCTGCGAGTCGGCGTGCTGCCCACTCCCGCGGTGGCGTATCTCACCGGTGCGCTCGGCGCCGACCTCGGGGTGATGCTCTCGGCGAGCCACAATCCGATGCCGGACAACGGAGTGAAGTTCATCGCCCGCGGCGGTCACAAGCTGGACGACGAGCTCGAAGACCAGATCGAGGAGACATACCGTGCGCACGCCGCCGGGGAGCCCTGGGACCGGCCGACCGGTGCGGGCGTCGGCCGGGTGCGCGAGTACGGAGAAGGCTTCGACAACTACATCAACCACCTGATCGGTGTCCTTCCCAACCGTCTCGACGGACTGAAGATCGTCTTCGACGGTGCGCATGGCGCTGCCTCGCTCGTCGGACCCGCGGCGTTCGCCCGGGCAGGCGCCGAAGTCACCACCCTCGGTACGGATCCTGACGGCCTCAACATCAACGACGGTTGCGGCTCCACCCACCTCGACCGGCTCAAGACCGCCGTTGTCGAGTGCGGTGCGGACTTCGGCATCGCGGTCGACGGGGACGCGGACCGCTGCCTTGCCGTTGACGCCTGCGGCGAGGAGATCGACGGCGATCAGATCATGGCCGTACTCGCCCTCGCCATGCGCGAGACGGGCGCGCTGCGCAAGGAGACTGTCGTTGGCACGGTCATGTCCAACCTGGGCTTCAAGCTCGCCATGGAGCGCGAGGGCATCGAGCTGATCCAGACGGCTGTCGGCGACCGTTATGTCCTGGAGGCGATGAAGGCGGGTGGCTTCGCGCTCGGCGGCGAGCAGTCCGGCCACGTGATTATCCTCGACCACGCCACCACCGGCGATGGCACTCTCACCGGTCTGCTGCTCGCCGCACGGGTCGCTGCCACAGGACGTACCCTCGCCGAGCTGGCGGGCGTGATGAAACGTTTGCCGCAGGTGCTTGTCAACGTCCCCGACGTGGACAAGACACGGGTGACCTCCGCACCGGAGCTGACCGCGGCGGTCACCGAGGCCGAGCGTGAGCTGGGCACCACGGGCCGGGTGCTGTTGCGCCCCTCGGGCACCGAGCCGCTGGTGCGCGTGATGGTCGAGGCGTCCGACATCGACCAGGCGCGCGCGGTCGCCGGACGCCTCGCGGACGTCGTCAAGTCGACACTCAGTTAAGAGGTTTCGCTCAGGACTGACGACCTGAGGTACTGCGAGGGCCTGAGGCACTGCGAGGACCTGGGGCACTGGGAGAGCGCACCGAGTGCCACGCCTCGGGGATGCGCTCGGCGAGTTCGTGAGAGCCGAAGGGCACAGGGGCATAGCGACCCGCGAGACCGTGCAAGTAGGCGCCGACGGAGGCGGCATCCCGCGCGGTGAGTCCCGCGGCGAGCAGTGAGCCGGTCAGGCCTGAGAGCACATCGCCGCTGCCTGCGGTCGACAGCCACGGCGTGCCCGTCGGATTGACCCGCACCGGATACCCCTGCTGCGCCACCAGCGTCGTCGACCCCTTCAGCAGCACGGTGGCTGCGAACTCCCCCGCGAGCCGCCGCACGTGTGCCAGGCGAGCCGCCTCGACATCCTCGCGGGCCGCTTTGAGCAGTGCGGCGGCCTCGCCCGCGTGCGGGGTGAGGAGGGTGGGCGCGGTGCGCTCGCGGATGGTGTGGCGGTCGGCGAGGCGCAGGCCGTCCGCGTCGAGGAGCACCGGCACGTCCGAGGCGAGGACCTCTGTGACGGCCTGCCGCCCGCGCGCGTCGTCCCCGAGCCCCGGCCCGACCACCCACGCCTGCACTCGGCCCGCCTTGGACGGCGGCCCTGTCGTGACCAGCGTCTCGGGGTAGCGCGCGATCACGGCGTCGGTGACGGGGCCCACGTAACGTACAGCGCCTGCGCCCCCGCGCAGCGCCCCGCCGACAGCGAGCACGGCCGCGCCCGGGTAGCGCTCGGACCCGGCGACGACGCCGACGACGCCGCGCCGATACTTGTCGCTCTCGCCGACGGGCACGGGCAACAGCGCCGCGACGTCGGCATGCTGCAGTGCTTCCAGTTCGGGAGCCGGCAGATACGGACCGAGGCCGATGTCGATCAGGCGCAGCGCACCGGCGTGCTCCGCGGCCGGGTCGATCAGCAGGCATGGCTTGTACGTGCCGAAAGTGATCGTCGCATCGGCCTGCACGGCGTCGCCATGCACCTCGCCGGTACTCGCCTCGACACCGCTGGGCAGGTCGACGGCGACGACGGCGGCTCGCGCCTCGTAGGCGGCGCGGGCGAGCCTTACGGCTTCCGGGCGCAGTCCGCCCTTGCCGCCGATACCCACGATCCCGTCGAGCACGAGGTCCGCACGGGCGATCAGCGGGCCCGAGTCCTCGGAGGCGACGGTACGGCCACCTGCGCGGTGGAATGCGGCGAGTCCGCCGGGGTGCGCCTTGTCGGGCGCGAGCAGGACGGCGCTCGCCTCTGCGCCGCGCCGCGCGAGGCGGGCTGCGGCGTACAGCGCATCGCCGCCGTTGTCCCCGCTGCCGGTGAGAACGACGACGCGGGAGCCGTAGACACCGCGGTAGTCGCTCAACAGATTGACGCAGGCTGCAGCGAGACCGGTCGCGGCGCGGTGCATCAGCGTGCCGTCCGGCACGACGGCCATGAGCGCCTGCTCGGCCGCACGAACGGTCTCGACGGTGTACGCGTGCCGCATGGGCGGTGACCTCCGGTCGGGGATGTCCTGGGGGCTGCGGTCCCGAGTGTCACGATGCCACGGGGCTTTGTGACGTGGCGCTCGGCATCACGCCGTGGAGCGGCGCACGGCCGCAACGGACGGATGGAACCGGCGGATGCAACGGACGGATGCAACGGACAGATGGAACCGGCGGATGCAACGGACGGATGAAACGGACGGATGGAACGGCGGATGCCACGTTCACCCTTCCGCGATCACCATCGCGGACGCAATCCCCGCGTCGTGGCTCAAGGACACGTGCCACGCCCGGATGCCGAGGACGGTGGCCCGCGCCGCGACCGTGCCCGTGACCGCTAGGCGTGGCTGACCGGAGTCTTCGGTGTGGATCTCCGCGTCCGTCCAGCGCAGACCGCGCGGCGCGCCGAGCGCCTTCGCCACGGCCTCCTTCGCCGCGAACCGGGCAGCGAGCGACGCGACCCCGCGCCGCTCGCCGTTCGGCAGGAGCAGTTCCGTTTCGGTGAAGATCCGTTCCGCCATGCCGGGGGTGCGGTCCAGCGCGGCGGCGAAACGTGCGATTTCGGCCACGTCGATGCCGACACCGATGATCATTCGACGGTGAGGCCTGCGCTTGTCGGTCGGTGACCTGTGCCGTTCGCTGCGCTCACTCCACAGTCACCACTGTGTTTGTTGGGTCGGTGACCTGTGCCGTTCGCTGCGCTCACTCCACAGTCACCGACTTTGCCAGGTTGCGCGGCTGGTCGACCTCGTTGCCGCGCGCTGTCGCCAGCTCGCAGGCGAAGACCTGCAGGGGGACGGTCGCCACCAGCGGCTGCAGCAGCGTGGGCGTGGCGGGGATGCGGATGAGGTGGTCGGCGTAGGGGGCCACCGCCTCGTCACCTTCCTCGGCGATCACGATCGTCCGGGCGCCCCGGGCGCGGATCTCCTGGATGTTGGAGACGATCTTGTCGTGCAGTACGGAGCGGCCGCGCGGTGAGGGCACGACGACGACCACCGGCAGGTCGTCCTCGATCAGCGCGATCGGGCCGTGCTTCAGCTCGCCCGCCGCAAATCCCTCGGCGTGCATGTATGCGAGCTCTTTGAGCTTGAGCGCTCCCTCGAGCGCTACTGGATAGCCCACATGCCGGCCCAGGAACAGCACGGTGTTCTTGTCCTTGAGCGAGCGCGCCAGCTCGCGTACCGGCTCCATCGTCCCCAGCACCTGCTCGACCTGCTTGGCGATGTCGGAGAGCTCGCGGACGAGGGAGACGATCTCGTCGCCCCACTTGGTGCCGCGTACTTGGCCGAGGTAGAGCGCCACCAGGTAGCAGGCGACGAGCTGGGTCAAGAATGCTTTCGTCGAGGCGACGGCGACCTCGGGCCCCGCATGCGTGTAGAGCACGGCGTCGGACTCGCGCGGGATCGTCGAACCGTTGGTGTTGCAGATGGCCAGCACTCGAGAGCCTTGTTCGCGGGCGTGGCGCAGCGCCATCAGGGTGTCCATGGTCTCGCCGGACTGGCTGATTGCGATGACGAGGGTGCGCGGGTCGAGGATCGGGTCGCGGTAGCGGAACTCGCTGGCCAGCTCGATCTCACAGGGGACACGGGTCCAGTGCTCGATCGCATATTTGGCGATCATCCCGGCATGGAACGCCGTGCCGCATGCCACGATGACGATTTTGTCGATCTCACGCAGCACGTAGGCGGGGATGCGCACCTCGTCGAGGACGAGGCGGCCATTGGCGTCGATCCGGCCGAGGAGGGTGTCGGCGACCGCCTTGGGCTGTTCGGCGATCTCCTTGAGCATGAAGTAGTCGTAGCCGGCCTTCTCGGCGGCCGAGGCGTCCCAGTCGATGTGGTACTCGCGTACGTCACCGAGCTCGCCGTCGAAGCCGGTGACGGTGACGCCCTCGCGGCGCAGTTCGACGACCTGGTCCTGGCCCAGCTCGATGGCGTCTCGGGTATGCGCGATGAATGCGGCCACATCGGAGGCGAGGAAGTTCTCGCCGTCACCGACGCCCACGACGAGCGGGGAGTTGCGGCGGGCGCCGACGACCACGTCGGGTGCGTCGGCGTCGACGGCCACGAGAGTGAAGGCGCCTTCGAGGCGGCGGCACACTTGGCGCATTGCCTCCGCCAGGTCGCCCGCGGAGGAATACGCCTCGGCGAGCAGGTGGGAGACGACCTCGGTGTCGGTCTCGGAGAGCAGTTCATGGCCGCGGTCGGTGAGTTCGGAGCGCAGCTCGGCGAAATTCTCGATGATGCCGTTGTGGACGACGGCGACCCGGCCGGCGTTGTCCAGGTGCGGATGGGCGTTGGCATCGTTGGGCGCGCCGTGGGTGGCCCACCGAGTGTGGCCGATGCCGGTGGTGCCGGTGGGCAGGGGGCGGTCGGCCAGCTCCTTTTCCAGGTTGGCCAGCTTGCCCGCCTTCTTCGCCGCCGCGAGGCTGCCGTCGGCGAGCACGGCGACCCCGGCCGAGTCGTAGCCGCGGTACTCCAGCCGTTTCAGCCCCGCGATGACGACGTCCAGGGCGTTCTGGCCGCCCACATATCCCACGATTCCGCACATGGGGGTCAGCTTACGGCCTGCAGAGCAATCCGGAACGGGCACGCGAGCCCAGCTGGCACGGTGCCGCTGTGACATCAGTCGCTCCGTCCCCGGCCGGGGAGCGTACGGCTCTCCGGGGGATTTGGTGCCGACTGAAAGGGTGACTCACGCCCGGGCGCGGGGAATGTGCGGTCGATCCGAGGGCCGCAAGGCGTATGGCTGATGCCGTCCAATCGCTGCGCGAAGGCCTCGCGCATACCTGGAGGGCCAGTGCGATGTCTGGATTGAAACGGATGAGAGCGACGGTGCTCGCTACCGCGGTGGCACTGCCGCTGACGGTCGGCGGGAGCGCCGCAGCGGCATACGGGAGATACGACAAGCTGGTGCCCGCCGCGGTGGGCACCGTAGCCGCTGGCGCGGTGGGCACGGGCACAGGCGCGGGCACGCCGAGCGTGGTGGGCGGGGTGCTGGCGGCTGCTCGCAGAGACGTTTCGGCGCTCCGGTCGTCGCTGGGCCTGCCGGTGGTGCCGCGCGGCTGGCACGGTGATCCCCGAGGGTTGCGGACCTCGCACTGCGACCCGCACACCGGGCCGTACCAGACGCAGATCGAGCGCCTCTTGCACCTGCTGGTGTACGGGCGGCAGACGCACGCCAGCTGCGTAGCGATCCGCCACTACCAGCGCACACACGGGATCCATCCCGCCATCGGATACGCCGGGCCGGTGACCTGGCACCTGCTGCACGAGCGTTATGTGCGCTACGTGCATCGCCACTGGCGTGTGCGTCCCGAACATCACTTCCAGGGACAGCAGCATCAAAAGCACCAACAGCACCAGCAGCACCAACAGCACCAGCAATACCAGGGATATCAGCAGCATCAGCGACACCAACGGTACGGAGCAAATAACAGGAGCATCACGCACCTCACACGCAACCCGAACGCGGCCGGTCACTGCCCGGTCGGCAATTTCCGTATCGCCTGTGTCGACCAGAATCGGCAGATCATGTGGGTGCAGCGGGGTCGGCGGATCATCTTCGGTCCGGTGCGGGTCCGGACCGGTTACGGTCGTTACCGCACCCGCAACGGCATGGACCGCATCTACTGGAAGCACCGCCGCCACATCTCCACGCTTTATGGCATGCCGATGCCTTATGCCCAGTTCTTCGACCGCGGTGAGGCATTTCACGGCATCTACGGGAGTCTGACATCACGGCATCGCTCGTTCGGCTGCGTGAACATGCGGCTTTCCGATGCCCGCCGCCTGTGGAACGTGCTGCGTCGGGGCGACCGCGTCTACCGATGGGGTCACATGCCCGGCCACCGCTACGCGTAGGGCCTGCCCGGAAGATCTTTGGCGGACAGGGCCTAACGACCTGGGGAGCAATAGGGAGTGGATCAGCGAGCGGCGTCATGCGGCTTCGAATCCAAGGCAGAGGAGGGAGGCGACGCGGAGCGCCGTTGACCGATGACAACGCAGGAGGCTTCAGTCGCAGGGCTTCGGGAGCCCGCTCCCTATTGCTCCCCAGGTCGTAAGCGTCATAAACCAAGGGTGACATCCATGGCCTTGGGCCTGAGACACTGACGAGGATGAACGAGACCGTCCACCCGCCCTCCGCGGCAGCAGCAGGTGTTATGGGAAACCCCGAC
>JAFAUH010000254.1 GCA_019243445.1 Streptomycetaceae bacterium | reverse complement strand
CGGCGCTCGATGTGGGGTGTGTCCTCGCCTACCTGCGGCCACCAGGCGTGCTGCGAGGCTGCCCACATACCAGTGGTTGGTACGCGGAGGCGAAACGAGTTTTCCTCGACGCTTATCTGGCGGGGTTGGCTGCTCACGGCGTTGATCCGGCGCACCTGTCCGGGCTGCGGCAGCGAGCTGCTCTGTTCGACGCCGCTCTGCTTTTGAAGATCGCTTCGCGTCGAGTCCGCCGCATGAGTAGTCCACGCATCAACGAAGTCCGGTCGGTCGTGGGTGAAATCGACCGTTGTTTGGAACGGTTCGCCGCAGAAGGGAAGACATGTTCCGGTTTCTCTTTCGGCATCTGAAGGGTCGCAGACTGCTTGTCTTCCTCGCAGCCGCCTTGACCTTCATCGCGGTGGCCTGCGATGTTCTCGCGGCGATCCCCTTCAAGATCATCCTGGACAAGATTGTTGATCACCGGGACCCAACTGTCCCGTTCACTGGGTCGCTTCTGACGTACTTTGACCACTTCGGCTCCACGAACGGGCTGAACCCCACCGAAGTGCACACCCGGATCGGCGTGGTGCTCTTCGCCGGGCTGATGTTCCTTGCACTCGGGTTGATCGGCGCGGTGGTCGCGTATGTCCAGCTCTCCGTCGCCGCCTTCGTCGGCCAGGACCTCGGGGCGCGACTGCGCAAGCAGTTGTTCAGCCACGTCGAGCACGTCTCTCTCGACTGGCATGTGCGCCAGCAGGTAGGCGAGATCGTTCAGCGGATCAGCGGCAACATCACCGATATCGAAAAGCTGGTCACCGATGGCTTGGTCGACCTGCTCTCCGGTGTGCTGACACTGGCTGGAATCCTCACCGTCATGTTGGTGATCAACTGGCAGTTCACAGTGCTGTCGATGTGTATCGCCCCGCTGCTGGCTGTGACTGTCTTGCTGTACACCAGGTGGGTCAAGAAGGCTTCCAAGGAGGCTGCGCGCTCCGCCGGAGGTGTCGCCCGAGTGGCCAGCGCGAGTATTGCTGCGATCGTCGAGCTCAAGGCGTTCACCTTGGAGCGCTGGACCGCCCGTGTCTTCGGGGACCATGTCGACCGGCAGCAGCGCTTCGCGCTGAAAGCCGGACGCCGTCAGGCCGAGTTCAACCCCCTGGTGATTCTCTTCATCACCCTGAGCGATGTCGTGATCATCACTGTGGGTGCGTTGGTCGCCGCTGGACATGGCCGCAGCTATGCCGTGGGGTTCCTCGCTATCCCCGCCGCCAGCCTCACCATCGGCACACTGACCGTCTTCCTCGCCTACTCCAAACAGCTTTACCAACCCATGCGTGACCTGTCGAAGCTCACCCTGCTGGCCTCCACTGCCGCAGCGGCCGTCGGACGCATCCAGGAGATCTTCGACCAGCCCTTGGAGGAACGGCCTTCACTCCGCCGCGCACCGCTCGAGTGGTCCCAAGCCCCCTCCCGCGTCCGCGGCGACATCACCTATCGCGGTGTCGTATTCGGCTATGAGCCTGGGCGACCTGTCCTGCACGGCATCGACCTGGAGATCCCGGCCGGAACCCGCCTGGCGCTGGTGGGCCTGTCCGGCAGCGGCAAGACGACCATGACTCGACTGCTGCCTCGCTTCTACGAGCCCTGGCAGGGCTCGCTCACCGTCGATGGTGTCGACGTCCGCGACTACCCGCTGGACAGGCTCCGCAGCAACATCGCAGTCGTGCCAGAGGATTCAATCCTGTTCGAGGGAAGCGTGCGCGACAACATCGCTTTGGGCTGCCCGGACGCTACCGAAGAGCAAATTGTGACCTCCGCCCGGCAGGCATGTATCCACGAGACGATCGTCCGGCTGCCGGGGGGCTATGAGGCCGAAGTGCGTGAGATGGGTAAGAACTTCTCCCGTGGGCAGCGTCAGCGCATCGCTATCGCCCGTGCGATCCTCCGCGATGCGCCGATCCTCATCCTCGACGAGCCCACCACCAACCTCGACGTCGAAGCCGAGGCCGAGGTGCTCCGCGCCCTGGAACATCTCACCCGCAATCGCACAGTCATCATCATCTCCCATCGACTCAGCACTCTGGGACAGGTCGACGAAATCGCCGTCCTCCAGGCCGGCCGCATCGCGGAACGTGGAAGCTATCAGCAACTGCGGAGTGGAGAAGGCCCTTTCGCCCGCATGCTCGCCGAGCAGTACCGCTACGCCGCCGAGCCTGTCATTACCGGGGCGTCAGGCGACGCACTCGAATTTGCGGAGGAACGCGAGCCCGGGTGAGCGGGTGGGACTCCGGACGTTTCTGATTGCGGGCCACGGATGTGGCCCGCTCCTGTTCGTGCCGCGCCAGATCCTGTTCGTGGCGCAGCAGATCCTGTTCGTGACAGGGTCTGCGGCCCAATCTCAGCCGCCTCGATCGCTGTTCGTCATTGACGTCTCTCCTGGCTGAAGCCGGAGATTCCCGCCTGGCCGCCGTTGTGAGGCGGCGGTCACTGTCGACAGTCCCGATAGCGCATCAATCGGACCAGTGTCGTACGTAGATGGGCCAAGGGAGTGGACACGCCTTCTCTGTAATCCTTTTGGGTGGTTTTCGGGGTGTCCTTATGCGAATCTCACCTTACGTTCTTCTTAGTGAATATCTGCGGCGATCCGTAAGCGGGACAACAGCCTCGCGCCGCCACAGACGCCAGGAGGAACAGACATGCGCCGTAAGCGCTTTACTATCGCCACTCTCTCGATGGCGGCCTCCGCCACGATGCTCGGTATGCCCGCCGCCACCGCTGCATCAGTAACCCAGACGGTCGGTCAGGCGGCAGACAAGGGACAGGTCCAGGTGGTCGGCCACCACCAGGATGACACCGACACCGCCGACGCCAATGACAACCGCTCCTCCGAGCGCAAGGAGCGCAAGCACCACCGCCGCCACGAGCGTCACCGTCGTGTCAAGGTCGTTCGTCGTCACTTCATACGCTGGCACCACCGCTGCGGGCCCGGGTGGGACAGCGGTTGGGTTCGTGGCTGGGACCGCGACAAGTTCAAGGAGCGGGACCGCTTCGACGGTCGCGAGGGCTCCCGGGGCCGGGACCGGGACTTCCGGGACAACGGCGACCGCGGCTGGGGCCGTGGCTGGATCAGCACCTGCCACTGGCGCCGTGAGCCGGTGGTGTACCGGCACGAGGCTCCCAGAGTTGTCAGGATTGTCAGGGTCGCCAGAGTCACCAGGGTTGCCAGGCCTTCCACCATCTACACCGCCCCGAGCGTCACGAGCCCAACCACCAAATTCACGGCTCCCATTGGCGGGGTCCGTGCCGGTGAAGGCGGCTCACTGGCCAACCCGAACCTGCCGGAGCTCGCTCTCGGCAGTGCACTGGCTGCCCTCGGTATCGCCGGGTGTGTCGGTGTGACGCGTCGCCGGTCGTCCTCACGCTGACCTTCGACCGCTGACCTTCGACAGACGCACGTAACTGCTGACGAATGGAACAGCGAACCCATGGTTGAGCCCTGCCGGGCACCTGCCCGGTGGGGCTCAACCATGCCACCGTGGTCATCTTGTGGTCATCTTGCCCAGTCGAGAGGCCGGATCGGCGGGGCATACGGCCGCGCCGATCCGGCTGCCGCCCGGTTACCCGTGTTCCGGCATCCGCGCGATGGCGGACTCGGTGTGCTCCTTCACCTGTTGCGGTGTCAGGTATCTGTCACCGTTGATGTAGTCGAACTCGCCCAGCGTCGGCGGCCGCCTGTTCAGGAAACCGATGCGTACGAAGTCGTCGCCGGCAGTAGCGTTGAGCGCCCAGGCGGCAAGTACCCGCGCCTTGGCGACATTGGTCCGCATGGCCGACACGTGGTAGCCACGCGCCACAACCTGCGCAGGTATGCCGTGCAGTTCCACACCGAGCGGCTTGGAGACTGCGTCGCGACCGCCGAGATCCACCACTAGACCGAGGTCTTTGTGCATGTAGGGGGAGAGTGGCTCACCGCGCATCATCGCGATGATGTTGTCGGCTGCCTTCTTGCCCTGCCGGTGCGCGTGCTGCGCAGTGGGCGGGCAGACCGCGCCGTCCCCCTTCTCCAGGTCCGGTACAGCCGCGGCGTCGCCGAGCGCAAACACGCCGTCGAAGCCCGGTAGCGTCATCTGCGCGGTGACGGCGAGCCGTCCGCGTACCGTTTCCGCACCGAGTGTCCCGACCAGCGGGCTCGCGGCGACGCCCGCAGTCCAGATGAGGGTGCGGCAGGGGACCACCCGGCCGTCGGTGAAGGTGACCTTGTCGGGCCCCGCCTCCGCGATCGAGACGCCCAGTGAGATCTCGACCCCGCGGCGTTGCAGGCACTCCATGGCGCTGCGGCCGAGCTTCTCGCCGAGCTCCGGCATCAGCTTGGGCGCGACGTCGATCAGATGCCACTTGATCAGTCTCGGGTCGAGGCGCGGATAGCGCTTGACTGCGTTGGTGGTAAGACGCTGCAAGCAGGCAGCGGTCTCCGTACCCGCGTAGCCGCCGCCGACCACCACAAACTGCAGTCGCGAGGCCCGCTCGCTCACGTCCTTGCTCGCGTCGGCCAGATCGAGCTGGGAGATAACATGATCCCTTATGTACGCGGCTTCGGCGAGCAGTTTCATGCCGCGTCCGTATTCCTTCAGACCGGGGATGTCGAAGGTGCGGGTGACACTGCCTGGCGCGAGCACGATGTAGTCGTATGGTTCGTCAATGATTTCGCCGGTGATGCTGTGAACGATGCAAATCTTGGCCTTTGCGTCCACGCCGACGGCGCCTCCAGGAATGATCTTGGTGCGGTGTTTGCCGCGACGCAGCGAGATGGCCACCGACTGCGGGGTGAGCACCCCGGCTGCGACATGCGGAAGCAAAGGGAGATAGAGCTGGTAGGAATACGGCGTGACGAGCGCGATGTCCGCCTCACCCGGTGCGAGTCTGCGCTCAAGACGGCGCACACATGCGACTCCGGCGAAACCGGCGCCCACGACGAGAATTCTGGGTCGTTCCACGGTGACCGTCCCTTCTCGGGTGCCTGCCCCTTTCCCAATCCTGGGCGGATGCTACATACCGCGCACCACGAGGCTGTCCGCGGAGCTGGGAGTGGGCGGAGAAGCGAAGCAAAAGGACCCGTGAGCGAGGCACGTGAGCAGGTGGAGTGGCCGGCCGACTGTGACATCAGCCGCTGACGCGGCGGGCGAGGCTGTCCGCGGAGCCTGGGAGTGGGCGGAGAAGCGAACAGAACAAAGAAGGGGGTGAGCGACGTACCCCAGAGGGGCGGATGTGGGACAGCGGGAGATGAAACCAAGGGTACTGCAAGATCATAAAAATAGTTGATTGGCTTGGGAATTCTGTCCGGATTCCAACCGTTGTCCCTTTGTCAGGTGGGCACGCTGAGTTCACTTCACTGCCCGATTACCGATACATGATGACGCGACCGAACCACGCAGAGGGAGCACGCATGGCAATCCGTGCCGTAGCCCGTCGTCAGAGTGATGGGCCCAGCAGTATTCGCGGCAACGGCGCCGAAGTGACCGACCGCGATCTGGTCGGCATGTACCTGGACGAGATCGCGCGCACCCCGCTCCTCGATGCGGCGCAGGAAGTCGAGCTTTCCAGGGACATCGAGGCCGGTGTCTTCGCCGAGCAACTGCTCGACGCAGGGGAGACGGCAGCGGGGGCGAGCGAGACCGAGTTGCGAGCCGTCGCCGAGCGCGGCGCCCGCGCGAAGGATGTCTTCATCCGATCGAACCTGCGCCTGGTCGTCGCGGTCGCCCGCCGTTACCCGCGCAGCGGTCTGCCGCTTTTGGACCTGATCCAGGAGGGCAACGCCGGCCTGGTCAGAGCGGTGGAGAAGTTCGACTACGCCAAGGGCTTCAAGTTCTCCACCTACGCGACGTGGTGGATCCGCCAGGCCATCACCCGTTCCATAGCCGATCAGTCGCGCACTATCCGGCTTCCTGTCCATCTCGTCGAGGAGCTCGGACGGATACGTCGGGTGCAACGCGAGTTCAACCGCGAGCACGGGCGCGACCCGGAGCCCGCAGAGATCGCAACCGAGCTCGACGCCTCGCCCGAGCGCATCGCCGATGTCCTCGACTGGGCCCGCGACCCGGTGAGCCTCAACATGTCGGTGGACGATGAGGGCGAGACCCAATTCGGCGACCTGGTCGAGGACACTTCGGCGGCATCACCCGAGGATTCGGTGTTGGTCATGCTGCGACGCGAGGAGTTGGAGGAGCTGATCGGCCGCCTCGACGGCCGCACCGCCTCCATCATCCGTGCTCGCTACGGAATGGAGGACGGCCGGGAGCGCACGCTGACCGAGGTTGGCAAGCAGCACGGCCTGACCCGCGAACGTATCCGTCAGATCGAGAAGCACGCACTGGCAGACTTGAAGAAGATGGCCCGTGACACGGGTCTGGTATACGAGGCAGCATGACGACGTAGGACGACGCATGATGACGTCGGACACAGACGGTCGGACACAGACGGTCGGACACAGACGTAGGACATAACAGCACGTAACGGCATGCAATATGGCCACGCCCCGGCGCATTGGTCACGCCGGGGCGTGTTTCATGCCTGATTGTCATATCAGCCAAATGCGGTGATGCTATGGCATGTTGTAGCCGCACGCTCGGCGTCGGCAGCACTTCGCCCACCAGCAAGGGAGCCGCGTGATGAGCGAGTTCACCACCTTGATCACCGCAGAGCTGGTCGATCTCGACCTGGCAGCTGACACCAAGGAAGCGGCTGCACGGTCGCTTGCTGAGCGCATGGTCGAAGCGGGCCGGGTCACCGACCTCGACGGCTTCCTCACCGATGTGGCCGCCCGCGAGGCACAGATGCCCACTGGCCTCGACGGCGGCATCGGCATACCCCACTGCCGCAGCGCCCACGTCACCGCGCCGACCCTGGCTTTCGGCCGCAGCGCGCAGGGCATCGACTTCGGCGCTGCGGACGGCCCGGCCGACTTGGTCTTCCTGATCGCCGCTCCGGCCGGCGCCGACGACGACCACTTGTCGATCCTGTCGACCCTCGCCCGCCATCTGATGGACACGGAGTTCACGGCTGCGCTGCGCGCGGCGGAGGACGCGGCCGACGCAGCCGCCCTCATCCGAGGCGATGAGCAGCATGGCGATGAGCAGCATGGCGATGAGCAGCATGGCGACGAGCAGCAGACAGAGCCGGAGCCCGCCGCGGCACCGGTCTTCCGCATTGTCGCCGTCACCTCGTGCCCGACGGGAATCGCCCACACCTATATGGCTGCCGAATCGTTGCAGCAGGCTGCTGCGGCCAGAGGTATCGAACTGATGGTGGAGACGCAGGGTTCAGCCGGCTACGACAAGCTTCCGCGCGCCACCATCGCCGCCGCCGACGCGGTGATCCTCGCGCACGATGTGGAAGTGCGTGACAAGGAGCGCTTTGCGGGAAAGCCGATCGTTGACGTCGGTGTGAAGGCGGCCATCAACCGCCCGGACGAGCTGATCGACGAGGCCCGCGGCAAGGCGGAGCGCGGTGAGATCGCCAGGCATGCCGCTGGCCCGTCCCCGATGGACCGTGCAACCGACGAGCCGACCGACCACTTCGGCACCAAACTGCGCAAGTGGCTGATGACCGGAGTCAGTTATATGGTCCCGTTCGTTGCCGCAGGCGGTCTGCTCATCGCCATCGCCTTCGCTCTTGGCGGCTACCAGGTCAAGTCGGCACCGTCGGTCATGCAGCACTTCGTATGGATCCAAAGCGGCAGTTGGGCCGCGCTGCTCTTTCAGATTGGCGCGATCGCCTTCGGCTTCCTGGTGCCTGTGCTCGCCGGGTACATCGCTTATGGGATGGCCGACCGGCCGGGTCTGGTTCCCGGTTTCGTCGGCGGTGCGATCGCGCTCACCATCAACGCGGGCTTCCTCGGCGGTCTTGTCGCCGGTCTGCTCGCGGGCGCGGTGGTGAGGGCGATCCAGCGGATCACTGTCCCGCCGGCGCTGCGCGGCATCATGCCGGTGGTGGTCATCCCGCTGATCTCCTCGGCTGTCGTCGGATTTTTAATGTTCGTGGTAATCGGCAAGCCCATTGCCTCCGCGCAGAAGGGGATGACCGATTGGCTGAGCGGCCTGACCGGGACCAATGCTGTCATCCTCGGGATCATCCTCGGCCTGATGATGTGCTTCGATCTCGGCGGCCCAGTCAACAAGGTGGCATATGCCTTTGCGACGGGCGGTATTGCCGTGGCCGACCCGGCCCAGGGCAGCTTGAAGGTCATGGCCGCGGTGATGGCTGCGGGCATGGTCCCGCCGCTGGGCATGGCGCTGGCCACGGTGGTGCGCGGCAAGCTGTTCACCGAGGCGGAGCGGGAGAACGGCAAGGCGGCCTGGGTGCTGGGTGCCTCGTTCATCTCCGAGGGCGCGATTCCGTTCGCCGCGGCC
The DNA here is from genome assembly GCA_019243445.1 of Streptomycetaceae bacterium. GTDB lineage: Bacteria > Actinomycetota > Actinomycetes > Streptomycetales > Streptomycetaceae > Streptantibioticus_B. Next base: position 1,282 of record JAFAUH010000254.1, on the reverse strand, counting down.
GATCCGCTGCGGGTAATCCCCTCCGCGATGGTCGGCGGTGCGGTCACTGGCGCCTTGTCCATGGCCTTTGGGTGCACCTTGCGCGCCCCGCATGGCGGTATCTTCGTGCTCCCTCTGATCGGCGATCCGCTGCTTTACGTGATCGCCATCGCGGCGGGTACAGCGGTGACCAGCGCGCTGGTGATGGTGCTCAAGAGCATGCGCCGGGTGCCGCAGTCCAAGCAGCCCGAGCAGCCCGAGCAGTCCGAGTCGCCCGCGACGGCACCGGCAGAGCCGGAGCCGAAAGTCACCGTGACTGCGTGACACCTGGCCGGGCAGGTCGGGGGCGTTGCCTACTCTTGGGTTGCCTACCCTTGGGGATATGAGCAGCGCCTCCGACCCCGCCTCTGCCTCCGCCCCCGCTTCCGTTCCGGACGACGCCACACCTCCGGTGCCGCGCCCGAATCCTCCGGCTGCATTGGTCTTCGACGATCCGTTCGACCGTCAGTCGTCCGAGGATACGGACGAGACGTGGGGCGACCGATCGTCTGCCCAGAGCAGTGCCGCCGACCTGGCCCGTTTCCTCGACGAGAAGCCTCCGCATCACATCTGAACATCTGAGCATCTAAATATTTGAATATCTGAGCTCTGATCCTGGTGCTCTGAGCTGCACAACGTGAAAGAGGCTGGGGCAAAGAGCTTGGGCAAAGAGCTGGGGCCCGGATCGTCGGGAAGCAGTGAGATACGGATCCTCTTCACCCAGGTGGTCGTCTTCACCCAGGTGGTCGTCGCCTGACGCAGGCGACGACAGGCTGGTCAGGGCCCGTCGCTGGGGCCGCGCTGGTCGATCAAGGTGGCGGCGGCGCGCTGGTGGATCAGCGCATCGCGGATCTCGCGCAGCAGCACGATGTCCTCCGCCTCAGTCGCGGCCTGCTCCCCAGCTGCCTGCTTCTGCTTGGCGGCGCGGCGTGCCAGGAAGCGGGCCATCGGCATGACCATAAGGAAGTAGACCACTGCCGCGGTGATCAGGAAGTTCAACGCGGAGCTGAGTACCGAGCCCCACAGGATGTAGACGCCGTGGGTGACTTTCCCGCCGGCCATCGTGCAAGGGCCTTTGAGGCAGGACTTGTAGGTGGCCAGGTCCTGGGTGCCGAAGGCGCCGACCACGGGGTTGATGACGCCGTTCACGACAGAGTTCACGATGCCGGTGAACGCTGCGCCGATGACGACCGCGACGGCCAGGTCGACGACGTTGCCACGCATCAGGAACTGCTTGAAGCCGCTCAGCAGGGTTGCTTTCGTC
>JAFAUH010000048.1 GCA_019243445.1 Streptomycetaceae bacterium | reverse complement strand
GGCGAGGGTCCACCAAAGGACCCCGGCTGCCAGGGCCAGGGAGCCCACCGTGATGACGGCCGTGGGCCGGTACCGGCGGGCGAGCGCGGCGCTGGCCAGCGTGACGAAGGGCGTGCAGGCCGTTCCCGGGGTGAGAGCCAGTCCGGTGCGGATCGCGGACCAGCCCAGTTGGCTTTGGCACCACAAGGTGAACGACAGCAGGAAAGCCCCGAAGGTTGCGCCGTAGAGCAACGCGGCCGCGCCACTGGCGGTGAAGGTTCGGATGCGCAGCAGGGCGGGTTCGATCAGCGGGCGGGGATGACGTGCGATGCGCCAGGCGGTGACGGTGAGCAGCAGTGCGCCGCAGGCCGCCGCGGCAAGCGTGCGCCACGAAGACCAGCCCCAGTCAGCCCCTTTGACCAACGTGAGCGCGAGGGCACCGATGCCCAGCGCCGCCATCAGCGAGCCTGCTACGTCGGGCACGGACGTCTTGCGTTCCGGGCGGTGGGCGGGCAGCAGCCGGCCGCCGAGGGCTACCGTGACCACTCCTACCGGCAGGTTGACCAGGAACAGCCAACGCCAGCTCGCCGTCACCAGCAGCCCACCGAGCACCGGGCCCAGGGCTGCTGCCGTGGTGCTCACGGCGGCCCACATGCGCACTACCGACGGGCGGCGGTCTGCGGGGCTGGTCGCCAGGAGCAGTGCCAGCGACGCCGGTAGCATCACGGCCGCACCCGCTGCCTGCAGCAGCCTGCCGCCCACCAGCAGCCAGACGTCCGGGGCGAGCGCGCACGCCGCTGAGGCGCCTGCGAAGAGCGCCGCACCGATGAGGAAGGCGCGCCGCAGGCCGACACGGTCGGCCCAGCGTCCGGCCGGGACCAGCAGGGCGGCGAACACGATGGCGTACCCGTCGAGTACCCAGGACAGCTGGCCGAGGGTGCTTCCGGCCAGGTCGTGCTGCATGGCGGGGAGACCGATGTTCGCCACGGTCAGGTCGAGGTTGGACATCACCATCCCGGCGCAGAGCAGCGTGAACGCGCCCCGGGTGGTTCCGGGCCGCCGGGTCGGTTGCTGGACGGGAGGCGCCTGCCGCGTCGTCATGGGTGCACCACCGCGGTGGTGGGCACGTCCAGGCCGAGCGCGGAGAGTTCCTCCAGCACCAGCAGGTAGTCCTCGACCATGCCTCGCATCTCTTCCTCGGGGAAGAGCCCGTGGCGGTACCGGCATTCCAGCCGCAGCCCGTCGGGATGCTCGTAGGCGTAAAACATCACGTGGAAGCGGACGTCGGTGGGCAGCAGGCGCACCACAGGCGCCGCCTTGGCGCCGGCTGGCAGCGGGTCGTCGAAGTCCATTTTGCTGAAGAAGACGCTGGTGACCGGGAAACGGTCCGGCTCCGGGGCGATGCCCGCATCCTGGGCCATGCGGTCCAGCTGCCAGCGCTGGTGCACAACAGACTCCACCAGCTGCTGCTGCAGCTCGCGGGCGACGGCGCGGAAGTCCGGGCAACCGTCGAAGCGGATCCGCATCGGCGTCTGGTTGATGTACATCCCGATGGCGTCCCGGATGTCCTCGCGGTCACGGCCCGCCAGCGGGGTGCCGATAATCAGGTCCTGGGCCCCGGTGCGGCGGTGAAGCACCACGAAGAACGCCGCATACAGCAGCACGGCGGTACTGATCCGCGATGCGGCGGCAAGGCGTACCGTGGCGGCGGCGAGCGGGCCCGGGACGGTCGCCGAGACGGAGGCACCGCGCGTGCCGGCGGCCCGCAGCAGCTCATCGTCGACCGGCAGGGTGCGCGGCAGCGGTGGGGTGAGCTTGGTCTGCCAGTAGGCTCGGGCGGTCTCCAGGATGCCGCTGTTCTCCAGGTCGGAGTGCCAAGCCGCGTAGTCGCGGTAGCGGACGGCTGGATGGAGCTTCGCAGCGGTGTCATTCTCTAGCGCCCGATAGGTCTCGGTCAGCTCGCGGCGCACGATCAGCACCGACCAGCCGTCCGCGATCATGTGGTGCATCACACCCAGCACCAGGTCGCCGTCGGTGGTGTGGACGATGGCGAGCCGGGTGAGCGGGCCCGTCGCCAGATCGAAGCTGGTGGCGGCCAGCCCGGTGCGCACGGTCTCCAGCTTGCGGGCCGGGTCCAGGCCGGACAGGCCACGCAGCTCGTGCACGGCGACCGGCACCGGGGCGTGCGCAAGGATCCGCTGCCGTAGCTCGCCGCCGCGCTCCGGGAAGACCGTGCGCAGCGACTCGTGCCGTTGCCAGACCTGTGTGACCGCCTCCGCCAGCCGGTCGGCGTCGACCGGGTCGTCGAGTGGCACGTCGAAGGACATGTTGCCCCAGGTCTTCGACTGGTCGCCGAGGTAGTCCGCGGCCCACCGCCGCTGGATCGGGGAGAGCGGGTAGTCGTCGGCGTCCGCCACCGGCGTGATCGCCTCGCGCAGCATGCGGCGGAGTTCCTCGGAGTTCGCGGCACTCGACCCGCCTGGGCCACCTGGGCCGATCTCGCGGGCGAGCGCGGCTGCGGAGGCGTGCCGGTAGAGCAGGTGGACGTCGAACCCGACGCCGTGTTCCGCCGCGATCGCGGCGGCCTCGACGGCGCGCAGCGAGTCACCGCCCCACTCGAAGAAGTCGTCGTCGGCGGCCAGCGCCGGCAGTCGCAGCGCGGTACGCAGTGCGTGGAGCACTCGGTCGCGCACGCTCGCTGCCGCGTCGGGGACAGCAGCGGGCCGCTCGGCGGCGGATGTGTGCCGCTGGTCCGCAGTGCCCGCGCCGCCCACCTGCGGCAGCGTGCCGTCGACGAATGCCTGCCGGGCCGCGCGACGGCGGATCTTCCCGCTGCTGGTCTTCGGCAGTGCCCCACGCCGGATGAGCACCAGTTCGTCAAGGGGGATGCCGTGCACGGTGGAGACCTGCTTGCGAACGGTCCGGGTGATCGCGTCGGCGTCCGCATCAAAGATCGGGCGGGCGACCTCCTGCACGACGACTACCCGCTCGTCCTCGCCCGCCTCGCCGTCTGCCTCGCCGCCCGGCCGCGTGCTGTCCAGCTCGGTGGCTGGAACGGTGAACGCCGCAGCACACCCCTGGCGCAGCCGGGGGTCGCTGCGCCAGACCGTCTCCTCCAGGTCCTGGGGGTAGTGGTTCTCGCCGCGGACGATGATGACGTCCTTGAGGCGGCCGGCGATGTGGAGTTCGCCGTCGATGAGGAAGCCCAGGTCGCCGGTGCGCAGATAGCGGCGCCCGGTCTCGTCGCCCTCCAGGCGCGCTTGGAAGACCTCCACACTGGTCTCGGGCTTGCCCCAGTACCCCAGCGCCACGCTGGGGTTGCTAGTCCATACCTCGCCCACGATGCCGTCCGGGCAGGGCCGACGGGTTGCCGGGTCGGCGATGCGCACCACGCAGTCCTCGACCGGTTCGCCGACCGGGACGACGCAGCCGCGTGCGACGCTCGCGGCGGACAACCCCGTGTCCTCGTCAGTCTCCTGCAGGCTCGCGGCTGACGGTACTTGCACCGCGCGACCGGCCCCTGCGCCCGGCTGCCGCATTGTCACCACCAGACTGGATTCCGCCAGCCCGTACCCGGGCGTGAACGCGGAGGAGCGGAATCCGTTCGCCGAGAACCAGTCGGCGAAACGCGCCAGGCTGGCCGGCCGGATCGGCTCGGCACCGGTGAAGACCGTGCGCAGGCCGCGCAGATCGAGCTCCGCCAGCCGCCCGGGGGACGCCGCGTGACGGACACACAGGTCGAACGCGAAGTTCGGTGCCCCGCAGTACGTGCCGCCGAACCGGTCGATGGCCTCCAGCCAGCACAGGGGATCGCGCAGGAAGGTCAGCGGCGCCATGAGCACCGTCTCGTGTCCCGAGCAGACCGGCTGCAAGATGCCGGCGATCAGTCCCATGTCGTGGTACGGCGGCAGCCACGAGACCTGGCGGTCATCTGGGCCCACCTCCAGCCGGTGCGCCAGGGCACGGGTGTTGGCGAGCAGGTTGGCATGGGTCAGCATGACGCCCTTGGGGTCTCCCGTGGACCCTGAGGTGTACTGCAGGAATGCCACCTGCCCGGCATCGCCCGAAGCCGCGGGGGACTTCTCCTCGGCGGCCGCGGGCAGCTGGTCGGTGCTGATGCCAACGATGCCGGACTGTCCGTCTGTCTGCGTCAGCCAGCGGCGGCAGGCGTCCGCCATCTCGGAGATGGTCAGGTACACCGCGGCCTGGGCGTCGGCGGCGATCGACAGCAGCCTGTCCGGCCTGCCGACCCCGGCCGGTGGATAGGCGGGCACTGCCACCATCCCGGCGTACAGGCACCCGAAGAACGCCGCGACGTACTCGATGCCGGGCGGGTACAAGAGCATGACGCGCGCCCCGGCCGGGGCCGTCTCCGCCAGGGCGGCGGCGATGGCCAGGGCACGTCCGTAAAGGCCGGCGTAGTCGATCCGCAGCGCGTCCTCGGGCCGGGCCCGGGCTGCGTCCGTGATGAACCGGAATGCGACCCGGTCCGGTGTCGTCTCCGCGCGGGCGCGCAGCGCCGCCGTGAGCGTCGTAGTCGTAGGGGAGATCGTCATGGTCATCCGTTCACTAGGTGCGTGGTACCGGCGATCATGTGCTCGGCATGCGGCGCCAGGTCGTTCACGTTGACGGTCTTGATGATCCACCGGGTACGCAGGGTCTCCTCATCACCCACCCGCACGACCTCCTTGGCATGCACCGCATAGTTGTTGTAGACGCAGACGAAGTCGCCGGGCCGTACGAACACTCGGTGCTTGACCTGATGCAGCACCTGCTTGAGCTTGTCGACGATTCGCTCGGCCTCGGGGGTGAGACCGGCGGTGCGGTTCTCGAAGAACCGGATGTCGTTCTCGCCGGAGAGCAGTGGATGCCTGTCCGCGTCACCGAGTTCCCGATTTCCGCCGTTGACCGTGAGGTCGTCGAACGGGGTGTAGAAGTCGTACGAGCGCAACTGCTTCTGCTCGACCTCATTGAACGCCTCGAGCACGTCGATGTTGCGCACGAACGCGGTGTACACCTCGTTCACCGGATCGCTGCGCATGCCCAGCATGTAGACGTGGTCGGGACGTACGAAGTGGTTGGCCAGATCCTTGTGGAAGTAGATCGCCTGGAGAGCCTTCTGCGACTGACTGTTCTGCAGTCCCCGCTTGGGGTATATGTCCTGGAACACATCGCCGTCGTTGACGTTGATGTATCCGATCGCGGGTGTTTTGCGCATGACGCCGAAGATCGCCAGGAAACCCTCCGCAATGAACGTCTTCTTCAGCTCGTATTTGGATTTCACGGGCTCGTCGAAATCGAAGGGCGGCACGCCCTCGTCGACTGGCGCGTTACCGATCCAGATGACTGGCTGCTGGACCGGGTCCCGCTCTGCCAAGCCGGCGACGTAGGCTGCGAAGCGCTCCGGCACGGCGCAGGAGGCTACAATGCCCGTGACCTGGTGCACAAAGGCGTCGTAGAAGCGGTAGGGGTTTACGTTGACGGTGGCGAGTGCGTCCCGAAGGGCGTTGCGCTCCTCGTTGGTGAATTCGAACTCAATGCTGAGCTGGTAGCGCGCGTTGGTGGAAATCATGCTCATGTCCCCTCCGAAGAAATTCGGTCACGATAACTGGTGTGAACACGTCGTGAGCTCGGAAGAAAATCACGCGGTCTGAGCTGAGCGGAGCATTAAGGACTGTGGACTCGATTATGGATCCGATAGCTTCCGTTTAAAGCAAGCGCAGTCCAACCGGTACCTCGTGATCCGGACCGACCAGCACCACCTTCCGGTGGCCGTCGGTCGGAACCCCGAGAACCAGGACCTCAGACATGAAGTCCGCGACCTGCCGCGGCGGGAGATTCACCACGGCCAGTACGAGGCGGTCCTTCAGCTCGTCGAGGCCGTAAAGGTCGGTGATCTGCGCGCTGGACTTACGCACCCCCAGCTCGCCGCCAAAATCAATCCACAATTTGTAGGCGGGCTTGCGTGCGCGAGGGAACTCCTCGGCCCGGATCACCCTTCCCACCCGGATATCGATACCCAAGAAGGCATCGATGGTGCTCTGTGACATTTATTCTCTCTCCGGGGGCATGAGGTCGATGGACATGGGCAACGATGTGTGGCGGGCGAAGGAATCGTACGGGTACGAAACGTGGCCTTCGTCGGCCGGTTTCCGCGTGAAGAAAATGAGCATGTCCCGAGTCGACGTCGCCCGAGGGTCGCCGGCTATCACCGGTGAGAGGCTGTGCTTGCGCTCGTGGTCCACGATGAGAATCGTGTCAAGGAAGTGCCTGTGACGGTACTTTCCCACGATCAGCTCGGGGTCCACCTCATCTCACCTGATGGCGTTCTTCTCCCGCATGTCGTGAAGGAATGTGATAGCGCTGTCGTCAGTCATGTTCTCGCTGCCGAGCAGGGTGGTCATCGTGTGATCCACGCCGTCACTGTGAACGCCTTCGAGCGCAGGCTCCCCCACCATCTCTGGGGTGGTGACGGTGCGGAGGTTGAAGAGGGTGCACACCCAGTCGGTGCTGTCATAGTCCAGCTTCGGCCGCCGGGTGACGTCGATGTCCTGGACCATGAAAGCTTGGAAACGTAACAGCCCCTGGAGAACAGAATTCAGCTGCAGATCATCGCTGATCTCGGAGAATTCCCGCACCTGGCCGGAGTCATGTCGAACGAAGTCCTCGTCAGCAGACAGGATGAACGGCTGGAATTCTAGCCGGTCTATCCGACCATTTTTGATATCGAAGCAGAAGCGGCCGTTTTTTGACTTCCGGAAGAGAAGCGTCGGATCGTCGGGAAGGCCGCCGCTTATCTGTTTGATCGATTCGATATCCGTCTCCGTGGCGCCGAGCCCTTTCAACAGCCCGGCCATGCGTTCGCCTTCGATGAATACTGAGCGATTCCGTGCGCATTCCTCCCTGATCCTGCTTAACTCCAATGCCATGGCATCGTGATCAGGATTTCTCATCTGCTTCCCCGTTCTCCCGTTAAGTGCGAACAGATCTGAACGTATCACATCGCACTTTCATTTCTCCCCCACGTGGGAGAGTCGATCGGCTGACATATGGCACTAGCATTTCCAGTCCCTGCGCAAGGGGCGAAATTCCGCCATGCAACTGTCTCTACTTTGTTCACATATGCGACATATCACCCCGCGCTGGGAGCGCGACCGCATCAGTCCGCGCTGGATGCGAGTGGTAAGTCGGGTCGCTGCTGCGGGTGGCCGAAGAATCGTGGGTCGCCGCTCCCGCCTTCCAAGCGGTGCGTGGCTCGTTCGGCAACGCTGCCCAGGCGATCGAATGGACCTGCAGTGGCCGCGTCCGCACTTCACAGGAAGGAAGGTTGCTCTCGGCACCGCACTGAGGCGAACCCGCCGACTTCCCTTGGTTGCTCGGGTTTTGAAACGACCGTAGGACGGCCGTCTCCCAACCCACAAGGAGATTGCGCGAGTTTGCAGAAGGTCGATTGACGGCATCGAATGCCTCGCGGACCATCGTCGTATCGCGCAAACTAGCGCAAGGCAGCGGACGGGAGAGCAGCCGTGAAGCTACGGTTCCTTGGTAAGAACTCCACCCCCGGAGGCAGCCCCACCCTGTACGCCAGTGACCAGGACAGCTACGTCATCCAAGGTTGGAAGGTGTTGGCGAACGACTTGCTCATGCAACTCCACGTGCCGGAAGGCCAGACAGTGATCGAGGTGCCGCCGGAGCTGTTCGAGCACCTGATGAAGGACGGGCACGCGACCGGCGAGATCAAGAGCTTCACCGCCCCGATCATGGTCGTCACGGAACAGGGCACGTGCATCCTGCAGGGGCCGGAGATGCACGATCCCGAGGCGCTGAGTCAGATGCGGATGCCCGACTATGAGACCTGTATCGAGGTCCCCAAGTCCTCGATCACAGCCCTACTGGAGGAAGACAGTGGACCTGATCACCCCAGCCCAGCGTGACGAGCTGTTCAACAGCTTCGAACGCGACGCCTTCCACCTGGAGCTGAGGGACGACTACGGGTCTCCCATCGAGGACACGCCCTATGCGCGGTGGCGCAGGGGCGAGCCTGACGACTACGCGTGGCTCGGCCCCTGGATGGGGCTCATGAAGCGTGTCACGGGCGAAGGGAAGACCGTCCGGCGCGTTCGTGTCGTCACCGAGCCTCACTCCCAGTACGTCGGCTGGGAGCTCTCGTTGACCCACCTCAACTTGGAGGCCGGCGAGGACATCCGATGGCTGCCGCGGCACCAGTTGCCGGAGGGCATCACGTTCCCGGTCGGCGGTAATGACTGGTGGCTGTACGACGATCGTCTCCTCGCCGTCGGCCACTTCGACCCGGAGGGACGGGTACTGGGGTCGCAAATCGTCGAGGACCCGGACACCGTGGCCGAGTGCGTCCGCGTGCGTGACCTTCTCTGGGCCGCCGCTATCCCCCACGCCGAGTACAAGCCCTGACAGCATCCATCAGTGAATAACCAAGCTCAAGAAGCACGAGAGGCGTTGGGTGCCCGGCTGCGCGGATTCCGGAAGGATGCCGGGTTCGCGAGCGGCCGGGCATTCGCTGTGGCCACTGGCTGGGCGGAATCCAAAGTGTCCCGGCTTGAGAACGGCAAGCAGAACCCCAGCGAAGACGACATCCACACATGGTGTATCAAGACCAACAGGCAGGAGCACGTTGAGGACTTGATAGCCACGGTGCGGCACATCGACGAGCTGTGGCTGGAGTGGCGCAGGCAGCTCCAGACAGGGGCGGAACGACGGCAGCGCAAGGCCCTGCCGGTCTACGCCAAGACCAAGGTCTTCCGCATCTGGCACCCGACGCTGGTGTGGGGAACGCTCCAGACGGCGGAATACGCCGCCGAGACGTTCCGGCAGGTCGTCGACTACTACGAGATCCCCGACGACGCGGAAGCCGCCACCGCCAAGCGGCTCGAACGGCAGCAATACCTGTACCAGGGCAATCGGATCTTCAACGTGGTGCTCGGCGAGCAGGCGCTCTACACCAACTTCGGAGGGCCGGAGGTGATGAAGGGGCAGCTCGACCGCCTGTTGGCGGTGATGCGGCTTCCCCGGCTGAGCCTGGGTATCATCCCCCGATCCGCATCAGTGGGCATTTGGCCCGGTAACTCCTTCTCGATGTTCGACGCCAAGCTCGTCCTCGTGGAGACCTACTCGGCGGAGTTCTCCGTCACCCAGCCCCGAGAAATCGAGCTGTATACCAAGGCGTTCGCCCTCTTGAAGCAGTCAGCGGTCTACGGGACCGCAGTCCGAGACCTCATCCTCACAGCGATCCACCACTTTGACCAGATGCCGAGCGAGTAGGAGAGCGTCGCATCATGCAGCCCGTGGCCCCGAACTGGCGTACCAGCTCCTACACGAGGTCAGATAGCTGCGTTGAAGTGGCCGACAACGACCTGAAGTGCGTGATGGTCCGGGACACGAAGGCACGTAGCCGGGGAACCTTGGCCGTCCAGCGAGACAGCTGGACGGCATTCGTCGAGTACGCCAAACAGGCGTAGCGCTGGGCATGTTCCTGCCCAGCGGCGAACAGCTCAACATCGGCCGTGACGAGCAATGGTCAGTCCCAGCCTGGGAGTTCGAGACCGACCTCTACACGGACCTACCGGTTCGGTGGCACACCACGCGACGTCCCGGCCAGGAGGTCGAGGCTCAAGTCCGTGGTATAGACAACGATGCTGTTGCCGCGGCGTTCGTCGAGGCATGCGCCCAAGCCGTGGACCGCGCGAGGAATCCCGGAAAATACGGGGACAGCGACGTCTCGTAGCTGATGGCAGTACAACAGCGCTCTGGCTGCTTTCAACCAGGGCGCTGTTGTACTGCTTTGTCCTTTACTCAAGCAGGAGGCGTACTAGTTGGTCGAGTTCCTCCGCCATCGTGGAATCGGCGAGGACAGAGCGGATGACCTGACGCAGCTTTACGAAACCCTTGGACTCGTCGAGCACCAGCTCTGTGATGTGTTCAGCTTGAGCGGAGCCGATTTCCGCCAAGCGGGCGTGCGTAGCGTTGAATGGATCGAATTCTGGGATGGGGAGCTGCCACACCGCCTTGTCGATGTCCCGCTCATCCTTGCCGTATGACATGAGCGGACGGACGACCTCGGTCAGCGCGGGAGAATTGAGGATGGCGCACAAGTACATGCCCTCCTCCCGTGTTGCGACCGTGCCCCAGTACAGCTTGTGCTCAATCACCGCAGTCGGGTCATCGACCAGGGCGGCTGTGACGTGCATGCCAGAAGCTCCGTACACCACGCGGAGGGGAGTGCCAGGGAGCTGTGTCGACATACCCCGGTGGAATTCGAGCCGTTCGATGAGAGTAAGCCGCTCACTGCTTCGATGCTCGATCCACAGCTGCTCGGCCTGGCGCCACCAATTTGCGAGATCCGGGTAGCGGTCCAGGTTTGGATGATCTCCGTGAAGCAACTTTCCGCTCTCGATAGGGAGCACGGCTTTTCGCGGCGCCAGGAGTCGATACGGCAGCACACTTTCACCGAGAAGGACAGGTCGAATGAAGTCCTTTTCGACCACGCCTTCTTGGTCGGGAAGCTCCTTCCATTTTCCCTTTTCCAGGCTGCTCCGCTCAGACCGGACGGCTGTCCGGCCGCCACCGAGTCCGAGCGGCCCGGCGTCCTGCGGCTTCACGAAGAACAAGACACGGGGCACGATTGTGGCTCCCTGCCAGAATCGGTCCTTGTATGGCGACGAGATTAGGTCTTCGCCCACGTACTTGAGTTCGTGCTTGCCGCGCGTGACCCACTTCTGCACGAGTGACCAGTCGGTATTCCTACCTGGAATCTTGCCGGTCCACCGTTCGGTCGTCTTCGGCAAGGGCACAGGGTCATTTCCCATGGCGGCCTCGCCGATGAGGGCCTGCATCCGGCGCCCAAAGATGACGGCACTACCCCGCGGGAAGAAGTGCGGCCGAAGACGACGGAGGTCCCATGACCCGGAGAACGCGACCTTCACCGTCTCGTTTGGGTCCGGATAGTGGCCGGCACGGAAGCCGGACCAGTAGGGGCGATCGAGCAAGGGATTGGGTACGACAAACGCGAACGTACCGTCGACGGCCAGGTACTGCTGGACTGCTCGTGCAATGAACAGGCCGGACAGGTCTTGGTGCGTCGCTACCTCGTCCCCCCGCCAGAGCTTGCGTGTTTGTGACATGTCCTTGAAGAGTTCCTGCATCTCATTGGACATGTGCCGGTACGACAGCCATGGCGGATTGCCGATGAGGACGTCCACGCGGTTCTCTTCGCGCGACAGCCACATTGGGCGTGCGAGGTTGCGTACGTAGTACGACCAGATGTGATTTCGGTTGTCGTCGACCAGGTCGCACAGAAGATGGAAGTTTTCCGTGAGTTCTTGCTGATCGTCCTTCGAGGAGATCCCCAGCCGTTTGAAGAGGGTAGACAAAGACGGCTTACTTCCGGACTGTCGCTTCGTCGCACGGTCGGCCAACTCGTTGACGATGGTGTCGAATCTGCCCGCGTCGGCGAGGAGGTGTTCCGAGAAACGCAGCTCGTTCTCGAAGAGCTGTCCGCCGTCCTCAGTACGGATCACCAGGTGACCGTGATCTAGCAAGTCCGTGCGTTGTTGCCACTGGACGCTGTCACCCAGATATACGGGCACCCTTATCGGCCCACGCTCGTCTGAGACCAGGCGGTTGCGGCCGATAGCCAGCAGATACGTCACGCGGGCGAGGGCGACTGCGACCGGGTGGAGATCGATACCTGCGACATGGTCCGTGATCGCGATGAACGTCTCGCGCAGCGGTCGGCCTGCTTCTTCGGCGGCCATCAGATGCCGGCGTACGGCGTGGAACAAGAAGGTTCCCGACCCGCACGACGGGTCCAAGACACGCTGATTGAGCGGGTCAGTAACCGTGTCGGCGACTATCGTCTCGGCGAGCCAGTCCGGAGTGTAGTACTCGCCCTGCTTCTTCCGTGTCTCTGAGGCGATAACCGACTCGTACAGCACCTTGAGCACGTCGTGCTCGACCTTGGCCCAGTCGAAACGGGAGAGTCGGCGTGCAGCGGTGCGTACGAAGGCTTCGCCGCCCGGAACCTCGATGACCCAGGCGAAGAAGTCGGACTCGACGACGCCGTAGATTTGTGCCTGCTCGAAGCGCTGCCCCAGCACCAGCGTCGCCGGTGCCATGTCGGTCACGTCGATGCCGAGCACGAGGTGGGCGATGATCTCGGCGCTGTTCACCAGCAGCGTGTGCTCGATGAACAACTCGTCGCTGTCCTCGAACTGCGTACCCAGGGCACTCTTCAGCAACCGCGCCCACAGCTCACGCTTGAGCTTCACGGTGGGTAGATCCCGGTGTTCTTCGTACAGTGCGGTCAGCGTCGCGCGGTCGAGCTTGTACGAGACGCTCTCCGCGCCCAGGCGGCTCTCGATCGCGTCGGGCGTCGGCTTGATGCCCTCCGCCGTGGCGAGAACGCCTTCCAGCCACCTCAGCAGCTCTGTCGGCGGTGTGCGCTGCTTCACCTCGAAGCGGCTGACCTGAACCAGGTTGTCGCCCGACAAGCTGTAGGCGCGCCAGTCGGTCCCATCCGTCAGTACGCCCACGTACCGCTGGCCGACCTGCTCCGTCCGCGTCTTCACATATCCGCCGAGCTGCTTGACGGCGTCCTTGAGGACTGCGGCGCTCCGCAGGTCCTTCTTCGTCTCGATGGCGGTGAAGCCGACCTCGATGTCGATGCGCCGGCCATCTCCGACCGGGGCCTCCAGGTCGACACTCAGGTCGTTCTCGTCAAGGTTCAGGCCGCCGTCGAGCAGGAACTGCCGGACGTCCGCCTGAAGCGTCGCCTCCGACCGCATCGGCTTGCGCTCAAGGAGCCGCGCCAGCACCTTCTCCAGGTTGGTCTGCGGAGCTGTGGCCATATGCCGTAGGCGCACCAAGCTGACCGTCGGGTACTCCGACTCGTCGGCGTACCTCTCGTACGCGAACGCGTGGGTCGTGCTCGAAGGCGCCTCCTCCTTCCCTCTGCCGAGACCGCGGACGTCGACGGGTGGGACGGCGGCGGTGAACCGGGCTGCGGGCCATTGTGCCGCAAGGAATCAAGGTGGGTCAGGGGTACGCCCCAGGTGGGAAGCCCAGCGGCGGCAACTGAGACCAAAAGTGAGACCAGAACGCAACGAGGACCCCGACCGATCATCGGTCAGGGTCCTCGTTTTGCCTGTTCAGGCGGTGCGGAGGATACGAGATTCGAACTCGTGAGGGGTTGCCCCCAACACGCTTTCCAACTGTTCGTCCGGGCGTTCGGGTGGGGCCGGGGACGTCCTGAC
>JAFAUH010000394.1 GCA_019243445.1 Streptomycetaceae bacterium | reverse complement strand
GGGTGGGGCCGGCCAGTGGGCTGGGATCGGGTGGGCGTGGGCGTTGGGGGTGGTGTTCGGTCGGGGTGGGGGTGATGCGCACGCTGATGCCGGTGGGGTCCGGGTAGAGCTGGAAGAGCAGGCTCTGGCCCGGAGGCCGGGTGGCGGTGAAGGAGGTCGGCCGCTGGCTGACGGCTGCGTCCCGGTGCTGGTGTTCGTAGTCTGGCTCGTCCAGCCAGGGCAGGGCCTCCCACAGCCGGGCGCCCAGCAGGTGCGGGATGCTTTCGCCCACGAGATCGGCGGCGGTGCGGTCGATGAAGGTGATCCGTCCGTCCGAGGTCAGGGCGCATCCGCCCTCGGGCAGGCGGCTGACAAAATCCACCGCGGCGCGGGCCTCAGCCTCACTTGCCGCGTCGTGCCGTGCTCGGGGCAGGTAGCGAGCCTCGCACGGGGGCAGGAGACGGTGCCCGGCTTCGGCGGCGCCTTCGATCAGCCTGGCGAGGCGGTCACCGGCAGCGCCGATCACGTCGCGCTCGACGCGACTGAGCTCAATCGGTCTTCCGTGGGGCCAGACCAGCACCAGCACACCCCACACGGCGGTCTCCGTGACGAGGGGGGCGAAGGCGGTGGCATGGGGATGCGGAACGACCAGGAGGGTCTGCGGATAGCGCCGCGCGTACTCCTCACCCGAACCGATCCACACCAGGCGCCGCTCGCGTACTGCCTCGACCCTCGGATCCGGAATCGGAGTGGTCAGCCGTGCACGCTGCAGTGGCTTGACCCATTCGGAGGGAACTCCGCTGCACACCTCCACGCCCAAGGCTTCGCCGCCAGGCTCCACCAGGCAGATCGCACCCATATGGGCGCCCAGACGTTCCATGGTCCAGGCGAGGGTCTGGTCCAACAGATGCCGTACGGCGGCCTGCTCCAAGTCCTCGACGAGGTGATCCACCATGGCCACTCCAGCACGACAAGGCCTTTGAGAGGCCGCGTGGAGAGGGCCCGCAGCGTTGCGTGCCAGGGGGGTACCTCCCGCCGAAGGCTGGGGATACTCTCTCCCCCTGGCCTTCGGCCGGGGGGCCCTCGACTCGCTCCTTCGCCCACGCTCCCTATCCGCGTGGCCTCTTATATGCAGGATATGCCGGATGTGCTGGCTGGATGCTCCCGCCGGTTCCGCATCCCGTCTCCATCGATCTTGCCGGTGTCCACCGCCCTGACGTGGACGGATGCAATGACACGTGGGAGGGACAGACGGTATAACCGCTCGCCATAACCGCTCGTCTCCATATCTGCCTCACCAGGGCAAAGACTTTTTCGGGAGTAAGTAGGTACATCCAGCACCGGGGGCACGGTTATGTGGCACATGTTGTCGGCTCGGCGGACTTCCGGGAGTTGGCCGGTTCTTCGCGCAGGCACCGCCGTTGGGACGACCGGCGCGGACGGACCGCCGAAGCGCAGTACGCTGAGTCGAGCGTTGTCAGGCCCGTCGAGCGTGCCAAAGGGGGTTCGCCATGACCGCCGAGATGGTCGCGCCGGCGTGGATGCATGCGCAGATCACCGCGGAGCAGTACGACTCCTGGTCCGAGGAGCAGTGCGCGGGTATCGAGATCGTGGACGGGATGATCGTTGTGAGTCCCAGTGCATCCAAACGGCACAACCGTCTGGCCCGGATCCTGGCGAATGTCTTGGATGCCGCCGCGGGGCCGGAGTGGAACGCCGACACGGACTTCGACGTCCGTCTGCAGGACGTGCCGCTCACCAACCGCCGTCCGGACGTGGTCGTCTATCGCGCGGACACCATCGATGTGACGCCGACCCGCCCCGAGCACGTGTTGTTGGTGGGCGAGGTCGTCTCACCAGGTTCGGAGACCACTGACCGGATCGTGAAGATGGATCAGTACGCCAAGGCTGGTATCCCCTTCTACTGGCGGGTCGAGCAGAGCGCTACGGGCATTCCGCTCACCTACACCTACCTTCTCGACCCCGCCAGTCAGGTCTACCGTGATGGCGACGTGTTCACCGGTGTGGTCAAGGTCGCGGCGCCCTTCCCGGTGGAGATCGACCTCAGCACGCTCTGACGGGAGCCATGCCACTCGTGGTGAGCCGGCCGCCGCCGGGCCGTGGGTGTCACAGATGCGGTCCTCGGCGGGACCTGACTGCAGGAGGGACCGGAGGGCCTGGCTGCGAATGGATCACGCAGAGTCGGCTCAGGATCGAAAGCCGTAATGATTACTATGTTCATCGCATGAAAGCGCGTGGAGCTGGAAAGGCTGGATTGGGTCGGGTAGACGACGGACACGTGCCTAGGAGGTTCGAACGCCTGTGGGGCACCCGCTGTACTTGCAACCGAGGCAGGAGTCACAGCTGGCGGCGTTGACGGAAGCCAACGGCTTCTTGCACATGCTGGCCGACGGGCTCGGAACTCCGCTCAACGTCCTTCTCCCGGAGCAGATCGCGGAGAACCTCGACCGGTTCCGTGCCGCCTACCAAAAACATCATCTCGGTGGTGAGATCTTTTTCGCGCATAAGGCAAGCAGATCGAGTGCCTTGGTCCGGCAACTCGCGGCCACCGGCGGGTGCATAGACGTCGCCTCAGTGGAAGAGCTGCAGCACGCTCTCTCGTGCGGCTTCGCCCCCGCCCGTATCAGCACGACAGGGCCGAAAGATCCCGCATTCTTGTGGCTGGGCGCCCGTGCCGGGGTGACGTTCCATGTGGACGGCCGCGCCGAGCTCGAGGCGCTGGCTGCTCTGGTACGGACCTACGACTTGCCGCGGGTGAGAGTGCTCCTCCGGCTGTCCGGGTTTTCTTCCACGGGTGTCAGGACACTGCTGCGGCGCAGCCGGTTCGGAACGTCCTTCGTGTCGGTTGGTGTTCTGCTGGATACGGTCGAATGTGTTGCGGATGTTGTCGAATTGATCGGGGTGGGCTATCACCTCGACACAGTGAGTGTCGCCGAGAAGGCGGTCGCGCTCGAAGGCTGCATCAACGTCATGGATGAATGCCGCAGCCGGGGTATGCGGCCACAGGTGATCGATATCGGTGGGGGGTTCGGTGTCAGCTATCTCGCCGAGGCGGAGCAGTGGGACACCTACGTCACCGAGCTCACTTCTGCCGTGCTCGGTGCGCGTTCGCCCTTGACCTGGCGAGGACACGGGTACGGACTGCGCAGCGAGTCAGGCAAGGCCGCCGGAAGCCTCGGGCTGTATCCGGCCTACCGGAAGGTCGCTGGTGCGGAGTATCTGGACGAATTGCTCGGCACACCCGCTCCGTCGTTAGGCCGCCCTCTCGCGACGCTGCTTTTGGAGAATCTGTACGACCTGTACACGGAGCCGGGAAGAGCGCTTGCGGATCAGTGCGGCCTCACCTTGGCGAAGGTGCTCGAAGTACGCCGGGCAGCAGACGGTGACGAATGGTTCGTGCGCCTGGACATGAACGCCGCTGACTGCAGCCTGGAGGACCACGGTGTCCTCATGGATCCACTGATCCTTCCATCCGGCGACCAGTGTTCGTCGCTTTCGGAGGATTCGTCAGCGGAACCAGTCGGTGTCTACCTGTTCGGCAATCTCTGCCTCGAGTCGGACTTGATCACAAAGCGACTCGTCTTCTTACCTCGGTTGCCGGCACCGGGCGATCTGGTGTGTTTCGTGAACACTGCTGGCTACTGCATGGACTTCAGCGCACACCAGGCCCAACAGCGCCCCGAAGCACGGAAGGTGGCTGTCTGGCAGGACAGGGACGGGTCGTGGCGCTGGAGTCTGGACGAACGTTACTGGCCGATCACATCCTCGGGGATTTTGTGGGAGGGGGCGGCAGTATGAGATACGACAGCATCACCGACGCCATCGGCAACACGCCCCTGCTGCGCATCGCGCCCGCCGTGCATGGGCTGCGGAACATAGATCTGTACGCGAAACTCGAATTGCTCAATCCCTTCGGCTCGGTCAAGGACCGCGCGGCTTGGAACATGACCCGCCCGGATCTGGCGGAAGCCGCCGAGCGCGGCAGTCAGATCGTGGAGCTGTCCAGTGGCAATACCGCGAAGGCTTTGGCACTCATCGCGGGTCTGCATGGTCTCGGCTTCAAAAGCGTCACCAACCGCATGCGTGTCCCGGAAATCAAGGAACTCCTGCTCCTGCTCGGCGCGCAGATCGAGGAACTTCCGGGGCAGACCGAGTGTCTTGACCCCACTAATGCTGATGATCCGCTCACTCAGTTCCACCGTATGCTGTCCGAGCCGGGAAGCGACTATCTGCACACCGACCAGTACTACAACGAGCGGAACGCCGATGCTCACGCGACCGGAACGGGTCCTGAGATCGTACGTGACCTGGGTGGCAGAGCTCCGGATTGGTTCATCGCGTGCATCGGTACCGCGGGCTCGTCGAGCGGTGTCGCCAGGGTGCTCCGCGCACACAATCCGGACGTCGAAGTGGTCGGCCTTGTCGCACAGAAGTCTGACTTCATTCCTGGCATCCGCAATATCGATGAGATCCAAGAAGTCGGCCTGTTCGACCCATTGGTCTACCGCACGATCGATGCTGTGACGTCGGACGAGGCCATCGACGGCATGCTCGCCCTGGTCCGCAGAAGCGGCGTTCTGTCCGGACCGACCGGGGGAGCCGCTTATTTCGGTGCTCTGCGTTATCTCCGTCCTGTGGATGCACAACTGACACAACGCAGGACGGCTGTCTTTATCGTCTGCGACCGTATAGAGAGCTATCTGAGCTACATCCGCAAACGCCGCCCCGAACTCTTCGGAGGGAAGGCGGAGCGGAATACCGTGGCCACGCTCTCCGACGAGGAGGTGGGCGCGGCGACCACGATCGACATCGAGACCGCGCAGCAGTGGATCGCGCAGGAAAATCCCCTGATTGTCGACTTGCGCAGTCCGTTCGCGTACGCCGCACTGCATATCGAGGGGTCGGTCAACATCGTTGACGAACTGTTCGAGGAACTTGTCAGGGGCGGGCTGCCGTTCAGCAAGCGCCGGCCTGTGCTGCTGGCCTGTCCGGTGGGTGAGAAGTCAGTCAAGTACGCGGCCGTGCTGACTCGGCTCGGCCATCCCGATGTGCGAAGCCTGTCGGGCGGCATCGTCGCCTGGCGTGACGCGGGCGCCGAACTGGTGCGGGAGTGAGAGCGGTGGTCTTTTCTTCCTCTCCTGCTTCCCGTCCTGGGCGTGGCTTTCCCGATCGTCTGCGGGACTGGCAGGCGCAGTTGCGCGCGCAGTTCCCCATCATTGTGCGGCACCCGGACCTCGTCTACCTCGACAGCGCGGCGACTACACAAAAGCCCCAAGCGGTGCTGGACGCAGTACAGGCATATCTGACCACCACCAACGCCAATGCGGGCCGAGGTACGTACCCGTGGGCCAACAGCACCACCGCTCTGCTGGAACGGACCCGCGAGCACATCAAGGAGTTCCTCGACGATCCGGCACCAGAGCGTTCCCGGGTGCATTTCGTCAGCGGCACATCCGAGGGGCTGCGCACCATCGCCCTCGACTGGCTGCCCCGCTTCCTCGATGACGGCGACGAGATCATCGTGCCGTTCGGTGACCACCAGGCGAACGCTCTGCCCTGGCTGGAGGCGCAGGAGTCACTCGCCAGACAGGGAATCCGCATCACTGTGCGGAAGATGCCCTACCAAGTCGGCTCGTATGACTACGACATACCAGCGCTGGCCGCGCTCGTGACACCGAAGACGCGGTTCGTCTCTGTGAGCCATGTGCATCACGTGTATGGCGGGGACATGAATGTGCACCGCGTACGCGAGGTTGTGGGTCCCGACGTGCCGATCTGCCTTGACGCTGCCCAGAGTGTGGGACATCTGCCTGTTTCGCTGAGAGAACTCGATGTGGACTTCCTGGTCTTCTCAGGACACAAGATGCTGGCGCTGCCCAGCACAGGCGCCGTCTGGTCGCGCGAGCAGCGCGGACCCGCTTTTGAGCCGCCTGGCTGGGCCGGCACCCCGAACACCGTCGGCATTGCCAGTCTTGAAGCGGCCCTGAACTGGCTGGACGCTGCGGGTATTGACCGTATCGAGCAGTGGACCGCTGCCCTGACAGCCCGGTTGACCGACGGGCTGAGCAGGCTCAGCCCCTACGAAGTTCTGGGATGCCGGCTGAGCCTTGCCCTGGACTCCGACGTCCAGCAGCGCCGGAGCATTGTCACCTTCCGGCACAGGGACATCGATGCGGTGGACCTCGGATTCATCCTCTACAGCCACGGATTCATGGTCAGGTCCGACAGCCACTGCCAGGGGCACGCCGGCGAGAAGCGAACCTCTGTGCGGGTCAGTCTCCATGTCTACAACACTCCGGAGGAGATCGATCGCCTGTTCGCAGTACTCGACACCCTCTGAGCACTCATGAAAACCGTTTTCAGTGTAGATTTCTGCCACCTCCTCCAGAAGCGTGACGGGAACGAGAGGTGACCGAGTGCGATGGGTTTGAGCATGGCCACGGCAGCGTTGTGGGTGGAGCGCTGGGAACGCCAGCAGCAGCGTTACGCCGTAGACCGCGAAGAGCGCTTCACGGTTGTCGCAGATGTGGTCGAACACGTCACCGAGGGCAGGATGAACCCTCTCATCGTGGATCTGGGCTGTGGCCCCGGATCCCTGGCCGTACGCCTTGCCCGGCGCCTGCCGCATGCCCGCATCGTCGCCGTCGACATGGACCCGCTCCTCCTGGAGTTCGGACGCACACTCGGACCTCCCGTGGTCCGCTACGTCGAAGCGGTCATAGGTGCCGATGGCTGGACTTCGGCGCTGGGCCTCGACGGGCCCTTGGACGCCGCCGTCTCGACCACGGCACTGCACTACCTGTCCGACGAGCAACTGCAACGTGTGTACGGACAGCTCGCCGGAATCCTGCGGCCCGGCGGCGTACTCGTCAATGCTGATCACCTCCTCCAAGAAGACGCCGCCGACATCGCCGCACACGTAGGCCGCAGACGGGCCGGACGGCAAGAAGCGTTCGCCCACGAAAACTGGGAATCCTGGTGGGCAGCGGCACAGCAGGACCCGGAGTTGACCGATCTGTTCGCCGAGCGTCGGCGCTGTCCCGGCCTTCACGGCAGCAGCCGCAACAACGGGCTCACCGTCAACCGGCATGCCCAACTGCTGCGCCAGGCCGGATTCTGCCAAGTCGGATGCGTCTGGCAGGTGGGCAACAGTTGCGTCCTCGTCGCCGTGCGCTGATCCGGAAGGAGGCCCAAGTGACTGGAGCAGGCGCGATTTCGGTATGTGAAACGAACTCGTGTGCCTTTCTGGCCTACCACGGCGCATCTCCCCACGTGCGGCTGGACATTGAACCCGACTGCATGCTCATCAGCGCCTCGTCGGAGGCACGGCCGTTCAACACTGTCTTCGCACCTACGTTGGCAGCCGACGACCTCGGCCCACGGGTACGCGAGGTCATGCGTGGACATATGACGCATGGTCGCCCTCCGGTGTGGTGGATCGGCCCCTCGGCGACACCCGCAGATCTTCCGGAACAACTGGTGACTCTCGGTTTCCTGCCGATGGCCGCGATCCAGCTCATGGAAGCACAACTGACCGACGAAGCCCCGAGATTGCCGAGGGTGCATGTCCGAGCGGTACGCACGCAAGAAGAGCTGGCTGAGTTCGTGGGCGTCCATCAGGCCGCTTATGGCTCGGCGTACGACACCGCGCGTTTCACCTACCGTGTGCTGGCCTCCCTCTCCCTGACCGACGACGCGCCACTCCAGCACTTTCTGGTGCGGGCCCAGAGGGCAGCGGCGGCGGTGGCGGTGGCGTCGGCATTCCGGCACGACGGGGCCGCGGGCCTGTACAACGTCGCAGTCGTGCCCGCTGCCCGAGGCAGGGGCTACGGCACGGCGGTCACCTGGGCGGCGCTGGCAGACTCCTACGCACGCGGCCTGCGCACCGCCACGTTGGGAGCGGAAGGAGAAGCAGTCGGGATGTACCGCAGGCTCGGATTCATCGCACGAGGCGAACTGGCCCGGGTGGCATACGCCCCTGAGATGCCCTGAGTCCGACGGACACGGACACGGACCCAGGACGTAAGGTTCGGACCTGTCCCGTGGGAAGAGGTATTGGCGAGATGCCCCTCGCACAGCAACGCTATATCGAGGCCACCACTCGATGGAATGAATCGCACTGCAGGATGAGTGATGGCTGTCCGAACAGCGCAGTCTTCCCTCGTGAATTGCGGGTACTTCAACCGGCGTTGGCTGCATGTCCTGGCCGGTGCAGCGACGGCCGTCGTGTGCTGCTCCGCTCCTGTCGCCGCTGCAGAGCCCGACAGCGGCACTACAGTCATGGTGCGGAGCGAAGTCTGCTTGAGAGCAGCCGTGCAGTTGCCTGTCGTAGGGATAGGCATAGGCATTGAGCTAGGCCTCGCGCTGCCGCGGGCGTGTTCGCCCATGGAGTTGCCATCGCCGTCACCGCCCCCCGCACCGTCGCCCTCGCCTTCTCCATCCCGTAGGCCGCTTACTCCATCCTTGCCCCCTCCCCGACCGCACCCCCTGCACATGAGGGTGCCGATCAGTTCCGCGCCGGCCCACAGCCCCGGCCCCATAGCGAAAGTGGCACCACCGCCACGGCCCGCCGCCTCGCGCCGAGTCGCCGCCTATGCCGGCCCCCCGCAACACCCGGCACCGCGCCCGCTCTCGCCCGTCACCCTGACCTTGCTGATCACGGCGCCGGCGGTGCTGGCGGCGGCCGTGCTCCGCCCACGCCGGAAGTAGGTTGCCATGTCCCAATGGCTCGTCTTCGCCCTCACGATGGCTGTCGCATGCCTGATCGTCCTGGGCGTCGTGGTGATCCGCGACCGCCACAGCAGTGCCGTCAGCAATCCGGACGAGACCCCAGATGTTATCGAATACATGACAATGATGGTGGGCGTGGTCTACGCGATCGTGCTCGGCCTGGCCATAGCCGGAGTATGGGAGGCCCGCAACGCAGCCGACGGCGCGGTGTGCCAAGAAGCTCAGGCTCTCCACGAGGTCCGCGAACGCGTCGCGGTGTGGCCGGCACCGGTCCGCGATCGTATCCGCGACGATGTTGACCACTATGTGCAGTACGTGACCACTACCGAATGGCCCTCCATGCTCCGCACTGGCACGCTGAGCAGCCAGGGCGCAACGCTCCTGGAGACAATGCGGCGGGACGTGTCCGACTACACCACGGCCAATGACCACGAACAGCAGGCTTATCAGCCGCTGGTCGACCAGGTGGCTGCAGTCGACGCCGCCCGTAGTGCCCGGGAACAGGCCGCCGCCCCTATCCTGCCGGGCGTGGTCTGGCTCGGCTTGATCACCGGGGCTGTGATCACAGTTGGTTTGATCTTTACCCTGCAGATCCGCCGCTCACCACGTGAACTGCTGGTAGCCGGCGTCTTCAGTGCGCTGATTGCCTTCCTGCTCTGCTTCATCTGGGACTTCGACGCCCCCTACGGCAGAGTCGCCACCGGCACCGTTTCCGCTTTCGCCCAACTCATCGCAGCAGCCCACGGCGGATAACGTCCTTGTCGGCGATGAGGGAATGACAACGGGAACGGCTACGGGTGGAGGGCCGGCGTATCAGGAAAGTGGCGGCGTACACGGCGGTGGCGGCGGCCATGATGGCGAAACTGGGCGGCATCTTCGGGATCGCGTAGGAGGCGAACAGCCCGGCCCACATCTCCAGCACCGCGAGACCAGCGGACAGAGCGAGCGCTCGGTAGGGGCGGTCGGTGAGCCTGATCGCGGCCCCGGCAGGTGCGGCGAGCAGGCCGAGCAGGAGGAGGGAGCCGACGGCCTGGGTGGCCTCGGCTGCGCTGATCCCCGCCACGGTGAGGAACCCGAAACCGAGCAGGCGTACCGGTACCCCTCGGGCGGCGGCCACGGCTTCGTCGAGGGTGGCGAAGAGCAGCGGGCGGGCGATGAGCAGCACCAGCAGACATACCCCGGCGGCCACCAGGGCTGCCACCGTTGCCCGACCGGCGGAGATGCCAAAGATCGAGCCGAACAGCACGCCGACCCCTGCCGTGCCGTCGGCGGTGCTGCGGGAGGTGGTGTAGAGGGTGATGAAGAAGGCTCCCAGGCCCAGGATCCAGGAGAAGACGCTTCCTATGACGATGTCGTCGGGGCGGGCCTTGCGGCCGAGGGCGGCGAAGAGCAGGGTGATGGCGATGGTGGCGGTGAACAGGCCGAGGCGCAGATCGTAGCCGAAGGCGAGAGCAGCCATCGCACCGGTGAAGGAGACGTGGCTGAGGGCGTCGGCGGTGAAGACTTGGGCACGCAGCACGAGGAAGTATCCGACCAGGCCGGAGGCGGCAGCGATGGCGCTCCCAGCGAGGAGTGCGTGCTGGAAGAAGGGATGGGACAGCGGTGAGGCGGCCAGCAGGATGCTCATGCCGCAACCTCCTCAGTAGGCAGAGGCACACCGGTCCGGCCGCGGATGCCGCGCAGCGCGCGCACGCTCAGGGTGAGAAGGTATCCGGCGAAGGCGATCGAGGTCACGAAGAAGCCCAACGGATAGGGCGAGTAGTAGGCGGCGGTCAGTCCGAGCCAGGTGGCGGCGAAGGCCAGCAGCACGGTGAGCATGAGGCTCAGACCCGGACGGGCGGTGAGGACCTGGGCGGTCGCCGCAGGGATCACCATCAAGGCGAAGACCAGGAGAGTCCCGGTGATCTGACTGGCCTCGGCGGTGGCGGCGCCGAGCAGGACGAGGAAGACGACAGACAATGCCCGCACCGGCACGCCGCGCCCGGCGGCGACCTGGGGATCGACAGAGGCGAACAGCAACGGCCGTCCGATCAGTGCGAGTACCGCCAAGACTACGATGCCGACGCAGAGCAACACGGTCACCTGCGAAGCCGTGATTCCCAGGAAGGTACCGAACAGGATGGTTTGCGGTCCCTCCAACAGCCCCTTGTACAAGGCGATGAACAGGAAGCCGGAGGCGAGGAGAAATGCCTGGACGGTTCCGGTGAGCGCGGATTCCTCGTGGTCGCCGTTGCCTTGCAGGACAGCGATGACCAGCGCGGCGGCCACGCAGAGGGCGAAGTAGCCGTAGACCGCGCTCACTCCGATCAGTACGGCGCCGGCGGCGCCGGGGAAGGCGACGGCGGAGACGGTGTGGGCGGCGAAGGTCTGGCGCCGCAGGACCACGAACCAGCCGACGACGGCGGAGACTACCGCCACGATCGCGCCCGCACGGAAGGCGTTGACCATGAACGGGAAGGACCACATCTGCTGGAAATCGCTGATGAGGTTCCAAGACCAGGCCGCTGCGGAAGCGTCAGCCAGCAGCATGACCGCTCCCATAGGCCTCGTGCCGATCGGTGTGGATCGCGGGTGGTTCCGGCTGGCCGACCACCACCAGCCGTCCGTCCGAAGTCCGCAGTACCTCAACCGGCGTGCCATAGAGCCGAGTCAGCGTCTTGGAGGTGATGACCTCCTCCGGGGTTCCGGTGGCGGCACCGCCCTCCGCCAGATACACGACGCGGTCGAGGTGGTGGAGTATCGGGTTGACGTCATGGGCGACCATGACGACAGCAACGTCCTCTTGGTGGCAGATGCGGCCGATCAGCGCGGCCACAGCGCTCTGGTTGGGCAGGTCGAGGCTGTCCAAGGGCTCGTCCAACAGCAGCAGTTCGGGCCTGCGGACCAGCGCCTGTGCGATCAACAGGCGCTGCTGCTCGCCACCTGAGCACTGCCCGATGGGCCGATGCGCGTACGCCGATGCTCCTACCAGCTCGATCACTTCGGTGACGCGTTCGCGGGCAGCGCGCCGCCGGGCGCCGGGGAACGGCAGCGGCACTCCCCAGCGGTCGCCGTCCAACCCCATGCGCACGACGTCGATGCCACGGATTCGCAGCGAGGCGTCGAAGCTGCGGCGCTGCGGCAGGTAGCCGATGCGGTCGTTGGCCTGCCCGGGGCGGACGCCGAGCACGCGGACTTCGCCCGTGGCGGCAGGCAGCGCGCCGAGCACGACTTTGATCATGGTGGACTTGCCGACGCCATTGGGCCCGAGGACGGCGGTGAACTCCCCCGCCTTGATGCGAAGGTCCACGCTGGACCACAGGGCGCGGCCTGCGACATGCACAGCCGCACCGCGCAGGACGAGCACCGCATCGCTTCCCGTTTCAGGGACTTGATCGTGGCCGTCGCCGCGGGGTGAGGGGAGCGCATGCCCCACCGCATCGCGGACCTTCGCTATCGGGTTCATGGTCAAGTTCACTTCCCGGTCGCCTTGGCCAAGGCCTGCTTGATGGCCTGCAATTCGCTGGTCTGCCACTGCTGGAAGGTGGCCCCTGCGGGAGTGAGGGTCTCGGTCACCGTCGCGACCGGGATGCCCGCTGCTTTGGCTTCCTTGATCTGCGCCTGCACGTCGGGGGTGGAGTTCTGGCTGTTGTATACGTAGATCTTGATCTGTTTGTTCTTGATCTGCTGATCGATCGTAGCCTTGTCCTTGGCCGTCGGGTCGGAGCCCTCGCTCATCGCGTCCAGGAAG
The DNA here is from genome assembly GCA_019243445.1 of Streptomycetaceae bacterium. Classification (GTDB taxonomy): domain Bacteria; phylum Actinomycetota; class Actinomycetes; order Streptomycetales; family Streptomycetaceae; genus Streptantibioticus_B. Next base: position 1,072 of record JAFAUH010000394.1, on the reverse strand, counting down.
GACTCGGGGGTGAGCATCTTCAGTCCCAGGCTGTCCGACAGCGGCGTGACGATCGACTCGGAAGCACCGATCGGAGTGCCCGCGTATGTGGCCTTGATGTCGGCTATGAGCTTGTTGTAGTCGGCCAGCGTCTTGGTCTCAAAGGTGCTCTTCTGCTGGTCGAAGTAGGCGGCGTCGGTCGGGTCGATCTTCTTGTAGTCGGCGGTGATCTTTTCGATCACCTGGTGGACGTCGTCCGGGGAATACCAGCGGTGCGGGTTGCCGCCCGGCTTGATCCCGACCAGGTCGCCGATCTTCAGCTCGGTACGGTCGCTACTGGGGGTGGTGGCGAGCAGCTTGTCGGCCCAGCTGTCGTAGCCGATGCCGTTGACGATCGCGTACTGGGCGCTTGCCACGGTGCGGGCGTCGGCAGCGGTCGGCTCGTAGGCGTGCGGATCGGTGTCGGGGTTGGTGATGATGCTGGTCACCTTCACGTGACTGCCGCCGAGTTGGGTGGCGATGCTGCCCCAGAAGTTCTCCGCCGCCACCACTTGGATTGTCTTCCCGGACCCGCTACCGGTGGAGGCGCTGTTGCCCGCGTTCGAAGGCGAGGTCGAGCAGGCGGTGGCCGACGCAGCTGTCAGGGTTGCCACCGCGGCGGCGAGTGTGATGCGTGCAGCCGGTCGGGCGGAACGTCGGGGGGAATGTGGAGCGGGGAGGGCGGACATTGCAGGGCTGCTCCTTCGGGCGGTACTGGACGCGTAGCGGTCGCATACCGGTGGGGTGGTGATGTGCCCAACGCTAGATGGAAACGATTTTCACATCAATCGGAGGTGGAAACCATTACCATCTCTTGACTGGCATATGACCGACCGAGGTCACCCTCCCTTCCCAGGCGGCGGCGCTTCCCTGCTTTCCCTGCCTTCCCTGGTTCCCCTGCTTTTCTGGCTCTGGCCCGTAATCGGTGGTGACCAAGGGTGACAAGCATCGTTGGCATGGTGTGCGAGATGTCGATGAGCTTGTGAGTGTGGTGTTTTCGGGGTTGTCGGCGCTGGTCGTCGAGGGTGTGGCGGACGAGGGCGAGCTGATCCGG
>JAFAUH010000371.1 GCA_019243445.1 Streptomycetaceae bacterium | reverse complement strand
CTAGCGCGAGGGGTTCCGGGATCGCGGAAGCTTGGCGCTTCGGCGGTCCCTCGCGTCCCAGCAGGGGCGGTGCCAGTGCCGCCGGTTGTCCACTCCTCCGTGCTCGGGCCAGGCCACCACATGCCCGACGCCCGGCGGGATTTCCTGGTCGCAGCCGGGGCAACGGTATGTCTTGCCGGTGGTGCCGGCCACCGGTCGCATCACCCACTCCTGGCCCTGCCAGCTCTCCGTGCGCTCAAGTCCGTGGCGATCGCCGCCCGGTCGCCGTTCTGGCTTGTCGGCCTTGTGCGGGCGGTTGCGGCGGGGGGACACGGTGGGCACCTCACTGACAGCGGCACTCGGTTACGGGATACGGAGCTGCTGGACTACGGATCCGGAAAAACAGCGTACGCGGTGGCACGGCAAGCAAGTAACTCCCGCGCAGGAAACCTGCGGACAATGCACCATCACCTCAGTCCCTCACCTCAGACCACCGCCTCAAAGCATTACGTAGTCAATGTCAAGACCGCATGCCCACGCCGTGCCTTTGGCACGTGTCACGCGTTAGTGCCATTGGGGGAATCTGCCTCGGACGAGGAAAGAGGTGTCAACAATGCGTATCGGGGCATTCGCACTCTCGGCTCAATTCCCTGGCCAAGGCCACGCCGAAGCGCTGCACCGTACGGTGCGGACGGCCGTGGCCGCCGAGCAGGCGGGGCTTGATGCGGTCTGGCTGGCGGAGCATCACTTCATGTCGTACGGGGTGTGCCCTTCGGCGATCACTCTGGCCGGACTGCTACTCGGCCGCACTCGCAGAATCAGCGTGGGCACGGCGGTGAGTGTGCTGCCGACGTTGCACCCGGTGGCGCTCGGCGAGCAGGCTGCCATGCTTCATCTGACCTCCGGCGGGCGCCTGACGCTCGGCGTCGGACGCGGCGGCCCGTGGCAGGACCTTGAAGTCTTCGGTACCGGCATCGAGGCGTACGAGCACGGCTTTCCCGAGTCACTCGATCTGCTGTTGCGGTGGCTGCGTGAGGAGCGGGTGGGGGCCGACGGCGAACGCTATCGCTTCCGTGAAGTCCCGGTCGTACCGCACGCCAAGGAGATGGTGGACGTCGAGGGTGCAGCGGCAGACGGGCCGCCGGTGATAGTCGCCTGCACCTCACCCGCGACGGTGCGGCTCGCCGCGGAACGCGGACTGCCGATGCTGCTGGGCCTGCACTCCGGCGACGAAGAGAAGGCCGAGATGGTCGCGTTGTGGCGCACCACAGCGCTGGCCTGCGGGATTTCCCCTGATGAGGTGCAAGCTGCGCAGCATGTCTCGGCAGGCGTCGTCCAGATCGCCGATCGTACGCGGGACGCCGTCGAGACACTGCTGAAGAAGTTGCCGGGCTGGCTGCAGCGCGGGCTCGCCTCATATGTGACCGTCGACGGTCGCGCCCGATCCATGCGCGACCCTTTCGCCTACACCGAACTGCTCTGCACACTGCACCCGGTGGGCACACCACGCCTGTGTGCCGACAGACTCGCCGCAACCTCGGAGCGGACCGGTATCACCCGTTTTGCACTGCTCGTTGAGGGCTCCGGGGATATGGCCGAGACGGAATGCAATATCGCACGGGTGGGAAGCGATGTGCTCCCGTTGCTCTCGTAGTGGTGAGAGCAACGGGATCACGGGAATCACCGCCCGCCAACTTCAGTCGGCTGGTCAGCGAATGTCACAAGGACGGTGACGGCAGCTCAGCAGTCCCGGAATTCCGGCGATTGGTTGAGCAGTTGAGCCCGTACGGAGGTGAACCGGGCAAGCGTCGTGTCAACCGTGGGGTCTAGTGGGAAGACAGCAACGCGATGGCAGTTCTGGAATGCGAGACGGACCCCGAAGTGCCGTTGGAGCGCGCTGCGTATGGCGTCGCTCGCGAGGGCGCGAAGCAGCTGGCCACGCGCGTGCTCATCCGGCGGTGGGACCTGGTTGTCGGCGAACTCTCCCCCATCCACCTTGAGTTGTGCCACCAGAGAACTGATCATCTCCCATGCGTAGGGCAGGGATGTCCGGACGCAATCGACAAATTCGGATTCATCGACCTCGCCTCGCTCGGCCTGTTCGAGGAGGGCCGGTGAGACGTCGAGCGACATGGGTACTCCTCTCGCGACCCCGAGACGGCCCCGGGGTCTCGCGGACAACAGAGGGAAGCCGCCGATTGCAGAGCCCTGAGCTCCAACCCCGCACGGCGGACTCCCGGGTCCAAGGTAAGTGCGAAGCCACGGCCGCACCAGGAGCTTGCGCGCACAACCGGCCAACCTCACGTGCCCGGCTTAGCGCTTTATGAGTGACCTGTCCCATATAATTTGCGCACCCCTTGCACGCCCCTTGCCACGACGGGTAGTCATCCACAACCATCATGAGAAGTTCATGAGAAGTTCGTGAGAAGCTCATGAAAAGCTTGCGAGAAGAGGGAACGGGGCAAGAATCGCCTATCCTCTCCGCTTCGAGTAGCGTGGCCGATCGTGCGTCTTGTCATTGCTCATTGCTCCGTGGATTATGCGGGCCGGCTCACCGCCCACCTGCCCCCGGCACCACGACTTCTCCTGATCAAGGCCGACGGCAGCGTGTCGATCCATGCGGATGACCGCGCCTACAAACCACTCAACTGGATGTCGCCGCCCTGCACTCTCAAGGAGGAGGACGGCCAGTGGACGGTGGTGAACAAAGCAGGTGAGCGGCTGATCATCACCATCGAGGAGATTCTCCACGATTCCTCCCACGAACTGGGCGTGGACCCCGGGCTGATCAAGGACGGAGTGGAAGCACATCTGCAGGAACTCCTGGCAGACCGCATAGAAACCCTCGGCGAAGGGTGGACACTGATCCGGCGCGAATATCCCACAGCCATCGGCCCGGTGGACATCTTGTGCCGCGATGCGGAGGGCGGGACGGTCGCCGTCGAGATCAAGCGACGTGGCGAGATCGACGGGGCCGATTCTACCGAAGGTACCGGTACGGCGCAGCGCCCCCGGCACTGGGCAGTGGAGATCAAGCGGAAGGCCACGATCGACGCCGTTGAGCAGCTCAGCCGGTATGTGGAGCTGCTGAACCGTGACCCGCTCCTTGCCCCCGTTGGGGGTGTTCTCGCAGCTCAGAGCATCGCGCCCCAAGCACGGACGCTGGCCGAAGATCGCGGTTTCCGCTGTGTCGTCCTTGATTACGACGAACTACGCGGGATGCCGAGCAACGAGATGCGCCTCTTCTGAGTGCCTGCCCTACCTTGACGGTCTCCGCTGTGCGGCGCACCATGAGCGAGAACGGTTCTCAAAGTTTCGAGCAAGGGAGACGCCATGCGTGCCCGGTTCCTCGGTAAAGACCCTGAGTCCCAGGGAGGACATTCGGTACCTGAACCGCGACAATGCCGACGCCGCCCACCTTCCCAATCACGACTACTGGTTGTTTGACTCGCGCAAGCTCGTGCGGATGCACTTCGATGACTCGGACGCCTTCCTTGGCGGCGAGATCATCGAAGACTCTGCCGAGATCGTGAAGCACAACTACTGGCGCGATGCCGCTTGGCACCACGCCATCAGGCGGGATGACTTTGCCACCGAACAACACCTCGGGTTCGTCTAACGTCCACGAGGCGAGGAACGCTCTCGGTAAGCGACTCCGCGAGCTGCGCACGGCTGCTGGTCTCAGCGGTCGGCAGCTCGCGGAGTCGTTGTCATGGCCACCTTCTAAGGTGTCCAAGCTGGAGAACGGCAGGCAGACACCTACCGATGACGACATCCGGGATTGGACGCGAGCCACAGGTAGCGAGGCTGAGGCGGAAGCCCTACTTGCTTCGCTGCACACTCTTGAAGTCCAGCACGCGGAGTGGCAACGCATCCTCCGTGTCGGCCTGAAGCCTCACCAACAAGAGTTGATCGAGTGGGATCAGAGAACCAAGCTCTTCCGTGCCTTCGAGGCGACGGTGATCCCTGGGCTTCTTCAGACGGCCGAGTATGCGCGCTACCGGTTCGCTGAAGGCATCCGCCGCTTGAAGGTGCCCAACGACATCAACGAGGCCGTAGCGCGGCGCGTACAGCGTCAAGAGATCCTGTACCGGCCGGATAAGCGCTTTCGCTTCGTGCTCACCGAGGCAGCGCTTAGGTTTCGACTCTGCCCGCCGGACGTCATGCTTGGTCAGTGTGATCGGTTGGTCTCGCTCTCTCAATTGCCCAACGTGCGCCTTGGAATCATCGGCTTTGAGACGCAGTACGCCACGTCGCCATGGCACGGTTTTTGGATGTACGACAACGAGCGGGTGTTGGTCGAAACCCTGTCGGCAGAGCTTGACCTTCGCCAGCCGCAAGAGATCGAGCTGTACGCGGGTGCCTTTGACCAGCTCGCAGCCGTCGCCAGCTACGGCCGAAGCGCACGGGCGATCATCAATCGGGTCATTGACGATCTTGCCCCAGAGGTTCCGGAGGATGGCCCCTGATTTCCCAGCCACTCACTCCTTAGTGGTGTTTCGAGAAATATCAAGAAACTTTCTGCCCCTACGGCAATTTCGTCCCTAGCCTCCAGGAGTGGACGGCGAACCGCGTCCACTCCTTCAGAGGACTTGGGAGACCAAGTGAGCGTTCGCGTTGCCCTGCTGAGCAGGGAACAGATCGACCAGCTACCGGAGCGCGCCCGCGAAGTTGTCGAGTACCGCAAGAGCGGACTCAGCCTGAAACGGTCAACTACCCGTCGTTGAAACCGCTACAAGGGTGCGACAGGCAGGAAAAAGAGCCCGGCGCGCGGATGCGCCGGGCCTTCACTGTGCTGGATCAGCCGGTCGGTGATCCGGTGAGTCAGTGATCCGGTGAGGACGAGCTGAGGGGCGAACTGCTCGTACTGTCACTGCTCGGCAGACCGTTCGGCAGGCTGTTTGGGGTCGTCTGGGACGACGGGTTGGGATCGGGCGGAGGTTTCCCTGAGGGCGGCGGCGGGGTGGGAGTCGGGCTGGCGCTCGGCGACGGACTCAGGCTCGGAGTCGGGTTCGAGGTCGGGCTCGACGGCGGCGTGGGCACCGGCTTATGAGGCTGCCTCTGTGGCGGGACGAACGACCGCGGGTCGGTGCTGGCGGGGTTGCCCGGCAACGTGGAAGTTACCGAGGGCGGTGGGCCCTCGGACGGGCTCGAGGAAGCGCTGGGCAAGGCGCTGGGCGATGCGGAGGGTGAGACGGAGGAGGAGGCGGAGGGGGGCGGGGTGGCACCGTTGGCCGCGGGGAAGCTGGTGTCGTCGGTCGGCTGCGTCGTCTCGGAAGGGATGGTGTCGGTCGGGGTGGAGGACGTGCCGCTGTGTCCCGACGTCGCGCCGATCGCAACGACCGTACCGACGACGGCGGCGAGCACCACCCCCGCACCGGCCACCGCCATATTGCGGCGCGACTTGGCGGCCACAGGACGCCCCTGATAGCTCGACGCATCGGCGGTCGGCAGGGGGGTAGCGAGGGTATCGGTCATCTCCGCCTCCGCCGACGAAGTCGGCGGCTGATGCAGTGAGATCCGCTCGCCCACCGGTAGGCGCCGTCCCGCCGACAGCTGCGGCGATGCACTGCGAATACCAGGGACGCCGGGAATGCCAGGGACGGCGGGAACGTCGTCGCTCACCGGGCCCACCAAGCGCCGGGGCGGCTTCCTGCCGCCCAGCCGGTCCATCACCAGCGCGAGCGCACGGCGACCGACGACGGTGCCCTGCCGGTCGGCGAGCGCCCCGCGCACCCCTATGGACGCCTCGAGCTCCGTGCGCGCCCGTTCGGGATTTCCGGAACAGAGCGCGAGCACGCCCAACTCGTGGTGGAAATAAGCCTCTTCACCGAGTTCTTCCGCCAGCCGTGCCGACTCCCGGCCGATGCGCAGGGCCCGTTCCCAGGCGCCCCAGTTCAGCGCAGCGGCGAAAGCAGGAGCAGCGGTATGCGCAAGGTGCACCGCGACCCCCGGCTGCCCGTAGGTCTTCGCGGCAGCCATGGCAGCGATGACGGCGTCGGCCTCCGCTCCGATCCGTTCAGCTGTGATCGAAGGGTGCCCCGTCCACCAGGCGTAGTGCTCGGCTGCGGCACGGGCCTTGGCTCCGGTGTCGGGGACGCTCTCGGCGAGCTGCGCGTGCACTCCGGCGGTAAGCCGGTGGTGCGAGCCGGTCATGGTGACCAGGCCGCAGTCGACGAGCTCGCCGAGCGCGTCGTCGGCGTGCGGGTCACCGACGAGAGCAGGCAGATGGGACGGGTGCGGGCAGTCTCCACCGAGCGCAACGGCGTAGCGCAGCGTCTGCTGAGCGGCGGGGCTCACCACTGCGGCCAGCGCTTCGGTGAGGGCGGCGGCCTCCACGAGCGGCGGCAACGGCTCGGGTGCACGGCTCGACAAGGTCGTCTCGACATCCAAGGCGCCCGAGGCATCGGAGACAGAGGCATCGGAGACATCGGAGACGTACGAGGCAGGCGAGACGCCTTCGGCCGATTGCGGCTGCACATGGCGATGGCGCAGCAGCGCGCCGGCTTGGACGAAGCGCAGCGGCAGCCCCTCGCAGGCGAACCACAGGTCCTCTGCCCAGACCTTCTCCTGGTCGGTCAGGGAGCGTCCAACGGTCTGCTCCAGCAGCTCCAGGCAGGCTGCCAGGGACAGGCCCGGGAGGACGACCTCTTCAATGTACGAGTCGGGCAAGGAGGCGGCGACGTCGGGCGTCGAGGAGATGAGGAAGGCACATTCGGCCGCCGCGGAGAGCAGCTCCGCGAGAGCTTCGCCACCGAACTCGATGTCGTCGAGCACGACGACGGCGCCGATCTCGCGGACACTCTTCAGCAGCTGGGGCCGGTCGGGGCGCGCGTCATCGACGTGGTAGACGCACGCATACAGGTCGTAGAGCAGATCGGCCGAGGTGCGCTGGTAGCCGGAGAGTCGGATGACGCCGTCAGGGGCAAGGCCAGTGCAGCGCTCCGCCGCGGCCGACAGCAGTGCGGTGCGGCCCGAGCCGGACGGGCCGGTCACGCGTACGGAGCGCCCTTGGCTCATCAGCTGTACGAGGCGTTCGCTCTCCTCGCTGCGTTCGAGCAGCAGTGCAGGGGGCAGTGCGGTGCGGCGGTGAGCCTCACGCTCGTCCTCGTCCTGCCGGCCTTCGCGCCGTTGAGCCGAGGGCACACGGTCGCGCGGGCAAAGCTCGACCTCGCTGCCGTCGACGGGGTTGACGGTCAGCAGATACTCACCCGCGACGACCTGGGCGGTGCGGGCCGCTCCAGCCGTACGCGGGCCGGGCGCACCCGGCTCTGAGGAAGGCTGCTGCACGTGTGGTATCGGTGTGGTGTCGTCCGCCACCGTAACAGGGGCGTCTTCCTCGGGTCCTCGATTGTGTGGGTCCATCGTCCGTCTCCGCCCCCAGAGCGCATGGCGTCCGGGTTGTGTGGTAATCCGAAAACCGAACTTTAAACCTTCACACACCGTCTACGCTCACCCGGGGGCGCCACACGGGAGTCAGCGGCGCGGCAACGGCTTCGTAACCGGGGCCGCGATGAGGGCCGCGGCCGGGGCTGTGGCGTCAGCCACACCGCCGGCGGCGGGCATCAGTCTTCCCCCCTACCTCATCAACCTTCCCTCTTCCTGCGGTGGGCACCTCCCGCCGAAGGCAGGGGGAGGGAGGTGCCCACTGGCGCGGCGGGCCGGTCGATGGTGAGGATGCGATGCAGGCGGGTCGCGACGAGCAGTCGCTCCATCTGCGGGGGCACGCCGCGCAGGACGAGACGGCGGTTCGCCCGGCCCGCACGGCGGTGCGCCTCCATGATCACGCCGAGGCCCGTAGCGTCCCACGAGTCCAGTTCGGTCAGGTCGAGCACAAGGTCTCCGCGACCGGAGTCGACTGCGGAATGGAGGACCGTACGGGCGTCCGCCGCGCTCCGTACGTCGAGGCGCCCCCCGACAGCGAGCTCGGCATGATCGCCCTTGATATGCATGCATGCTCCCAATGGATCTGGATTTCCGTCATCGGCCGGTGGGTGAGTTCGGTCCATCGAGATCCAATTCTCACCACAACTGATAAGCAGTCGCCCCATTGCGTTGCCATCCATGAGCGAACCGGTCCTCAATTCACTCTTATGGGCGATGCGTCCCACAAGCCGCGCAGACCGTGCAGGTCATCCGTACAGGTCATCCGTGCAGGCCGTCAGTAACGGTAGAAACCTTGCCCGCTCTTGCGGCCGATATCGCCCGCATCGACCATGCGCCGCATAATCTCCGGCGGGGCGAACTTCTCGTCCTGGGATTCGGTGTAGATGTTCTCGGTCGCGTGCAAGAGGATGTCCACCCCCGTCAGATCGGTGGTGGCGAGCGGGCCCATGGCGTGACCAAAGCCGAGTTTGCACGCGATATCGATGTCCTCGGCGGAGGCGACTCCGGATTCGTAGAGCTTGACCGCCTCGACGACGATCGCAGAAATCAGACGGGTCGTCACAAACCCAGCCACGTCACGGTTGACGACGATGCATGTCTTGCCGACCTCCTCGGCAAATGCGCGAGCCGCGGCGAGGGTCTCGTCACTTGTCTTGTAGCCGCGTACCAGCTCGCACAACTGCATCATCGGGACGGGCGAGAAAAAGTGCGTGCCGACGACGCGTTCCGGACGCTTCGTCGCCGCGGCGATTTTGGTAATGGGAATGGCAGAGGTGTTGGAAGCGAGCACAGTCTCGTCCCGCACAATTTTGTCGAGCGCACGGAAGATGTCCTGCTTGATTTCGATCTTCTCGAAGACCGCCTCGACGACAATGTCGGCGTCGGCCGCCGCGTCCAGATCAGTGGTCGTGGTGATCCGTGCGAGCGCCGCCTCGGCCTGCGCGGCCTCCAGCTTCCCCTTGGCGACGAACTTCTCGTACGACGCCTCGATGCCGCCCTTCCCTCGGGCCAACGCTTCGTCGGTCACATCACGCAGCACCACCTCATAGCCGGCCTGGGCCGACACTTGCGCGATCCCGGACCCCATGAGCCCGGCCCCGATGACGGCGAGCTTCTTCGCCACGACACACCCCACTTCTCACAATGCCCTTGAAGCCGGACCTTAACGCCCGTTCACGCCCTTGCGCAGCAGGAAGGGACGGACGCCACGATGTGTTCTTCATCGCGCAGAGGGAGGCCGGGCACGATTACCCTCAGCCTCATGGTCCATCTCTCACGTATCTACACCCGCACGGGTGACGACGGCACGACCGCGCTCGGGGACATGAGCCGGGCACCCAAGACCGATCCGCGGATCGGGGCATATGCCGATGTGAACGAGGCGAATGCCGCTATCGGGGTCGCCATCGCGCTCGGCGGACTGGCGGAGGAGATCTCCGCGGTGCTGGTGCGCGTGCAGAACGATCTGTTTGACGTGGGTGCTGATCTGGCGACCCCGGTCGTGGAAGAGCCGAAGTACCCGCCACTGCGAGTCGAGCAGAGCTACATCGACAAGCTGGAGGCGGACTGCGACCGCTTCCTGGAGGACTTGGAAAAACTCCGCAGCTTCATCCTGCCCGGCGGCACACCCGGTGCAGCCTTGCTCCACCAGGCCTGCACCGTCATACGGCGCGCCGAACGCTCGACGTGGACGGCGCTGGAGACACACGGCGAGTCGATGAATCCGCTCACCGCCACATACCTCAATCGCCTCTCCGACCTGCTGTTCATCTTGGCACGGACGGCAAACAAGGAGCGCGGCGACGTGCTCTGGGTGCCCGGCGAGAACCGGTAGACGCGAAGGCCGAAGCGGCAGCTCTACCTCTGAGCCGCGTCGGCGCTGGGCCTGGATCAGGCGGCGTTGGCCAGCCCGAGGGCTTGCAGCACATCGCGGGGGACGGGAGTGCCGCGTAGCTCGGCGGCAGTCCGGACCAGGTGATCGGCGATGACCAGGTCACGCGGTACCGGGTCAATATCGTCGCCGAGCTGCCGCAGATAGGCGGCGACTTCCGCCCACGAGTAGAAGGCAGTACCCCCGGTAGTCTCCACAGGTGCCGGGAATCCTCCGGGGCCGCGCTGCCCCTTGGCGAGCTGGACGAGAGACTGGCGGGTGCGCTTGCCCCGGCAACGCTGCGCGGCTTCTCCGAGGGTCACGATGTCGTCATGCAGGACGCGGACCGGGTACAAGTCACCAATTGTGGCGATATCGCGTGCCACGTAGCCGATGGCTTCCAGAAGGGTGGGAGCCTCAACGTCGCAGGGCAGCGTGGCCGGGCCGGTCTCACTGATGGTGAGCCCGACCGCTCCATCGGCGAACTCGTCCGCGTTGGAAAATGCGTCGATCTCCTCCTCGGTCAGAGCGCGGTTGAGAACGATTTCAAACGTCCACGTGCAATTGACCATTGTTTCTCCTTTCAGTGGCGGTGCTTGCGGACGAACTGGTCGATCTTCTTGGCCTCCGTGCTGGGCGATTTCGGCGTGCCTGAAACGTACTGCTTGTCTCCGCAGGTGCAGCAGATGACCCATCCCCAGCGGTGGCCATTCTTGTCTGGTTCGACCTTGAAGCCCACGGCCTGCGCACGATCGAGCGCCGCGGCTACGTCGCCCTTCTGATGCCTTCCTCGGCTGATCACAGCACTAACCTACGTCACTGTGTTGCAGATAAGCAACAGAAGCGAATGTCCTAGCCGCTCAACAGGGATTCGCTGTTGGTCCGCACCAGACCCTGGAGCAGCGACACCGAGACGATCAGGAGGATCTCATCTCGTCCAGGACGCGCTCTGCGAGGTCGATGATCGCCTTCACCCTCGCGGTGGCAGTCGAGACGCCGAAACGAGAGGTGATTTCGGAGAGTGAGCCCTCCTCTTGCGGGGGCAGGTACCGCCAGGCCAACAGCTCCCCTTGCAAGGGAGTCCGTAGAAGCAGCAGAAGCGCCGGCGAAGGACCTTGCATATCCTGGAAAGTACCTTGCATCTTTTGCAAGTTCCCTCCTCGGATGCCGCCGTTCGTTACAACGGGCGATCGGCGATCCACATCCATGCGGTCCACGTGCCGCGTCACGGGCCGGTGGTGCCAGACGCTTTCACGCCCGCCCTGGGGCACGTCATTCGCCCGTGGCGTCCTCGGCCTCCCAGCGCAGCAGGTCGCCCGGCTGGCACTTGAGCACCTCGCAGAGCGCGGCGAGCGTCGCGAAGCGCACCGCCTTGGCGCGGCCGTTCTTGAGTACCGCCAGGTTGGCGGGCGTGATTCCTACGCGGTCCGCGAGCTCGCCCACGGGCATCTTCCGCCTGGCCAGCATCACGTCGATGTCGACGACGATCGGCATCAGATCACCTCGTCCAACTCGGCCTGCATCTGCGACGCTTCGACGTCGCGCGTGACGGCCTGGGCGAGCAGCATCCGCAGCACGAGCACGATGAGCGCGACCCCCAAGATGGCCACGCCAACCCCGCCCATGATGACGGTGACACCCGGGTCGGCCCGCTGGCCCAGCGCGTTGAGGGCCGTGACCGCGAACCACAGGAGGGCAGCCGCCACGATCGCGCCGATCACGACGTCCACATACCGGAAGGCGGCGTGGGAGAACACGGTCCCGCGTCTCACCATCGTCACCAGCCGCCATATGCAGACCGCGGCGGCCTGGACCGACACCATGCCCAGGCTCGTGATCACGCGCAGCGGGGTCAGCGGGAGCGACCCGTCCTCCGGGTCGCTCCCGCTGACCAATGTCCACACCATTCCTGCCTGTACGAACACGCTGCCGGCAAGCACCACCACGAGCACGGCGCGCAGCGCACCCACCGCCAGCTTTCCCATGGCCCCATCTTTCCATCGAGTTGCGATGGGAATCTATCGAATTTCGATAGGCAAAGCAAGGGCTGGGATGGAGAATGGGCAGCGCTTCGCACCGTGGCGGGACGCCGCCGCCCCTCCCATGGCATGGCGTTCGCGCGGGCCGTCTTGATCTCGTCGAAGTCGGCCTCACCTGAGCACAAATCGGACGCCCCCGACTACGCCGAAGCCCTGGGGTCCGCCCTCGCGCAATAGCCGCTGCGTCAGCGTCAGCGAACGACAGTCTGAATCTCCTGGACGGTCAATGGGGTTGTCGCGCCGAACGTGCCGTTGGGCAACGTGCCGCCGGTGCCGTCGGAGCCGGTCCAGCTGATCTTCCACGTGAGGGTGGCCTTGAACGGGTAGGGGCTGCTTCCGGTGGTGGCGTGCAGGTACGTCAGGCCGCAAGGCGGGACGTTGTTGCCGTCGGCTGGCTGGTACGGGGTGCCGATGCTGCCGTCCGGGTTGATCGGGCAGTCTCCGGAGGCGGGGTAGACGGTGGCGTTCGGCGTGCCCGAGTCGATGTGCAGGGCGACGGGGGTCGCGGTGGTGGTGGCGGAGATACCGATCGCAGGGACGGAGGCCGTGACGGACACCGGCTTGAGGGTTGTCTTGTCGAGCCAGGCCCAGGTGTTGAGATTGACCGTCTGCTTACCGGAAGGGCTCAGGCTGACCGAGATGGTGGGCACGCGGAGTTGCGCGTAGGCGAGAGCCGAGAGGATTTGCGGATTCAGAGCATTCGGCTCGGTCGGTTGCTGTTTCGTATCAGCCCAGAAATCGTCGTTGTTGTAACAGGCGGTGGTATTGCCCGTATTGGGGTCGGCGTTGATGTAGTTGGTGTCGGGGTTGAAGACGATGGTCCACCAGTAGCCCTTACCCGTCTTGTCAAGGTTCCAGTTCTTGTACGGGTGGCCGTTCTGGTATCGGTCGCATATCAACTTCACGTACGTCTGGTTGGTGTTTCCTGGGAGTTGCTGCTTCGTCCAATAGTCCTTGAACTGTGCGGGGGTGTAGGTCGGGGCGAACCAGCACGCGGGCGGCGTCCAGCCGGTGACCGGTGCCAACGGTCCCGTGGAACTGCCCTTGCCGTTCTTCGACTGGTCGAAGACGATGGCAACGGCCCCGACCTGCGCGGAGATCGTGCGGCCATCGGCTTTGCCGGATGCCGACGTCTGCGGCGGTTGAGGCGGCTCCTGCTGAGCGTCGCCGTCCCCCGAGTGACCAGCATAAGCAGCGGTTGGCGCAAGAATGATGGCTGCCACGGCCGCCATGACACCGAAACGGCACTTCGTCACTGTTCGCACTGCGACGCTCCCCGCAGGGTTTCTACGTAGTTGGTCTGCCACACACCCGCAGGATTTCTCTTCAGCTGGGTGAGATGAAGAACGAAGGAATTTATGTCAACCGGCGTCGTCAAAATCTTGCCGGTCTTGCGCACCTTGTCGAATCCCTTGCTCTCGTCGGAGCAGTAATTGAGCCACGCAGTGTCGTTGTCAACCTTGATGCGCGGTGCGTAGTAGCGATCGGTCCCGGTGACGGTGAGGCCGTGAGTCACGTACCACTCGACGGACCGAAATTCGGCAGATTGGGCACCATCCGCCGAGTAGTAGAGAAGTGCGGGCAGGCGCGGGTTGCTCTCGGCGATGGCCTCGTCCCGGGCCATGACGAGCTGTGACCCGTCGTACCAGATCGCGTCCTTCACCGGATCCCCCGTGGAGATGTCCTCGATGATGTCGTGGACGTCGGCGGGGAGGATGATCTTCGGGCGGTGTGCCGCGTCCGCCACAGACAGTCTCGGGGACGGAGCGGCTGCCGTCTGGGCGCCCTTGATGGTGTCGGATGGTTTCGCATCACTGCTGCAGGCGCCAAGCAAGAGGGCAGCTGCAGCTGTGAGGGCGGTGGTGGTGAGCGTGGCGGAGGCACGCATGGTCAAAGCTCCCGTTTGGTCGGCGGGCAGGGCTAAGTGGCCTGGCCGACGGCCATGATGCGCGGCTCTCCCCAAGGCCCATGTGCATACGGGCGCCGAGTGTACCTCACGACTCAGGGAACAATTGGCTCAGGTGTTCGCATCTGCGGGCGGCGGACACGAACACCCTCCACGTCGCCTCTGCCCCGTGCGGATCGATGGACCCTGTGGAGGATTGAGGCGAGCGAGCGGCCCCGGCGGGCAGACCGAAACCCTACGCAGAGAGAGCATTTATGACCAGTGCGAGGAGTCCTGAG
>JAFAUH010000362.1 GCA_019243445.1 Streptomycetaceae bacterium | reverse complement strand
GCTGCGGCATTGCCGAGAGCGTCCCGATCGGCCATGCGGTACAGGGGCAGGCTGCCGCGGGAGGGGTTCTTGGGGTCGGAGGCGATGCGTTCGATGCGGCGGGCGAGGCCCTCTCCGCGGTTCTGCTCTTCGGCGGCGAACGCTTCGGACGGCTGCTGCTGGCGGGAGTTGCGGCCGAACATCACTTGCCACCCCCGAGCTTCACTTGGGCGGCGGCGTGCCGGGCGAGACCGGCGAGCATCTTGGCGGTGATGCTGGCGGCCTTCTTGGCGGCTTCGGCGGCGAGACGTGCGGCCTCGGCCTGAGCGGTTGTGTCGGCCACGGTCATTCACCCCCGCCGATGGCGACGGTGTGGATGGCGAGGGTGCGGATGTGCCGGCGGGTCAGGTGGGTGATGCGCATGCCGGTCTGCTCGTCGACGGGGACGTCCAGGGCGCGGGCGCGCTTCCGGCGGATGGCCTCGGTGCGGGTGTTACGCGGCATTGGAGGCACCCCCCAGACCGAGCGTGGCCTCCAGGCGGGCGAGGGCGGCACGGCCGCGGCGGGTGAGGCCCGAGGTGGACACGTGCGACGCGGCGGTGTGCGCGGCGTCGTCCGCCGCCGACATGGCGAACAGCTTCTCGGCGGCCTTGGTGAGCGTGAACGGGATGGGTTCCTCGTCCATCGGCGTGGTGTCGGCGACGACCGGGGCGGCGAAGAACACGCTCGCGTACCGGGCGTTGGCGGCCAGCTTCGCGGTCACTCCAGCGCGGGACAGCAACGACTGGTCGGCGAGACGATCACGGCGAAGGAACTCATCGCCCTGCGACAGGAACCGGCGCGGACCGGGCTCACCCGGCGCGGCGGTAAGGGTAGGATTCACAGCGAATCTCCTGTGGTCACGGTTGGCTGTGGGGATCAGCCCCGGTCCGGCGTCGGAAGCGCCATATGGACCGGGGTTTTTGTTGTGCAGTGACGGATTGCGACCGCCATTGATGACTGTACAGGGGACCCTGTACGATTGCAAGGCGCTCGTGCTCCTGCCCTTCGAGAGGAGCGATTCATGACCAGCCGGCCGGACGATGACGATGTGGAGGAGGTGCGGCGCGTGGAAGACCTGATCTCGGCCCTCGAAGCCGTAGAAGACCCAACGGACCGATTCAGACGTGCGGGGGAACTCCTCGCTACCTGGTCGACTCAGCAGTCCCGCATCAGCGGCATCCGCCAGCAAGTCGTCGTCTCGTTGAGAGCCGAGGGCGTCTCGTACCGAAAAATCGCAAAGACACTCGGCGTATCGCCCGTGCGGGTCCAGCAGATCGAGAAGGGCGAAACCTCGCACAAGCGGGGGAAGGCCCGACCTAAGTCCGACTCCGTCTCTCATGGCAATGAGTCAAGCGATGGACGCACCGAGTCGCGATGAGGATTCAGAGCGCCGCCAGTGCACCGAAAGCGCACCCAAGTGCACTGGAAGTGCAGTGATAATGCAGGACCGCAACAACGACCCGGCGAGGGCGGAAGAGTGGATGTCATCGGCACCTGGAGCGGCCGGAAGGCGTGCGCATTGCAGAGCGCGCTCCGGATGACCAACGAGCGATTCGCTGAACGCCTCGGGATCGCGGTCCGCACCGTGGCGACCTGGCACTCAGCGCCGGACATCGTTCCGCGCACCGAACTCCAGGCAGCACTGGACACGACCTTTGAGAGGGCAGATGAATCCGTGCGGCGCAGGTTTAGCATCCTCACCCGCCCCACCCCGGCCGCGGAGGTGCAGGCGTTGCGTGTCGCTATCGCGGTCGTCATCCGGGGCAGCGAGGTGCTGCTGGTGTGCCGCCGCGGCGACGGCCGGCTCAGGTGGCAGTTCCCGGCCGGCGTCGTCAAACCCGGCGCCGACCCCGAGGCCGTGGCGGTTGCGGAGACGCACGCCGAGACCGGGGTGCACTGCGCGATCCGCCGCCACCTCGGCAGCCGCCTCCACCCCGTGACCGGTGTCCTCGTCGAATACCACCTGGCCGACTACCTCGCTGGCGAAGCGTCGAATCGCGACCAGCTGGAAAACCTTGACGTGGCCTGGGTGCCGCTGTCGACACTCGTCCGGTTCATCCCGCCCGACACCATCTACCCACCGATCACCGCAGCCCTGGAGGCCATCGCATGACCGAGCACACCACCCACGAGGACCGCGGCATCTCGGCCGCCATTGTCGTCCACGAAGGCAAGGTGCTCATGGTCCGGCGCCGCGTGCGCGAGGGGGAGCTGATGTGGCAATTCCCCGCCGGCAGGATCGAGCTCGGTGAGACCGCAGAGGATGCCGCGGTGCGCGAGACCCAGGAGGAGACCGGCCTGGCCGTCGAGGCCGTGAAACTCCTCGGCGAACGTGTCCACCCGAAAACCGGGCGCGCCATGTCGTACACCGCTTGCACCGTGCTGTCCGGCGAGGCGCACGTCGCCGACGAGGACGAGCTGGACGCTATCGCCTGGGTCGCACACGCCGAGATCCCCGAATACGTGCCGTATGGGCTGTACGAGCCGGTGCAGGAGTACCTCGACGACGTGATGCCCGCGTGAGTTACTCGGTGTCCTTCGGGTGTCGCGGAGACGCATACACCAGGATCACCGTGCTGTTCGCCTCGTCGATCAGGTACCGAACTCGACCGCCAGCGGTGATCTCGTACTCCCACTGGTCGAGTATGGAGCCTTTCCAGTCCCGCTGGCCGAGCTTGCCGCGCATCTGGTGCTGGCGGTCCCAGTCGGCGTGCGATCGGGGATTGCTGCGGATCGCTTCGAGACATCGATGGGCGTTCGCCAGGGCTACGCGACATAGCTCTTCCCAGCCGACTGCGGCCTCGGCGGTTCCATAGATGACGTTCCAGCCCGAGAGGGGCGGCACGCTGACGCGGTCGCCTCGCTTGGGGCTCACCCGCACACCTCTACCGGGCCCAGGTCCAAGCCGGTCAACGGGCGCAGAGCGTCCCGCTGCTGGTCTGGATCGGCATGCACGCGGGCGGTGGCGCGCCACGAGACGATAGCCCGGTGGACGGCTCCGGTCGCTTCCAGCTCGGCGGCGTCGGAGAGCGCCTCGAAGAGTTCGACGGCGAACTCGCGGACCTCTTCATCGTCGAGGTGGCGGACCCAGGGGAACACGTCAGGGAGCGCGATTAGGAGGCTGCGGAATCCGGAGTCCTGCTTCATGAGCGCGAGAAACAGGCGGGAGGCGGTGGTGAGGCTTTCATCGCGCCGCTCAGCGTCCTCGGCGGTGGTGAGCATGTAGTCCTCGCCGTCGCGGTGGGTGATCCGGAGGCGCCCGAGGCACATCGCCTTGGCGGTGACGGACTTCGGGTTCCGGGACAGGTCGCTGAAGCTGGCGGAGTCGGGTTGCGTGGAGGGCATGCCCACACGGTATCCAGAATAAGATCTGAGTTCCACTGGATAGCGTCACTCGTCGCGGGTCGCGGGGCGGCCAGGGCCAACACGATTGGCGATCCACTCGGTGATCGTGGACTGCCGCCATGCCGGGGAACGATTGATCGTGACATCAGGTACGGGGAGATCTTGAGGCCGGAGCGATTGCCCCTCCCGGAGTCGACGCCGGGAGCGCTTGAGGTACTCGCGGATAGACGCGGCGGTTACCTTGGCCTGCCTGGCCACCGCGTCCGTTCCCAGGTAGGGGTCTTCCTCCGGCACCGTTCCTCCTTGTTCCCGTGGCGGGAACCAAGGTAGTGGAGCGCGAGGAGTGGCGATCGCCAGGGCGCTTCCCATTGCTGTCATTCCTTCCCTCATGAACCACTTGAAATTGTTGCCATCACGCGTACTATAAGTGCCATGCGGTGCAGTCGTCTACGGCTGGACAGCAAAACGGCCGGACGGTCATCACCCGCTGATCAGTGATCCATCCCCTGCAAGGAAGGAACCGCCATGCAGTCTACGATCCTCGCCCCCGTGGCACCTACCTACGTCCCCGTTCCGGCCATGCCCTCCGTGCTGGACGACCTGATCACCTGCACCCAGTGCAACCTCGTCAGCCCGTTCGCGGATGACGCCGACGAGGGCGCCGAGGCCGCGCACGACGCCGGCTGGCACGTGCGCCCCGAGGACCGCGAGGAATGCGGCTGCTCGATCCTCTGCGGCGGCTGCCGTGACGCCTGGTGCGGCATCGCCGACTACACGCCGCGCCTGATCGGCATGCGCGCCGCATGACACCAACGGCCGGGCGGTGGAATGCCGCCCGGCCGCTTCGCCAGCGGGATAGCAGCCCGCTGGCCTGCAGAACACCCGACCCTTGACTGAGAGGCGCACTGCGTCGATGCACCCTACCCAGAACGGCCCCGGCAACACGCACCGCCCCGCAGCGCCGCGTGTGCGCAGCCAGGAGACGAAGTACTGCCGCATCCCGCAATGGCTGTACGAGACCGGCATTTCGCTGCAGGCCATAGCCACCTACGGGTGGCTGCACGGCCGCTACGGCCACTTCGACCGAGTCATGCCCAGCTACAACCGGCTCGCCAAGGAGCTCACCGTCAGCCGCGGCAGCGTCATCGCCTACGTCAAGGAGCTCGTGGCCGTCGGCGCGATCCGGGTAGCCACCTCGGGCGCCGCAGGCCGGCAGACCAACGAATACGTGATCGCGTTCAACGAGCCGTTCCCGGTCGCGACTGGTCAGCATACTGACCGGGGGGTGGTCAGCCCGCTGACCTCTACTGGTCAGCATTCTGACCCGGGTGGTCAGCGGGCTGTACAGGAAGAAAACGTCTTTAAGAAGACGAGTGAAGACTCTCTCTCCTCGAACGCCGTCGCCAACGCTCCCGCCGCTTCGCCTGAGCCACCGGTGGAGAGAGAGAAGCCAGCTTCGCCGGACAAGACCACAACCACCCAGCCCGCTGCTCCTGCTGGCGAGGACACCGACGCCCCCTCTGTCGCCGACGCGTGGCGTACCGCCCGCGGTGGTGCACGCGTGCGCCGTACCGAGGCCGCGATCGCCGCGCAGGCCGCGCAGCTGCTCGCCGACGGACACGCTGTCGAGCATCTGAAGGCCGTGGCGGCATGGATGGCCGGTCTCGGCTGGATCGACCTGGAGCGCGCCGTCACCCACCGGGAAGCACCGAGGCCCGCCGCCGCCGCGCGGCCCGCTCGGCCGACCTGGTGCGGACACTATGACTGCGACGAGGTCTCCCGCATGCGGGACGTCGAGCTCGACAACGGCCTCCGAGCCGTCCAGCGTTGCCCCGAATGCCACCCGGACGCCGTCGCGGTCTCCATGGCGCCCCTCTCCGGAACCGACGCCACGGTCGCCGGCTGGGCTGCTGTTGCCGCTCAACTCGCCGCCGGAGAGGACCGCGCGGCTGTCGGACGTCCTGCGGGCCGTCGGCCTCGCGGGGGCGCCAGGTCGTCGACCGCCGACATCGACTACTCGACGGTGCCGATCAACCTGTGACGCTATCTCCAGTGACCCTCATCACGCCGTCTGACCTGCACTGTTGCAGCCTTTTCGCTGTCAATTCCCTACCGATCAACGCGAGTTCGCGAGACAATCAATCCACCACAAACCAGGAGGAAAACCATGGCTGACTGGTATGCCACTCACCGCGTCTCGCCTGACGCCGTGTCCGACGAGGAGTACCGCGACTGGCTCACCGAGAACGTCGACGCTGACGAAGCATCCCGCTTCTGGTACGGCGACAACGCGG
Organism: Streptomycetaceae bacterium; assembly: GCA_019243445.1. GTDB lineage: Bacteria > Actinomycetota > Actinomycetes > Streptomycetales > Streptomycetaceae > Streptantibioticus_B. Next base: position 280 of record JAFAUH010000362.1, on the reverse strand, counting down.
CGGAGGGAGAGTAATGGCCGACACAAGCCTGTTCGGCCTGACCGTTGAGTACGTCGAGCCGGATTGCGAGGACGATAAGCCCGGATGGAAGGTCCACCTGCCGCACCAGTGCGACGAGTGGCGCATCGACGCGGGCTGCGCCTACGACGATCCGACCAGCCGGGAGACCGCTTTGGCACGGCTGGACGCGTTCATCGCGGAGGCACAGGCCGCCCGTGAGGCGCTCGCGAAGGGCCAGCCGGTGGAGTGGGTGGGCGGTGAGGCGCCGTACAAGCGGCTT
>JAFAUH010000335.1 GCA_019243445.1 Streptomycetaceae bacterium | reverse complement strand
GCGACGATCCGCAACTTGTACTCAGCGGTGAACGTCCGCCGCTTGGGTCTCGGTGCCGGGTCAGGCTGCTCGGCGGGGTCGGGGGTGGCTATGCCGGCCATGTTCGGTGGTTCTCCTGTCTCGCCCACAAAGGCTAACCCGGTAAGCCGGGCGTCTCAGCCGAGACTGTCAGAGAGGGCCCTTGCGCGGCGAAAAAATGGCCTGGTTTGTGCGGGCATTGGAGAGAAACATCCAAAGCCTCCAACCTCAAACACGCCTGCCGTCGATTCCGCAACTAGCGAAGCAACTGAAGAGCGCGGGAATCAGCCACTCCCTCGCGCACAGGGCGTATGCCCGTCTCAAAGAAACCGGCCAGCTGACCTCGGAGTTCGGCCATGGCACATGGGTCGCCCATACTCGGAACATCGTGGATCCCGCTATCGGACCTGAGCTTCCGCAGGCCCGGATGGGACATGGTGAACCACCGCTACCGACAGATCCCCTTCTCGATCCCCCGGAACTGGACGAGACGCAACTCCGGGAACTCCGGGAACTTTGGGAACTCTGGGACGCGCTGGACGTCGAGGAGCCCAGGCCGGCGCCGCCGGTCGGGCTCGACGCAGGGCTGGACTCTCAGGCAGACAAAACCGCACAGACAACCGGACACCTCACCGACCCCTCACACCTGCCGCACCCACCCAGCCCCGACCTCCACTCCGACATCCACGACATACTCAACCTCCTGACCTCGGACGGGCCAACCACAGCCACCCACCCCGAACCCCAGCACCTCCCATAGCAGGGACCGGGGAATACCGCGGCGCCGAAGCCGCCGTCTCCTGCCAGCCTCTGCCACCCTCATCACTCGATCTCTCTTGCAGATGCAAGCTCAGCAGCCTTAATGTGCCGCATATGCGGTCCTACAGCATCGGCCAGGCTGCCCGGCTGCTCGGCGTCAGCCCGGACACCGCGCGCCGCTGGGCGGATGCGGGACGCATCCCGACCCACCGGGACAGATCCGGCAAGCGGCTGATCGACGGCCGGGACCTGGCCGCGTTCTCCGTGGCGCTCGCCGAGGAGGCGAGCTCCACGGAGAACGCAGGCCCGCACACCTCCGTCCGCAACGCATTCCCCGGCATCATCACCGCCGTCAAGCTCGGGGACGTCGCCGCCCAGATCGAGATCCAGGCAGGGCCTCACCGCCTCGTATCCCTCGTCACCCGCGAAGCCGTTGAAGAGCTGGGCTTCGAGGTCGGTATGGAGGCGGTGGCCCGGGTGAAATCGACAAATGTTCATATCGACCTCGCCTGAGCAACTGCGCCCAGGCGCTTGGAGGATGAGATGTCCCGCCGCAGATTCCTGACCCACCGCGCCACCCTCCCTGCCGTGGTCGCCGCCTTCGCTCTCCCGCTGCTCGCTGCCTGTGGCGGTAGCAAGGCGACAACGAGCTCTTCCTCCGGCAGCAGTTCCACGCCAGCGCACCTCACCGTGCTGGCCGCCGCCTCGCTCACCGATGCCTTCACTGCCGAGGGCAAGGCGTATGAGAAAGCCCACCCCGGCACTGCCGTCACGTTCTCCTTCGCCGGCTCGCAAGAGCTGGCCGCTCAGGTCGGCCAGGGCGCGCCCGCCGACGTCCTGGTCATCGCCGACACCAAGACGATGGACAGCCTCAAGAGCGACACGCGCACCCCTGTGATCATCGCCAGGAACCGGCTCACCATCGTCACCGCCCCCGGCAACCCGAAGAAGATCACGAGCCTCGCCGATCTCGCCAAGCCAGGCGTGAAAGCCGACCTTGCGGCCCCCCAGGTGCCAGCCGGCAACTATGCGGAGAAAGTCCTCAAGGCGCAGCACATCGACGTCAAACCGGTCTCGCAGGAAACCAACGTACGTGCCGTGCTGAGCAAGGTGGAGCTCGGCGAGGCGGACGCCGGCATCGTCTACATCACCGACGCGGAGTCGGCCAAGGGCAAAGTCACCACCGTCACCATTCCCGACGCGCAAAACCTCATCGCGTCCTACCCCGTCGCCACCTTGAAAAGCTCCAAGGACCCTTCGGTCGCCGCCGACTTCGTGGCGTTCCTCTCCTCCGCACAAGGCCAGCAGATCCTGCACGACTACGGCTTTCAAAAGCCATGACCCGCACCCGGCCGGCGACAGCTGCGAGGCTGCCGCTCGCCCTCGTCCTCCCCGCGCTGGCAGCGGTTTGTTTCCTGGCGCTGCCGCTGGCCGGTGTGCTCGCCCGCACTGCCTGGTCCCCTCTCCCGGATCAGTTGACCAGCCCTGATGTCACTCAGGCACTTGGGCTTTCGCTCACTGTCTCGCTCTGGGCGCTCGGCCTCGCCGTTGTCCTTGGGGTGCCGCTCGCCTGGATCCTCGCGCGCGTCGACTTCCCCGGCAAGCCGATGGTGCGCGCGCTCGTCATGCTTCCGATGGTGTTGCCGCCCACCGTCGGCGGTGTCGCGCTGCTGCTGGGATTCGGCCGCAGGGGACTGCTCGGACCGCTGCTTACCGACTTTGGCATCACACTTCCCTTCTCCACACCCGGCGCGGTCGTCGCGGCGGCCTTCGTCGCGATGCCGTTCCTCGTCATCAGCCTTGAGGGCACGCTCACTTCGCTGCATCCGCGGTACGAGGAGACGGCGGCCTCGCTCGGCGCCCGCCCGCTGCGCACCTTTTTCACCGTCACGGTTCCCATGGCCGCGCCCGGCCTCGCCGCGGCGATGGCGCTGTGCTGGGCGCGTGCACTCGGCGAGTTCGGCGCAACCATCACCTTCGCCGGCAACCTGCCCGGAGTGACGCAGACACTCCCGCTCAAGGTCTATCTGCTGCTGCAGGACGATCCGCAGGGCGCAACGGCCGTGTCACTCCTGCTGCTTGTGGTGGCGATGGGCATCCTGGTGGGCTTGCGAGGGCGTTGGGCGGGAGCAAGGCACACCATGGCCGCCGGCCAGCGGCCGACTCCAGCGGATGTGGTCGAGCCGAACGGGCAGGCCACACCCACCCTGCCCATCGCACCCGCAGGGCCATCGGCCGAGCGCTGGCCACTCAAAACCACGGTGACCGGATTCACCCGGCTCTGCCTCGAAGCCGAACCGGGCACCACCATCGCCGTCGTCGGCCCCAACGGCGCGGGCAAGACCACACTGCTGCGCGCCCTGCTCGGCCTCACCCACCGTGCCCACGCGGAGGAGCTGCGCCTTGGCACGGTGGACGCGGCCGGCGCGCCACCACACAAGCGCGGTGTCGCCTGGGTTCCGCAGGACGGTGCGCTCTTCCCGCACTTGACCGTGCTCGGCAATACCACGTACGGGCTGCGCGCCCAAGGCGTGCCACGTCGGACGGCGCGTGCGCAGGCGCAGTTGTGGCTCGACCAGCTGGGCGTCGGCGATCTCGCCGCCCGCAAGCCAGGGCGCATCAGTGGCGGGCAAGCCGCGCGCGTCGCGCTGGCGCGTGCACTCGCCGTGCGCCCGCGTCTTCTTCTGCTCGACGAGCCGCTCGCCGCCTTGGACCAGACGACGCGCGCAAAAGTGCGGCACACGCTGCGCGAGCACCTTGCGGAGTTCACCGGTGCCTGCCTGGTCGTCACCCATGACCCGGTGGAGGCGGTAACGCTCGCCGACCGGGTACTCGTCCTGGAAGACGGCTGCGCCGTCCAATACGCGCCCCCCGCCGACGTCGCACGTCACCCTCGTTCACCGTGGGTGGCGCGGATGCTCGGTCTCAACGCGTGGGCGGGCACCGCGACGACGGAGGGCCTGGAACTCCCCGGCGGCGCCCGTCTGGTGGCCGCAGAACCGCTGCCCGAGGGGACGGCGGCGCTCGCGGTGGTCGGCCCCGAGGCTGTCTCGCTGCACCGAGTACGGCCTTCGGGCAGCCCGCGCAACGTGTGGCAAGGCCGCGTGCGGGAACTCACCGCACTGGGCAGCCGGATGCGGGTGCTGAGCACCTCGGACAGTTTCGACACGCTCGCCGAAGTCACCGCCCCTGCCGCCACCGAACTCGCCCTCGCAGAGGGTGAGACGGTGTGGGTCAGCGTCAAGGCCACGGAAATCACGCTGGTGGCATTGTGAACGGTGAGGGGGCCCGTACGGCCCGTACGGTGTGTGCGCCTGGTGCGCGCTCAGTACACCGGCTCAGTACACCGGCTTGTGCGGTTCGATCTGGTTGACCCAGCCGATCACGCCGCCACCGACGTGGACGGCGTCCGCAAAGCCCGCGTTCTTCAGTACGGCGAGCACCTCGGCCGACCGTACGCCCGTTTTGCAGTGCAAGACGATGCGCTTGTCCTGCGGGAGGTGCTGGAGCGCGTTGCCCATCAAGAACTCGTTCTTCGGGATCAGGCGTGCACCGGGGACGGAGACGATCTCGTACTCGTTCGGCTCGCGGACATCGATGATCTCAATGCTCTCGCCGCTGTCGATCCACTCCTTCAGCTGCTTGGGCGTGATTGTCGAACCGGCTGCGGCCTGCTGGGCCTCCTCCGAGACGACGCCGCAGAACGCCTCGTAGTCGATGAGCTCGGTGACCGTCGGGTTCCTGCCGCACACCGCGCACTCCGGGTCCTTGCGGACCTTGACTTCGCGGTACTTCATCTCCAGGGCGTCGTAGATCATCAGGCGTCCGACCAGCGGATCGCCAATGCCCGTCAGGACCTTGATCGCCTCATTGACCTGGATCGAGCCGATCGATGCGCACAGCACGCCGAGCACGCCGCCCTCGGCACACGACGGGACCATGCCGGGCGGCGGGGGCTCCGGGTACAGGCAGCGGTAGCAGGGGCCGTACTCGCTCCAGAACACCGAGGCCTGGCCGTCGAAGCGGTAGATCGATCCCCACACGTACGGCTTGCCCAGCAGCACGCAGGCGTCGTTGACCAGGTAGCGCGTAGCGAAGTTGTCAGTGCCGTCGACAATCAGGTCGTACTGCGCGAACAGCTCCTCCACATTCGAGGAGTCGAGACGCTGCTCGTGGACGTTGACTGTGACATATGGGTTGATGCCGAGCACAGTGTCGCGCGCGGACTCGGCCTTGGAACGGCCGATGTCCGCCTGGCTGTGGATGATCTGGCGCTGCAGATTCGATTCGTCGACCTCGTCGAACTCGACGATGCCGAGGGTGCCTACGCCAGCTGCGGCCAGGTACATCAGCGCAGGCGAGCCGAGACCGCCGGCGCCCACACACAACACCTTCGCGTTCTTCAGCCGCTTCTGTCCGTCCATCCCGACGTCCGGGATGATCAGGTGGCGGGAGTACCTGCGGACCTCGTCGACGGTGAGCTCAGCAGCAGGCTCGACCAAGGGTGGCAGCGTCACGGGGGCTCCGGATCGGTAGGGCAATGGTTACTCTCCCTGTAACATTGCCACGCCCATCGGCATTCCAAGACCGCTCGTCCGCTCCACGAGACGAATGGAGACCGCATGCCGGGCACCGTGACCTCAGCCCACACTGCATCAGCTGGCTGAGGCTGAGACGGTCATATGCGGCATGCCGCCTCCATCCAGATGTCGGCGAGGGATTCATCGAGGGCGATGCGGGGGCGCCAACCGAGCCGGTCACGCGCGGTGCGCACATCGGCCTGCTGCCAGGCACCGCAGCCGTCGGGGTAGGGGGCAGAGCCCGTGGTCGGCAGCCCTGCGGGCTCGTCCAACTCGTGCAGTGTGCCGGCAAAGCCCGCTGTGCGGGCGAGGTTGACAACCGCGTCGCGCAGCCGCACTGCGCGGCCGGCAGCGATGTTCACCACACCCTGTGCGGCAGAGAGCGAGGCCGCGTGAACGGCGCGCGCCACATCCCGTACGTCGACGAAGTCACGCTGCACGCCGAGGCCGCTGAGCTTCAGTTCACTGTCGCCGTTCTGCATCGCACGGCGCAGCGCTTCTGCGAGGCGGCCCAGCGGCGAGGCGGCCGGGGTGCCGGGGCCGACCGGCGAGAAGACGCGCAGCACGATGGCGTCGAGGCTGGAGCCGAGGACGAGTTCGGTGGCGGCGAGTTTGCTCACCCCGTACGGGCCGCCCGGCCGCGGTGGGGTGTTCTCGGTGGTGCAGGAACCGGGCTGCGAAGGTCCGTACTCGGCTGCGCATCCCAAGTGCACAAGCCGTGCGCCACAACTGCTGCGGCGCAGTGCCTCACAGATGGTCGCAACGGCCACGGTGTTGTGGCGGGTCAGGTCGCGGGCGCTGCCGCGGGTGGCGCCGGCGCAGTTGATGACGACGCCCGGGTGTACGGCGTCGAAGAACCGGGCAAGGGCGCCCGGGCTGCCGCTCGCCAGGTCGAACCGGACGTCGGAGTCGTCGCGGCGGCCGAGCGCCGTGAGGTGGACGGCAGGGTCGGCGAGCAGCCGTTCGGCCACATGGCTGCCGAGGAATCCGTCGGCGCCGAGCAGCAGTACTCTCATCGGCTTCCGCCCCGGTGGTGTGGATGGTGCGTGATCGATGGGAGCGGATAGCCGCCCTCGGTGAGCAACGCGATACGCATGAATACACCCCTTTTCATGACTACGTGTCAGTCGATGGTGTGACGCTATGCCGACATGACGGTGGCGCGATGGACGGTTGTCCGTCGCGCCATCAAAAAGGGTGAATGGGCGTAACTTCCCCTCGACACGACCGTTTTGCGTCAGCTATGTGCTGACTGTCCGAGCAGACGTACCGAGATGGGGCGCTATGAGGCGCTACACCTGCTCGCTGCGCCGTTCGGCCACCGCAAGCAGATCAAGGAAGGCGCGTGCCACCACATCCGGGTGCTCCATCATCGACACATGCCCGCCGTCGGGGATAGTCACAAGACACGAGTGACGAAATGCCTTGGCCGCCTTGCGCGCCACCCGGAAGGAGACCATTTTGTCACGCCCGCCGTACACCAGCAGCGTCGGCGCGAGCACCCGCTCCGCCTGCCGCCACAGGCAGTGCTGGCCGCCGAGAGTGTAGGCGTTGACGATGCCGCGGGTGGAGCGGATCAGCGCATCCCAGTAGTACGGCAACGCCATCCGCCGCTCGACCTCGCACGTCGCTGCTGTCATCGCCTCGGCCGAGATCGAGGACGGATCCCCGTAGACGAGTTCGGCGAGCGTCCGCGCGCGCTGCTCGGCCGACCAGCCCCGGGAGGTGCGCGTGTACAGCTGCGGCAGGCCCGGCACCGAGGCAAGCGCGGTGAACCACGCGGCGCGCTGCACCAACAACTCCGGCAGCGCCGGCGAGACGAGGGTGAGTGTACGGACGAGGTCGGGACGAAGCGCAGCGATACGGGTGGCGACCATCCCGCCCATCGAATTGCCGAAGAGGTGGACGGGACCGCGCCCGCTCGCCTCCATCAGCCGCACGACCGCGCGCGCATGTCCGCTGATCGAATAGTTGCCGTCGTCCGGCGGCGGCGAGTAGCCGAAGCCGGGAAGGTCGAGCGCCTCGCACTCCACGACATCGTGGAGCCGACGCATCAGCGCCGACCAGTTGTCCGAGGCGCCATCAAGGCCATGCACGAAGAGCGCGGGCTGCAGCCCCTCCCGTTGCCCGTGTCGCCGCCGGACGGTCAGCGTCAGGCCGGGCAGTGATACCGGGCCGACCACTTCTCCGTCGAGTGATTCGGGGCCGGTCGGCAGTACGGCAGGACCCAGAGCGGGCCAGGCGGTCTCAGGCGACTCGGTCGAAGACATGGGGCAATATTACGAGCCGCATCACGAACCGATCGTGTCGCCTCCATCACTGCCGGGCCGCCGCCGCATCGCCGCCGCATCGCCGCATGGCGGAGCGTGGATCCGCCGCAGGTCAGCCACAGATCAGCCACAGATCAAGGGCGCAACCGCGGTGCGTTCCGCGCCCCGCTCTCCTACGCTCGTCAGTGAAAGGGAGGCGCGCCATGTCCGACGTAGATCCCGAGGCGAATGAGGCCGACACCGCCGAGCAGCAATGCGATGTGCTCGATGACGAGGAGGTCGCACCCGTCGAGACCACCGAGCAGATTCCGGACGAGGCCAACCCGGCCGACGCCGCCGAGCAGCGCATGACTGTCCCACTGAATGAGGACGACTACCGCTCATGACGGCATCACTCATGACCGCATAAGCGCCCAAAGTGCGGCATTGTCGGGTACTCATAAAATCCACGTGGTGAGATTTCCGCAGCACTGCCGCACACAGGCCGGTTACCGAACAGTACGATGGCGTACGCATCACTAGCAGCGAGTACCAACCGAGTACAGGCCGAGGACAAGCAACCGAAGCCGAAGCCAGCATTGGGAGGCGGCGTGACAGCCATCGAGCAGACAGAGGCGCGCTCTCGGGGGACGCGTCTGCCGCGCCGCGCCCGCCGCAACCAGCTGCTGGGTGCAGCACAGGAAGTGTTCGTCGCGCAGGGCTATCACGCGGCGGCCATGGACGACATCGCCGATCGCGCCGGCGTCAGCAAACCGGTGCTCTACCAGCACTTCCCGGGAAAGCTGGAGTTGTATCTCGCCCTCCTCGACCAGCACTGCGAATCCCTGCTGCACGCGGTCCGCACCGCGCTCGCCTCCACGACCGACAACAAAAAGCGCGTCGAAGCGACGATGCACGCCTACTTCGCATACGTCGAGGACGAAGGTGGTGCCTTCCGTCTCGTCTTCGAATCCGACCTGACCAACGAGACAGCGGTACGCGAGCGGGTCGACAAGGTCGCCCTGGAGTGCGCGGAGGCAATCAGCCAGGTGATCGCAGAAGACACCGGCCTGTCCAAGGAGCAGTCGATGCTGCTCGCTGTCGGCCTCGGCGGCGTCTCGCAAGTGGTGGCGCGTTACTGGCTCTCCTCGGGCGGCTCGATTCCGCGCGAGGAAGCGGTGCAACTGCTCACCTCACTCGCCTGGCGCGGTATCGCGGGCTTCCCCCTGCACAGCGGCGAGGGACAGCCTGGCTACCAGGCTCAGCCGGGTCAGCACTGACGAAGGGCCCGACCTGCGGCTAATGTTGGCCGCGTACGGCGCGAGCTCTCGCGCCCATCGGCAGACCATCGGAGGGAAACAGCCGTGGAGGTCAAGATCGGCGTGCAGAACGCGCCGCGCGAGATCAACATCGAGAGCGAGCAGTCGACGGAGGAGATCGAGCAGGCCGTCGCCGCGGCTCTCTCCGGCGCCGAGAAGCTGCTCAGCCTGACCGACGACCGGGGCCGCAAGGTCTTGGTGCCGGCTGAACGGCTGGCATATGTCGAGATCGGCGAGCCGACCAAGCACAAGGTGGGCTTCGGCACGCTCTAAGACGTGTCTGATACGCGGTAACGCGCACAGCGCACAGCGCACACAGGCGGAAGGCATACGGAAATACGGAAACAGTGGCCCGCCCGGCACAAGTCCGGGCGGGCCACTGCCTTGCCTATGCCGTTTGCAAACCCCCGTCACATGGGTAGGAACAAGAAGGTCTGTTTTTCACCACTGTGAGAGGGATCGCAATGATCTGGGAAGCACTCGCCAGCGTGCTGGTGGGATTGGCCGTTGCCTGGGCAGCGCTGCGCTGGCTGCCATGCCGCTTCCCGTCCCGGACGATGGTCCTCGCCACGGGTCCATCGGCTGCCCTGCTCGGCGGTCTGATCACCCGGATCGTGCTCGGCCCCGGACACATTCCGGCCACGCTCTTCGCCGCCCTGGCAGTCGGCACGGCGCTGCTCTCCCTCCTCATCCGCGCGCCGGCCTCGCACCGATCACGCACCCCCCGCGCCGCATAAGTCTGATCTTTAAAACCTGATCTCAATCTGATCTTTGAAGCTCTACGCAGCCAGGCCGAGCGCGGCCATCCGCCTGGTGTGCGCCTCCGTGATCCGGTTGAACATACGGCCGACCTCTGCGAGGTCGAACCCCTCCGCGACCCCGCCCACGAGCATCGTCGACAGCGCGTCACGTTGGGCGACAACCCGCTGCGCCTGCGAGAGCGCCTCCCCCATCAGCCGCCGTCCCCACAGCGCGAGCCGCCCGCCGACCCGCGGCTCGGCCTCGATCGCCGCGCGCACTTTCTCCACTGCGAAGCTCGCATGCCCGGTGTCATCCAGTACCGCGAGCACCAGGTCGCGCGTCTCCAAGTCCAGCCGCGCTGCAACCTCGCGATAGAAGTCGCTGGCGATCGAGTCGCCCACGTACGCCTTGACCAGGCCCTCCAGCCAATCCGACGGCGCGGTTTGCCGGTGGAACTCATCGAGTGCAGTCGCGAACGGCTCCATCGCGGACGTCGGATCCTCACCGATCTCCATGAGCTGGCCGCGCAGCCGCTCGAAATGGGCGAATTCGGCGGACGCCATCGCGGCCAACTCCGCCTTGTCGGCGAGGGCCGGCGCGAGCTTGGCATCCTCCGCCAGCCGTTCAAACGCGGCTAGTTCCCCATACGCCAGCGCGCCCAGCAGATCGACGACCGCGGCCCGGTACTGCGGGTCCGCCGACGCGGTGGCCCAGTCCTGTCCGGCAATGCCGTCCGGCGTCGCCATGTCAGTCGCCATGCCATCGGGGTGGGGGATGGCGTTGGCGGTGGCGTTGGTCTCGTCAGACGTCTCCATGCTGGGCACAATAGCCCGTGGCCTGCCGGGATGCTCCGCGAGATGCCTCGATAAAGGTCTCAAACGACGACTTGAAGCCAGCTGCGCAAATCCGGGGTACAGTGATAAAAGATCTGCCAGTCAGCTGGCAGATCATCGCACGAATGCGGATGCCCGGTCGGTGGCCCGATCGGCTCCGACCGACCACTCTCCTCACCTCTCGGTGGGAGGGCCCCGCTCGCGGCACAGTGAGGGCTGGCCACGCCGCGCCAGCGGCATATCGACGCAGGCGCGCTCCTCGGCTGCCCCTGGCCTTCGGCACAGGGACACGGCAGCCGTACGACCACCCATGGCACGGTCAGCACCCGGCAGACATAACGGATGCCCGCCCCCCTCACCCCACAGTGCCGCGCGAGTAGAAGAGGCAAGCATCCTGTCCACAACGACCTTCATCGATCTGGGGATCCTCCCCGAAACCGCCGAGGCCCTTGAGGCTGTCGGCATCACCACACCCTTTCCCATCCAGGAGATGACACTGCCGGTAGCGCTGTCCGGCAACGATGTCATCGGCCAGGCCAAGACCGGCACCGGAAAGACACTCGGGTTCGGCATTCCGCTGATCGAGCGGGTCACCGTACCCGCCGATGTCGAGGCGGGCCGGGCATGTCCCGAAGAACTCACCGACAGCCCGCAGGCGCTCGTCGTCGTCCCGACCCGCGAGTTGTGCCAGCAGGTCACCAACGACCTGCTGACCGTGGGCAAGGTCCGCAATGTGCGGGTCGCCGCAATTTACGGCGGTCGCGCATACGAACCGCAGGTGGAGGCGTTGAAGAAGGGCGTCGACGTCGTCGTCGGCACCCCGGGCCGCCTGCTCGACCTCGTCGGCCAGCGCAAACTGAGCCTGAAAGCCGTCCGCGTGCTCGTCCTTGACGAGGCAGACGAGATGCTCGACCTCGGTTTCCTGCCCGACGTCGAGAAAATCATCGAACTGCTGCCGGCCAAGCGGCAGACCATGCTGTTCTCGGCGACCATGCCGGGCCAGGTCATCGCGCTCGCCCGCCGCTACATGTCGCAGCCCACCCACATCCGCGCAACCGCGCCGGACGACGAGGGTGCGACTGTCGCCAACATCACACAGCACATCTTCCGCGCGCACTCGCTCGACAAGCCTGAGGTCGTCGCCCGCATCCTGCAGGCGGAAGGCCGCGGCCTCGCGATGGTCTTCTGCCGCACAAAGCGGACAGCGGCCGACATCGCCGACCAGCTCTCCCGCCGCGGCTTCGCGGCAGGCGCGGTCCACGGCGACCTGGGCCAGGGCGCACGCGAACAGGCATTGCGAGCGTTCCGCAACCGCAAGGTGGACGTGCTGGTGTGCACGGACGTCGCGGCGCGCGGCATCGATATCGACGGCGTCACGCACGTGATCAACTACCAGACACCGGAGGACGAAAAGACATACCTGCACCGCGTCGGCCGCACGGGCCGTGCAGGCGCAGCGGGTACGGCTGTCACACTGGTCGACTGGGACGACATCCCGCGCTGGCAGCTGATCAACAAGGCGCTCGACCTGCCGTTCAACGACCCCGAAGAGACATACTCCACCTCCGACCATCTCTATGAACTGCTGGGTATCCCGGAGGGGACGGTGGGTGTGCTGCCGCGCGCGGAGCGCACGCGTGCGGGGCTTGCTGCGGAGGAGATCGAGGACCTCGGCGAGCCGGGTGCCCGCCGCCACTCACCCGCCACGAGCACGGCCGCCGACCGCCCCAAGCGCCAGCGCGCCCGCCAACGCACCCGGGCCGGCCAGCCGATCGGCGCCGCAGTAGAGCAGGCGCAGCCTGCGACTGCTGAGGCGGCTGCGCCTGCGCGTCGACGTCGCCGCACCCGCGCCGGCGCGAGTATCCCGACCGCCGCGGCGCCGACCGCCGCGGCGCCGACCGCCGCGGCAACGCCCGACGAGTCCCCCAAGCCCCGTCGCCGCCGCCGCACCCGCCGCTCCGCCACGCCTTCCCAGGACTCGACGGAGAACTGACCGGCCCACCGGGCCAAAGCCGGGGGGCACAACGCGTGCCCCCAGTCGGCATCATGAGCGAACGGCAGCCAGACCTTCTGGTGACGTCGATCGGCGGGCAGCCGGTGAGGGTGGAGAGGCTGTGACAGGCGGTGGGCCGGACCGCGAACCGTCACGTCGTAGGCTCAGCTCATGAGCCGACCTCCCACTCTCGATCTGCCGGATGCCGCGCGGGCGTACTCGTTGGAGACCGCCCGCGGTACGTTCGCCGTGCTCGATGCCGGAGCGCCGCGCCGTGGCACCGCGCTGCTCGTGCCCGGCTTCACTGGTAGCAAAGAGGATTTCGTCGCGCTGCTGCAACCACTCGCCGACGCCGGGTGGCGCGTTGTCGCCATCGACGGGCGCGGTCAGTACGAAAGCGAAGGCCCGCACGACGAAAAGGCCTATGCTCTCCAGGAGTTGGCCGCCGACCTCATCGCGCAGGAGGAAGCCGTACGCGCCGACGGGTCGGTGCATCTGCTCGGGCATTCCTTCGGCGGTCTCATCGCCCGGGCCGCCGTGCTGCACGACGCCTCCCGCTGGGCTTCGTTGACGCTGATGAGCTCCGGGCCCGCGGCGATCGACGCGAGCCAGCAGGTGCGTACGAAGCTCCTGATCCACGCGCTCGCCGCGAACGGCAACGATATGGAGCGTGTGTGGCAGGAGATGCGCCAGGTCGACCCTGAGGATCTCAGCACGCAGGGCGACCCGGACGGCATCGAGGCGTTCTTGCACCGGCGTTGGCTCGCGACCGTCCCCGAGCAGTTGATCGTCACGGGTCTGCAACTGGTCTCGGAGCCGGACCGCGTCGCCGAGCTCGCGTCCGTACCGCTGCCCAAGCTGGTGATCTCCGGCGAGGTGGACTATGCGTGGCCGACGCCGTGGCTGGATGCGATGGCCGAGCGGCTCTCCGCCCGCCGTGAGGTGATCGGCGGCGCCGAGCACTCGCCCAACGTCGAGCAGCCGACGGCGACTGCGCGCGTACTGGACGATTTCTGGGCTACATGCCAGTAATGGTCTCGTTATCCACCGTGAATGAAACCCATCACGCCGTTGACCACTTGCTGCACCGCGATCGCCGAGAGCAGCATGCCGGAGAGTCTGGTCACCAGCACCACGCCGCCGTCTTTGATCAGCTTGATGATCGCCAGCGAGTAACGCATCGTCAGCCACAGCACTCCATGCATCGCGATGATCGCCGCCCATACCGATATCTGCTGGCCCACGCTCCGCGCGTGCTGCACCGCGAGGATCACCGTGACGATCGCACCGGGCCCCGCGAGCAGCGGCATGCCGAGCGGTACGAGCGCGACATTGACGTCCTTGGTCTGCGTCGGCTCGTCCGCCTTCCCGGTCAGCAGCTCCAGCGCGATCAGCAGCAACAGCAGCCCGCCTGCGACCCGCAGCGCCGGCACCGAGACGTGCAGATAGTTGAGGATCTGCTGGCCGCCGACAGCGAAGACTGCGATGACGCCGAAGGCGACAAGCACTGCCTGGAGCGCCATTTTGCGCTGGACCTTGGTGGCCCGCCCCGAGGTGAGGGCGATGAAGACCGGGGTGATGCCCGGCGGATCCATGATCACAAAAAGTGTGAGGAACACTGACCCGAAGAGGGTGACGTCGAACATAGTGAGTGAGCGCTTTCGGCGAACGGAACGGTTAGGGAAGCGGGTTGGGATTGAGGAAGTGGGTTAGGGAGAAGTCATAGCAGCACAGCGCCCTGGCGAAGCGGCCAGGTGCAGGCTCATACCAGGCGCTAGCGCTAGATCGCGGTGATCGGGAGGGCGCCGGTCGCGCGGCGCGAGATCTCCCGGTAGACCTCGGGGTCGGTGGTGTATTCCCCGAGTCGGCATTCCTTGCGACTGCCGTGGTAGTCGCTGGAGCCAGTGGCCAGCAGCCCGAGCTCTTCAGCGAGGTCGCGCAGCCGGGCGCGGGTCGCCTCGTCGTGGTCCATGTGGTCGACCTCGATGCCGTCAAGCCCCGCAGCGGCGAGTTCGGCGATCACAGTGGGGGGCACCGTCTCACCGCGCTTGACTGCGGCCGGGTGCGCAAAGACGGTGACCCCGCCCGCGCCCTGGACCAAGCGGATCGCCTCGAATGGGTCGAGCTCGTGCTTTTCCACATACGCCCGGCCGCCGTCGGCGAGCCACTCCTCGGTGAACGCATCGGAGACTGCGCCCACCACACCGAGTTCGACAAGCGCGCTGGCCACATGCGGCCGTCCCACGGCGCCGTCTGCGGCGATCCGTGCGACCTGTTCCCAGCTGATCGGGATCCCGAGCTCGCGCAGCTTCGCCACCATGCTCTGGGCACGCGGCACCCGGCCGTCGCGTACGAGTTCGCGTTCGCGCGCGAACTCCGGCTCGTCCGGGTCGAAGAGAAACGCCAGCATGTGCAGGCTCGTACCGGCGAGGCGGCACGAGAGCTCAGCCCCCGTGACCAGCGTCAGCGAGGTGTCGAGCTGCCACAGCGCCGTCGCCGCCTCTTCGTATCCGGCGATCGTGTCGTGGTCGGTGAGGGCGACAACGTCGAGCCCGGCGTGCGCCGCGTTCCGTACCAGCTCCGCAGGGGTGTCCGTACCGTCCGATGCCGTGGAATGCGTATGCAGATCGATGCGCACGGCTCGGACTCCCCTCTGCTTTCGCTCAGTGACATCGACCGACTGAAGTCGGCGGGCGGCGCTTACGCCATGCGAGAAGCGACGATTCGAAGGCTAAGGATAACGACCGCGGCGATCTGC
Source organism: Streptomycetaceae bacterium (assembly GCA_019243445.1). Classification (GTDB taxonomy): domain Bacteria; phylum Actinomycetota; class Actinomycetes; order Streptomycetales; family Streptomycetaceae; genus Streptantibioticus_B. Next base: position 5,353 of record JAFAUH010000335.1, on the reverse strand, counting down.
ACAATCCCAGGCATTCAGCGGAGGGGCAAAGGCCGTAACCGAGCACAGGGGCATCAACCGAGCAATCTGGGCGAGAGTGCACCGCACGGCACCAGCTCGAGCTCCGCACCGGCCTCCCGCAGATCGGTCAGTATCAACTCGTCGTAGAGCAACAAGCCGGATTGCTCGGGCCAGACGATCGCCCACAGCCACAACCCACGCGCTTCACCTGCGAAGACGGCACGATCCGGCGGTACGTTGTCGACGTGCCACAGTGGAGTGGGGCGCCCCGCGGCCAATACCTTCGCGTCCGGCGGCTTGTCGACACACATCTGCGGTCCCGGATCGGGTCCGGGAATGCCCGCGTACCGGGCGCCGAGCCCCACGCCGAGCTCCTCCGCGACGATCAGCAGCTCGCTGGGACCACCGAGCGGCCCCGGACCCGAGCATGCGACGGTGGTGGCACGTCCGCCGCTGCGATCGTCACCTGCCGATGCGATGCCGGTGAACAGCCAGCCGAGCGGCAGCGGCCACAGCATCCACACCGGCACGTGCGAGCGGTTCACGACCACGCTGAGCGCCTCGACACTCGGCGGTACTACCGGCTGTACCGGGTACACGGCACCGTGCAGGTCGCACTGCCAGGAGTCGGCGAAAAGACCGGGCGCCCGTACCCGGCCTCCACACTTCGGGCAACTGGGTTCGCCCCTCATAGCGCTACACGGTCCTCGCCAGCCGGGCTCACGTCAAGGACGATCACCCGTCTGTAGCGGGTCGGTTGCGAAGTCAAGACCTCCGGAGGCGGTTCAGTCGACAAATGACACCGATCCGCGCAGGGGGTCGCGCAGGTCCGTGCCCATGCGGAGCCAGCGCTCCTGAAGCGCGACTACTCCGCGCGCCCGCTTCCACGCGGCCTCGTTCGCGGTCATCGGCAGGAGCGGAAAAAAACGCACCGGATCCATTGGCGGCTCGAGCTCCAGATCCTCGACCAGCCCTCCCGGCTCGGCGACGAGCACCGCCGAGAACGGCGCGCCCGGCCACAGCGGCCCGCCGAGGTCAAAGGAGGCGCCGGGGGCGAGGACCACACCTTCGACCTGTGGAGAGGCGGCGAGCACGGCGAGTGGGCGCAGCGCCTTGTCGACCTCGGCATGGCCCGCCCGTACCGAAAGGACGAGTTCGGCGCGCGGGCCTCGCACCGGGTCGGCGACAAGTTCGTTCGGGTCGTTCATCGGCTGCCGAGACATCCCAAGCGTCGCATAGCGCACGATCGTCTCACCGGGCGCGTCATGGGGGTCGACGCCGGTGAAACGCAGCACCTCGATGCGCTCGGCGCCGAGAAAGGTCACCGCAGCTCGCGCGTCCGGCTCCCCGAACGCCGCACGAAGCCGCGCCTCCGTCAGCTCCAGCACCTCGACCCTCTCGGCCATGCCGTGAGCATAGGCCCGGTCAGCAGCGCTTATCGCGCCGGTCGGAGAGGATCACCATCGCGAGCCCGGCGAGGATCACCAGCAGCGCGGGGTAGGCGGCGGCCGATGGGCGCTGCCCCAGCCACAGGGCGGCGATCAGTGCGGCGCCCGGCGTCTCCAGCAAGATCGCGGTGGAGGTCACGGAAGGGCCAAGACCGTGCACTACGCGATTGAGCAGCGAGTGCCCGAGCAGTTGCGCGGCGAGGGTGAGGGCGAGGAGTTTGAGCCATGTAGGTGCGGAGTATCCGGAGCCGAGCGAGACGCCGGAGCACACGCAGACGACAAGCAGCACCAGCGCGGTCGTCGAGTAGCAGACGTACGTGTAGGCAGCGGTGCTCACCGTGCGCCGTACCTCCGCACCGATCAGCACGTATCCGGCCGACGCGATCCCGGCGCCGAGTGCGAGCGCGTCACCGACGAGCGCACGCGAGGACATCGACAAGTCGACGCCGGAGACCATCACCACGCCGAGGATCGCCAGTGCGCTGCCCGCCCACACCAGCGCAGGACGCCGCTGCCCGCGCAGCCGCAGGATCAGTGTCGTCCAGATCGGCGTAGTGGTCACCAGCGCGGTCGAGGAGGCGACGGATGTCATCGACAGACTCGGCAACCACAGTCCGAAGTGCAGCGCAAGCACGGCGCCTGCGGCCGCGGAGAGCAGCACTGCACGTCGTCCCATGCGGCGCAGTTCGGTGCGGTTGCGCAGCAGGATGAAGGGGCTGAGTGTGCCTACGGCGAGGGCGTTGCGCCAGAAGGCGATGGCGAGGGCGGGCGCGGCGGTAGCCGCTATGAGCGGCGCGGAGAGCGAGATCCCGCAGATCGCGACGGCGAGCAGCAGCAGATCCGTGCGGTGACCGGGCGCCGGCGGAATGACGCCCGGCTGCCGATGAGGGCGGCGGAAGGTGACGGGCGAGTGGTCGGGCGTGGCATGCGGCGCGGCAGGCACGGGACGTGGGCTCCTTCAGGGCATGCGAGACGTCAGCGTCTCCTCCAACGTAAGGCGCGTGTCAAGCCGTTACACCTGTCACAGCCATCGGTTCGCAGCCATCGGTGCCGGTCCGTGATCCGGTAGATGGTGGGATTTTGGAGGTGGCCGCATACGCTGCCCTCATGACGAACACCGTGAACCCCCGCCTGCTGGAGCGCGCGCTCGTTGAGGAGGCCGCGAAGAAATCCGCGCTGGTGTGGGTGCAGGGGACCGAGGGGTCTGCGGTGGCGTTGTGGCATGTGTGGCATGACGGCGCTGTGTGTCTCGTCGGCGGTGGGCCGGGTGAGCAGCCGCTGCGCGGGCTGGCCGACGGCGGGACGGCCACTGTGACGATCCGCAGCAAGGACACGTGGGGACGGCTTGTCGCCTTCCAGGCTCAGGTCACGGAGGTGGCACCGCATGAGGAGGCGTGGCAGACCGCCGTCGACGAACTGAAGGGCAAGCGGCTCAATGCCCCCGACGCCGATACAATGCCGGAACGCTGGGCGCGCGAGTGCCGTGTCCTGCGGCTGGAACCGACAGGTCCGGTGACCGAGAAACCCGGGGCGATGCCTGACGATGGCGGTGCCGCGGTCCCCGTACCGACCACTGCGACGACGCGGCGGCCGATCCCGGCCGGCCTGCCGAGGCTTCTGCTACGTCGGCGGTCGCGGAAGGGCTGAGCCCGCGCCGTCACTACCCTTTCACTCGATCTCCTTGTCTTGTCTTGCCTTTCATATTTCCTGTCGTATCACCATCGCATCAGCAGACCACCGGATCATGGGAGGCTCGGCATGGCCGCAGGGACGCCGAGGGTCTTCATCTCGCACCTGTCAGGTGTGGCGGTGTTCGACCCCAATGGCGATCAGGTCGGGCGCGTCCGTGACGTCGTCGTCATGCTGCGCACCGGCAGCAGGCCGCCGCGCGTACTCGGGCTCGTCGTCGAAGTGGTCAGCAGGCGCCGGATCTTCGTTCCCATGACCCGCGTGACGAGTCTGGAGTCGGGACAGGTCATCACCACCGGCGTGGTCAATCTGCGGCGCTTCGAGCAGCGTGCCGCGGAGACGCTCGTCCTCGGTGAGCTCCTCGACCGGCGCGTCTACCTGCTGGAGGACGAGAAAGGACAAGGACAAGGCCAGGATCAGAAAGGACAGGGCCAGAAAGGACAAGGCGACACCGTGACCGTGCTCGACGTGTCCATGGTCCAGCTACCGGCCCGCCGCGACTGGGAGATCGACAAGATCTTCGTCCGCCGCGCCCGCCAGGGACGCGGCGGACCGCTGCGGCGCCGCGGAGAGACGCTGACCGTCGACTGGTCGGCCGTCACCGGCTTTACCGTCGTCGAGCATGAGCAGGGCGCCGAGAGCCTGCTCGCCACCTTCGAGCGGCTACGCCCCGCCGACCTCGCCAATGTGCTGCACCATCTGTCGGCCAAGCGTCGCGCCGAGGTGGCAGCCGCGCTCGACGACGACCGTCTCGCCGACGTCCTCGAGGAGTTGCCGGAGGACGATCAGGTGGAGATCTTCGGCAAGCTCGCTGAGGAGCGCGCAGCTGACGTCCTGGAGGCGATGGACCCGGACGACGCCGCCGACCTCCTCTCCGAGCTTCCCGAGACCGACAAGGAACGGCTGCTCGCCCTGATGCAGCCGCATGACGCGGAGCCGCTGCGCCGGCTGCTGACGTACGAGGAGCGCACAGCGGGCGGTCTGATGACCACCGAGCCGATCGTGCTGCGCCCGGACGCCACCGTTGCCGACGCCCTCGCCCGAGTCCGCCAGGAGGACCTCCCTCCCGCGCTTGCCGCCCAGGTGTACGTCTGCCGACCACCCGAGGAGACGCCCACCGGCAAGTACTTGGGCCTGGCGCACTTCCAACGACTGCTGCGTGACCCGCCGTTCACCCTCGTCGGCTCCATCGTCGACACGGATCTGCAGCCACTGCCGCCCGATACTCCGCTGTCCGCGGTGACCAGCTTCCTGGCGACCTACAACATGGTCGCCGCGCCGGTCGTCGACGAGAGCGGAGCGTTGCTCGGCGCAGTGACGGTCGACGACGTACTTGACCATCTACTGCCGGCTGACTGGCGTGAGTCGGTGCACCACGAGCCAGCCACGAAGCCGATTCCCGTTCGGCAAAACGCGAACCACACACCCAAGGCCACCAACCCGCACAACCACAACAACCAAGAAAATTCGCCAAGGGGGCGGAGAAGCGAGCAGAGGGAGGAAGCGCATGGCCGCTGAGAGGATCCTGACCAGGGCGCGCACGCGACTCGACGTGCCGCGCTCGCAGAGTCGCAGCCTGCTGCCTGCGTATGACCCCGAGGCGTTCGGGCGCTTGTCGGAGCGCGTAGCGCGCTTCCTCGGCACTGGTCGATTCCTGGTGTGGATGACGGTTGTCCTGATCGCCTGGGTGGTGTGGAACACATCCGCGCCGTCGGCCCTGCGCTTCGACCAGTACCCGTTCATCTTCATGAACCTCGGCCTATCGCTGCAGGCCGCCTACGCCGCACCGCTGATTCTGCTGGCGCAGAACCGCCAGGACGACCGGGACCGGGTCAATCTGGATCGCGACCGCCGGCAGAACGAACGCAGTATCGCCGACACCGAATACCTGACTCGCGAGATCGCAGGTCTTCGGATGAATTTGGGCGAGGTGGCGACGCGTGACTGGATCCGCTCCGAACTGCAGGACATGCTCAAGGAACTTGAGGAGCGGCAGTACGCGCAGTTGCGCGCCGAGCTGCATGACGGGCAGCACTTGCGTGAAGCCGCCCCGGACGCAGTAGACGCAGTAGACGCAGTACGTGACCGAGCCCAGGACGGATCCCGCCCATAAGTGTCGGTGCGTCGCCGTACCATCGGGGCATGGCTACCGACACGTACGGCACTGTCCCCGACACCGACGCGGTGCGCGCAGCGCTCGCGACGGTGAACGATCC
>JAFAUH010000090.1 GCA_019243445.1 Streptomycetaceae bacterium | reverse complement strand
GTACAAACTGATCGTTATAGCGACTCGGACGATGCGGATCGCGCCAGCCGCCGGGCCATGAGGCTGATCATCGACCAGAGCACCATCGCTTCGTGGTGCTCTGGCAGGCGTTCGTAGTCGCGCACGCAACGACGGTGCTGGAAGATCCACGACAGCGTTCGCTCCACCACCCACCGGCGTGGAAGCACCTGAAATCCCGTCATATTATCGCTACGCTTGACAATCTCCAGCGTGAGCTGCAGCTTCTTTTTGGCCCAGTCGACGAGGCGGCCCGCGTAGCCGCCGTCGGCCCATACCAGCGAGATCCTCTCGTACCAGTCGCGCAGGATCTCCAGTGCGGGCCGGGCGCCGTCGCGGTCTTGCACGCTTGCCGCCGTGACCAGCACGACCAGCAGCAGGCCGAGGGTGTCCACGATGACGTGCCGCTTGCGGCCTGCTACTTTCTTGCCCGCGTCGTAGCCGCGGGAGGCGGCACCGACGGTCTCCGCGGCCCGTACCGACTGGCTGTCGATGATCGCCGCGCTTGGCTCGGCCTCGCGTCCCGCGTCTTGGCGGACCTTCTCGCGCAGGTCGTTGTGCAGGGCGAGAGTGTCGCCGTCGCGGCCCCAGCGGGTGAAGATCGCGTGGACGGTCCGCCAGGGCGGGAAGTCAGCGGGCAGGTTGCGCCACTTGACGCCGTTGTCCACGACGTAGCCGATGGCGTCGGCGACCTGGCGGCGGCAGTACTCCTCCGGATGTCCGCCGTAGCCGTCCAACCACGTCGGCCAAGGCATCAGCGGCTCGACGACGGTCCACTCGGCGTCGGTCATGTCCGAGGTGTAGCGGCGGGGCCGGATCGGGCGACGCGTACCGTGGCCGAACCGGCAGGCCACACATGAGCAGGCAGTTTCTCCCCCTGGAACGGCAGCTACAGGTTCAGTGGCGCACAATGGCATGACAGGACCTCTCTGGTGCGGCAGGACCTTCTAACACCACCGTTGCACCGGGAGGTCCGTCCCTGTTACCAGCCGTTTTACCGGATCCGCGCATCCGCCAACGCGCCAGCGATCAGTTTGTACACAGGCACTAAGCTTGTCGTTTAACGGCGAGGCCGAATGATCGGTGGGGCTTGATCACTCGCCGTTGTCGGAGCTGGACGTGGGCGTGCGGTGGAATCCCACTTGCCGTTCGGTGTCGGCGAAGCCGAGTGCGCGGTAGATGCGGATGGCGTGGTAGTCGGGGTCGGCGACGATGACGAGTGTGCGGGCGCCGAGTTCATGCAATCCCCACTGGCCGACGTGATGGACAAGGGTCGATGCCAGCCCTCGGCGGCGGTAGGCGGGATGGGTCTCGACGTTTTGGAAACGTGCCAGCCCGCTGCCGTCGCTGAACAGGCCGGCGCCGGATCGCATTCGGCCGTCGATGAATGCGCCGAACCAGGCGCCATGGCCTGCGGCGTAGAGGCTGCGGTACTCGGCCAGCTTCCTTGCGACGAACTGTCGGTGTTCGGCGGACAGAGCCTTGTCGCCGTCGCAGGCCAGGCGGAGTTCGATGGTTTGTGCCCAGTCGTCGTCGCTGGTCAGCCGGCGGATGGTGGAGTGGGTGGCTGGTCGGGCGGGAGGTGCCAGCTGTGTTGCGGTCAAGACGGAGTCCACCGTGGTTATCACACCGAGCCGGGCGAGTTCGTCAAAGTCACCAGTGTTGCCGTCGGTGCCGTCAACGCCCAGGGCAAGGTGTGTCGCCTCGGGAAACTCGCTGGTGAATACGGCTGTCCACCGTGAGGCGTCGCCTGGTTTCGGCGGGGTGTTGAACAGTACGAAGTTTCCCCACCAGTAGCCGGGGTTGGCAGGGGTGCGGACGACCAGGTGGGATGGGTGCTCGGCGATGAGAGAGCCGGCGAGTTTGCGCAGCATCAGGTCGGTACGGAACCCAAGCGAAATCACCTTCACCGGGCTGATCGTACGGTCACGCGGGTGGTGAGTGCGCGGCTCGCTGTTCATCCCGTCCGGCGTGGTTTCGTGCCCTTCTTGTGGTGGGTGGGGCGGGTGTATGCCTCGCCGGTGGCCAGGACGCGTCCGACGTCGTGGCGTGGCGCGGGTCGGCGGTTCTTCGAGCCGGGTGGGCGTCCCGGGCCGGGGGTGGTGGGTTTGGGTGCACGCGCTGGTGAGGGGCACTTCGCGTGGAGGTTTCTAAACCCCCGGCGGACTCGGGCCGGGGTGAGCCTGTGTGGCTCGGTCTTCTTCTCCCATGGGCGGCGCAGGTCGACCGCCAGGGGCCGGGCGAGCCGCAGTTGGGAGTGTGCGGCGATCACCAGCCAGGTCCAGCGGTCGGCTGCCTGCGAGTTGCGCAGCCTCGGTTTGGTCCAGCCGAGGGTCTGCTTGAACAGGCGGAAGGTGTGCTCAAGGAGCAAGCCGCAGTGCTGACATAGACGAGGATGCGACGGGGAATGTTCCTGTCATCGGGGTTGATGCCCTGTTGGCGCTGGCCGGAACGGTCCGCCTGCTGCGGGACCGGCAGAGTGAGACAGGCGAGGGGGGTGGGTCGCGGTGGCAGGAGGAGACGCGGCTGTGCCCCCCAGTCGAAGCCCGCGATAGCGGGCGCCCCGAGCTGGGAGTCGTTCCCGGAGGTGAACCGGGTGGTGGTCCAGCGGTTGCTGGGCCTGCTGGTGGAACGGATGGCGACAGCGGCGCCTCCCACGAGCCGGGACGGGGGTGCGGGCGATGACGACGATCAGGCAGCCGTGGAAGCGGCTGGAGGGCAAGGTCCAGCCGTGGCATCGTGATCGTCTTGCCGCCGTGTATGTCCGGCAGTCGACCGCCGGCCAGGTCAAGGACCATCAGGAGTCCACGCGGCTGCAGTACGCGCTGGTCGAGCGAGCGGTCACGCTGGGGTGGCCGGCCTCGCGGGTGCTGGTGATTGATGAGGATCTGGGGCACTCCGCGTCCGGAGTCGATGCCCGGCCCGGCTTTCAGCGTCTGGTCTCCGAGGTGGGCCTGGACCACGTGGGGGTCGTGCTCGGGATCGAGATGTCACGACTGGCGCGGACGGGCCGCGAGTGGCACCAGCTCCTGGAGTTGTGCGCGTTGTCGGGGGCTCTGCTCGCGGACCCGGACGGTGTCTACGACCCCGTTGATCATAATGACCGGCTGTTGCTGGGGCTGAAGGGGACGATCAGTGAGGCGGAACTGCACCTGATCAAACAGCGGATGTGGTCCGGGCGGCTGGCGAAGGCCCGGCGCGGTGAGCTGGTCGTGGCGCTGCCGGTCGGTTACGTGCGCCGCCCGTCCGGTGAAGCGGTCCTGGATCCCGATGAGCAAGTCCAGGCCGTGGTCCGCCTCGTCTTCGATCTGTTCGACCGGCTCGGGACGATCAATGCGGTGCTCTGTTATCTGGCCGACAACAACATCCAGTTGGGGGTGCGGCTGCGCGAGGGGCCCGAGCGGGGGGAGTTGCAGTGGCGTCGTCCCAGCCGGGCTGGAGTGCAGAACATGCTCCGTCATCCGGCTTACGCTGGAATCTACGCCTACGGCCGCAGCAGGATCGATCCGCGGCGCCGTCAGGCGGGGCGGCCGTATACCGGCCGGGTGCGTGCCGAGCGTGAGGACTGGTACGTCTACCTTCCGGGCCTGCTGCCCGCCTATATCAGCGTCGAGCGGTACGAGCGGAACATGCAGCGGATGGACGCCAACCGGGCCCGGGCCGAGAGTATCGGCGTGGTGCGCGACGGGCCGGCCCTGCTGGCTGGGCTGGTGGCCTGCGGGCGCTGCGGGAAGAAGATGTCGGTGCGCTACCAGCGCGGGGCGGGCGGGAAGTTGCACCCCGCCTACGTCTGCGGCTCGGACAAGACGACCTTCGCGACCGGGCAGTGCCAGCAGCTGGCCGGCGACTGCGTGGACGAGCACGTCACCGTGTTGCTGCTGGCCGCGATGGCCCCGGCCGCCGTCGAGGTGTCCCTCGCCGCCGCCGAGCAGGTCCAGGCCCAGCGCGCTCAGGTGGACCAGATCTGGCGGCAGCGTCTGGAGCGGGCCGAGTTCGCCGTGGATCGGGCCCGGCGCCAGTACCAGCTCGCCGAACCCGAAAACCGCCTGGTCGTACGGCAGCTGGAGAAAGACTGGGAGACCGCGATGGGCGAGCGGCAACGTCTCAAGGAGGAGTACGACCGTTTCCTGGCCGTACGGCCCCGCACCCTCAGCGCCGCCGAGCGCGAGCAGATCCGCGCCCTGGCCGCTGATGTCCCCGGCATCTGGCATGCTCCCACGACCAGCGACGCGGACCGAAAGCAGCTGATCCGGCACCTTGTCGAGAAGGTCCACATCAAGGTGATCGGCACCAGCGAGAAGGTGAAGGTCCAGGTCACCTGGGCCGGCGGGCATCGAAGCGAGAGCGAAACAGTACGTCCAGTCGCCTGCCTGACCCAGCTCAGCTACTATCCGCAACTCATCACAAGAGCTCAGGAGTTGGTGAATGCCGGGATGAACGCCGGGCAGATCGCCGACCGCCTCAACGCCGAGGGCCTGCGTCCACCGAAACGCAGCAAGACGTTCACCAAGAACGCCGTCCGCGACCTTCTGCGCTCCCTAGGGATCCAACGCTCACGCACCCCGGCCCGCCAGGCCCGCCCTGATCTGGACGAGCACGAGTGGTGGCTGCGTGACCTGGCAGAGCACCTCCAGATGTCGGAAGTCACCCTCGACGCATGGGTGCGGCGCGGCTGGGCCACCGGTTACCTCCATCCCCAGGCCGGGCTACGGATCGTGCACGCCGATCCCGCCGAGGTCGAACACCTGCGCACCTTGCACCAAGTCCCACGTGGGCAGCACAACCGCCGCCCCTGGATGAACAATCAAGCCATCAACATGACCGACGAACCGGAAGGAGAGACCGGCGATGAAACCGAGCCGCAGGTATGACAGCACTGCGGCTTGCTCGTCTC
>JAFAUH010000064.1 GCA_019243445.1 Streptomycetaceae bacterium | reverse complement strand
GCGACTCCTGGCACGTCAAGGACCACGACCCGGTCGAGGCGGCGCTGAGCGGTGGAACAGCCGCCGCCCACGCCGGAACGCTCACAGCACCGATGCCCGGCACGGTCACCGTCATCAAGGTCGCGCCGGGCGACACCGTGACCGCCGGTCAGAGTCTGCTCGTCGTCGAGGCGATGAAGATGGAACACGTCATCGCTGCTCCACACGACGGCACAGTCACGGAGATCGAGATCACACCGGGCAGCACGGTTGCCATGGAACAGGTGCTCGCTGTCGTCACCCCGGCCGCCGCTGCGCAGGAGGAGTCATGAGCGCCCGCTCGTCGCCCGGCCTTCCACCCGTCGCTCACCGCCGCCCTCAACGAGCTTCCGGGCCACCCATCCCCGATGGTCTGCCCATGGCCTTCCCGGCCGAAGACCTGCCGGACCAGGTCCGCATCCACGAGGTCGGTCCACGCGACGGTCTGCAGAACGAGAAGACGGTCGTACCGACGCCGGTGAAGGCGGAGTTCGTCCGCCGGCTCGCGGACGCGGGGCTGCGCACCATCGAGGCGACAAGCTTCGTGCACCCCGCGTGGGTGCCTCAACTCGCCGACGCCGAGCAGCTGATGCCAATGCTCGACGACCTCGACGCCAAGCTGCCGGTCCTCGTGCCCAACGAACGCGGCTTGGAACGCGCCCTGGCGCTGGGCGTCCGGGAGATAGCCGTCTTCGGCAGTGCCACGGAGTCGTTTGCCAAGGCCAACCTCAACCGCAGCGTGGACGAAACACTCGCCATGTTCGAACCAGTAGTGGTCAGGGCTCGGGATGCAGGCGCGAGTGTGCGCGGCTATGTGTCGATGTGCTTTGGCGACCCCTGGGAGGGGCCGGTGCCCGTCGCCCAGGTCGTAGGCGTCGCCCGGCGTCTGTTCGACCTCGGGTGCACCGAGCTCAGTCTGGGCGACACGATCGGCGTGGCCACCCCCGGCCATGTCACAGAGCTGCTGGTCTCGCTCCATCAGGCCGGGATCTACGCCGATCATCTCGCAGTGCATTTCCACGACACCTACGGCCAGGCGCTCGCCAACACCCTGTCTGCCCTCCAGTCAGGCGTCACCACCGTGGATGCCTCGGCCGGCGGGATCGGCGGCTGCCCCTACGCCAGGAGCGCGACGGGCAATCTCGCCACCGAAGACCTCGTGTGGATGCTGAACGGGCTCGGCATCGACACCGGGGTCGACCTCAACCGCCTCATCGCCACCAGTGTGTGGATGGCGGACCATCTGGGACGGCCGAGCCCGTCCCGCACCGTTCGCGCCCTCTCCTACAAGGACTCCCCCGACTCCCACGAGGAGCAGTGACACCATGACGATCGACCACCGGCTGCCTGCCGAATACGAGGAACTTCGCCGCACCGTCGAGGAGTTCGCCCACGATGTCGTCGCCCCGAAGATCGGCGAGTTCTATGAGCACCACGAATTCCCGTATGAGATCGTGCGAGAGATGGGCCGTATGGGCCTGTTCGGGCTGCCATTCCCTGAGGAGTACGGCGGAATGGGCGGCGATTATTTCGCGCTGTGCCTCGCGCTCGAGGAGTTGGCGAGAGTCGATTCCTCGGTGGCGATAACTCTCGAGGCAGGCGTCTCGCTCGGCGCCATGCCAATCTTCCGGTTCGGCACTCAGGCCCAAAAGCGCGATTGGCTGCCGAAGTTGTGCTCGGGCGAGATGCTGGGGGCGTTCGGCCTCACCGAGCCGGAGTGCGGCTCCGACGCGGGCGGCACGCGTACCACGGCACGGCTCGACGAGGAGAGCGGCGAGTGGGTGATCAACGGCACCAAGTGCTTCATCACCAACTCGGGCACAGACATCACGGGTCTGGTGACCGTGACGGCGGTGACGGGTCGGCAGCCCGACGGGCGACCGGAGATCTCCTCGATCATCGTGCCCTCCGGCACTCCCGGATTCACCGTGGCCCCGCCGTACTCCAAGGTCGGTTGGAACGCCTCCGACACCCGTGAACTGGCCTTCTCCGACTGCCGGGTGCCGTCCGCCAATCTTCTGGGCGAACTGGGCCGCGGCTACGCCCAGTTCCTTCGGATCCTGGATGAGGGGCGGATAGCGATCTCCGCGCTCGCCACCGGTCTGGCTCAGGGCTGTGTGGACGAGTCGGTGGCATATGCGAAGACGCGTCAGGCATTTGGCAAGCCGATCGGTGCCAACCAGGCCATCCAGTTCAAACTGGCCGACATGGAGATGCACGCCCACACCGCGCGGCTCGCCTGGCGCGATGCCGCGTCCCGGTTGCTGCACGGCGAACCGTTCAAAAAGGAGGCGGCGCTGGCCAAACTGTACTCGTCTCAGATCGCGGTCACCAACGCGCGTGAGGCGACCCAGATACACGGCGGCTACGGCTTCATGAACGAATACCCGGTGGCCCGTTTCTGGCGGGATTCGAAGATATTGGAGATCGGCGAGGGCACGAGCGAGGTGCAGCGGATGCTGATCGCCCGTGAGCTGGGGCTCACCGCATAGGCCAGGTTCCGAATCGGCCACGGCGGAGCAGGCATCCCGGGATACGTGATCGATGTCACCTCACGGCTCTTTGGCTCGCCCCGCCGCGCCAGCGGCTCATGTCACTGTCGGCCGCCCACTCCGCCTGCTCGCGTGCGTCACTCACCGCTCTTTGGCTCGTTTCTCCGCCCGCTCCCAGGCTCCGCGGCCGGCCTCGCCCCGCCGCGCCAGCGGCTCATGTCACTGTCGGCCGCCCACTCCGCCTGCTCGCGTGCGTCACTCACGGGATGACGATCACCGGCCGCCGCGCACGCCGGGCAAGACGGCCGGACACCGATCCGAAGATCTTGCCGATGACGCCATGCGTGCTGCCGACCACGATCGCATCGGCCGCGTACTCCCGGCCCACTTCCTCCAGTTCACGGCAGATGTCTCCACCTCGCTCGACGAGGATCCACGACACCTCGGAGAGGTAATCCGCACAGGCCAGCTCGAGACCGAGCAGTTCGGTGCGGTGATCGGGCACGTCCACGAAGACTGGCGGCTCGCACCCGGCCCAGACGGTGGCGGGCAACCGATTGGCGACGTGCACGATGATCAGCCCGGAGCCTGAGCGGCGGGCCAAGCCAATGGCGTAGGCGAGGGCGCGTTCACTGGAGACGGAGCCGTCGAAACCGACCACCACACCGTGTTGGAACGCGGGATCGCACGAATGACGCGACTGTGCCGCCGCCTCGGGTTCCGCCGCCGAATGGGCCAGCGGCTTGCCGTCGGCGGGCTCTGGGAGCTCGTAACCGTCCATGGTGGGGGATTTCGGCGAAGGCGACGCCGGGAGCGCCGCTGAAACGGACACGGACAGCGGGGGCGGCGGGACCGGCCATATTGGCTGGTAAGGACGTTGCTCTCCCGCCGCCTCCAGGGTACGGCGACGAAGCGTTCCTGCACAGACACATCGAGCGCTCCATCCGATGGTGCTCGTACCCGGAGTTTCCAGGAGAATGCCGGAGCCGAGCGGGAAGCGCAACGCCCCCTGCCCAGCCCCGGCGAAATCTGAAGGGCTTGACCCGACCATCCCCCACAGACGCGCTCGTCAAACAGTCACCCGGAACTCCGCGCAACCGGACGTTCACCTTGCAACCATTAGCCTTCCGTTAGTAATACGACCTTCGGCCGCCGTCGCTTCTTCGGTTTGCACCTTCGCCGCACTCCCGCCACACCCTGTGGTCGCCGCCCGGCCGATTGCGCTTCTTCCCAGGTCCGCGGCCATGACGGCACCCGGGTACGCGCTCCTTGAGGATGGGCGCACCCCCTCCTCAAGGAGCGAATGTGCTGGAGTTACGATTCTTTTCGGCCAACTTCTCACCACAGTACATCCATCGGAAGTACCTGCTATTAACTCGCCCGCTACCAGGGCAGACAGGAGCGCAGAGGGCTCACGCGGTCTTCCGCGCGGGGTGGTTACCGGGGGACGCACCAGAGGCGCACTTCCCAGCGGAGCCCGCGAGTGGAACGCTTCGTGATCGAATGCTTCACGCCAAGTTGTCATGTCGACTTAGCGCCGGGTGGTGAACTTGTCACTTCAGCCTCTGTGGACACAGTAGATTCGATCTTGGGTAACACGGCGGGGGAACGTGCAGTACCAGGAGGACACGTCGACCGAGGGGGGCTCATCCGCCATGACCCAGGAGTCCAGGACCGGTGCGGCGACGGAGACCGCAAGCTCGTCAACTCCGTCCCCCCGCACCCCGACCACGCAGGCTCCGCAGCCCGCACCGGCCGGTCAAGCCGCGACGGGCGGCGCCAGCGGCACCGGCACGGCTGGTGCAGCAGGCGCGGGCAGCCGCAAACTCTCCGCGCGGCGCCGTAAAGAGGTCGTCGCTGTACTGATGTTCAGCGGCGGACCGATCTTCGAAAGCTCCATCCCGCTGTCCGTCTTCGGCATCGACCGTCAGGACGCCGGTGTCCCCCGTTACCGGCTTTTGGTGTGCGCGGGCGAAGACGGACCCCTGCGCACCACGGGCGGGCTCGAACTCACCACGCCCTACGGCCTCGAAGCGCTCAACAAAGCAGGCACCGTCGTCGTGCCGGCCTGGCGCTCGATCTCCCAGCCGCCGCCGGTCTCAGCGCTCAATGCGCTGCGCCGCGCCCATGAAGAGGGCGCGAGAATCATCGGCCTATGCACGGGCTCCTTCGTGCTCGCCGCTGCCGGCCTGCTTGACGGACGGCCTGCGACCACACACTGGATGTACGCACCGACACTGGCCAAGCGCTACCCCTCGGTGCATGTCGACCCGCGTGAGTTGTTCGTCGACGACGGCGACATCCTCACTTCCGCCGGTACGGCCGCGGGCATTGATCTGTGCCTGCATGTCGTACGGACCGATCACGGCACCGAGGCCGCCACGGCGCTCGCCCGCCGCCTGGTCGTACCGCCGCGCCGTAGCGGCGGCCAGGAACGATTCATCGACCGTTCATTACCAGAGGAGATCGGCAGCGACCCGCTCGCGGAGGTCGTCGCCTGGGCGCTGGAACACCTCCATGAGCAGTTCGACGTGGAGACGCTCGCCGCGCGCGCGTATATGAGCCGCCGGACCTTCGACCGCCGTTTCCGGTCGCTGACCGGCAGCGCCCCGCTGCAGTGGCTGATCACCCAGCGGGTGCTGCAGGCGCAGCGGCTGCTCGAGACTTCGGACTACTCGGTGGACGAGGTCGCGGCGCGATGCGGTTTCCGCTCTCCGGTGGCGCTGCGCGGGCATTTCCGGCGGCAGCTGGGGGCGTCCCCCGCCTCCTACCGCACCGCTTTCCGGGCCCGCAGGCCCTCGCCCACGCCCTCGTCCCCGGAGCCGGCAGAGCGGGAGCGGGAGCGGCCGGAACGTGGGGACCGGGGTGATCGCGGCGATGGGACCGAGCGGGAGCCGAGAGTCGGCCGCCTGCCGCACCCGCGCCGGCCCGCCACCGCGCCCGTGTCCGCGGACCGCGAGGCGTCCAACCCCGTCAGAACGACGAAGGCGGAGCCGGAAGCGTACGCCTCGTGCCCGCCCGAGGAGCATGACCGCGCGGACGGCGGCGAGTCCTTCGGCGCTCCTGGCCTGATGCGGTCGCGGAGTGATCGCCCAGGCCTGGGCACGCTTCGTTACGGTACCTCCGCCGGAACCTCTCGCAGCCCAGCTGCGCCAGGTCAGCGCGATCGCCCCGTAGGGTGAGACATATGAACGACCGCATGGTATGGATCGACTGCGAAATGACCGGGCTCTCGCTCCGGCATGACGCGCTGATCGAGGTGGCCGCCCTCGTGACCGATTCGGAGCTCAATATCCTCGGCGACGGGGTGGACCTCGTTATCCAGCCACCCGCGGAAGCACTCGAGACCATGCCGGAGGTGGTGCGTGAGATGCACACCGCCTCCGGCCTGCTCGACGAGCTGCCCGGTGGCATGACCTTGGCCGAGGCCGAGAAGCAGGTCCTCGACTACGTCCGCACATTCGTGAAGGAGCCGCGCAAGGCCCCGCTGTGCGGGAACTCGGTCGGCACCGATCGGGGCTTCCTCGCCCGTGACATGCCCTCTTTGGAACAGCACCTGCATTACCGGATCGTCGACGTCTCCTCGATCAAGGAGCTCTCGAGACGCTGGTATCCGCGGGCCTACTACAACAGCCCGCAAAAGAACGGCAGCCACAGGGCGCTCTCCGATATCCGGGAGAGCATCGCCGAGCTGTGCTACTACCGGGAGGCCGTCTTCGTCCCGCCGCCCGGACCTGACACCGAGACGGTGCGGGCGATCGCGGCGAAGTATGTACTTCCGGGGCAAACCGGTCAGCGCTAGGGTCTACTCCGCGTTCCCGGCCGGGATGCGCAGTCGGATGCGTGACGGCGATCCTCACGACGCGCCCGTTTTGTTGCACAAAGGCTGGAGCGGACACACACGAAAACCCTGTATGCTTCTTCTCGGCCGGTGTGGAAGGCAACGAAGCGCCGGTCATGGTGGGTGTAGCTCAGCTGGTAGAGCACCTGGTTGTGGTCCAGGATGTCGCGGGTTCGAGTCCCGTCACTCACCCCAGCCGATCGGGCCCCTGACCTGCGAAAACGGTCAGGGGCCCGATGCGTCTCCTCGAACGCCTCCCCAGACCTCAGGACCTCTTCCGCCTCCAGTCCCTCACCCCTGGCCGCCGACCGCCGCGTGGACGGCCACCCGGGCGGCGCGCTGGATGAGGGTGATGCCCTCGTTCCAGGTAGCGTTGCCGTGGGAGAGCACGACCACCAGCATCGCGTGACCGCCGTACGTCACCCGGCCGATGCTGTTGACATCCCACAGGCCCGTGTCGGTGCGCATCAGCCAGCCGTTCTTCAGCGCACTGCCCGAGTCGCGGTCGGCCGCCGCCGAGGCGCCCCAGGCCTGATCGGGTTCAACGTGGCTCATCAGCTGCATCATGTACTCCTGGCGATCGGTGCTCAGCACCGGTTTAGGGCCGAAAACAGAACGCAGCAGGGTCAGTTGGTCGGCAGCCGTGGTCTGAGTAAGACCCCACCAATGGCCGGCGCCACCGTATGTGTGGCGCAGCCCGAGTCTGTAGTTGACGGCGTTGAGCGCGCGCGCTCCGCCGATCCGGTCCCACAGGGCGGTGGCCGCCGCATTGTCGCTGTGCTCGATCATCGCCGCGGCGTAGTGGCGCTCACGCGCTGTCAGATTGCGCCCCGCTTCCTGGGCCTGGAGGAGCAGCGTGGTCAAAATGTCGACTTTGACGATGCTGGCTGTGTCGTACGTGCTGTTGCCGTAGAGGCCATGGCTGCCGGTTGCAGTGTCGTAGACGGCGACAGAGAAGCCATCGGCATCGGCGTCCAGGGAGGCGAGAGCGTGGGCGAGTTCCAGGCTCACCTCGCGGGGCTGCTCGTCCTTGCCGCTCTCGCCAGAGGTATCGCTCTCATCGCCCGGTACGGACGACGGTTCGGCGGGCGCCCCCATCCACTGGCGCGCGCGCACCAGATAGGGAATGCCGTTGCCGTAGGGAAGGACCCCCGGCGGCAGCGTCATGGCGCGCGTCTGTTGGCCGCGCGGCTGCGACGGGGCGTCAACCGCGGCGCTGCAGACCAGGACCGCGACGGAGACCAATACGCTCACCCGCCGGGCACGCCGACGGATACGCGCTGCGTTCAGCTTCTGATGTAGCGATTTGTCGGTTTTATCCCTTCCCATGATCGGGACGCTAGCAAGCGGATCCCCTCTCGCTGCGCGACGTGGTCGGAAGGTCACGGACGGGTACGCCGAACTTTGCCCGGATGGCTTCACGTTCCGGATAATGTCTAGGGTTGGTTCCCACACAGCATCGCGAGAGGTGGAGGCAGCGCATGGCGGGTGAGCAGGATGCCGAGGTAAGTGCCGAGGCGGATATCGGGCAAGTGGCACACGCCTGTGACGTCGAGGAGTCGGCGCGGCAGGAGCTGCTGAGACTGCGCGCAAGCATCGACAACCTCGACGCAGCACTCGTCCACCTGCTCGCCGAGCGATTCAAGTACACGCAGGCGGTCGGCCACCTCAAAGCGGTCCACAAGCTGCCCCCGGCAGACCGGTTGCGTGAGAACGCCCAGATCATGCGATTGCGAAAGCTGGCCGAGGATGCGCATCTGGATCCGGCCTTCGCCGAGAAGTTCTTGAACTTCATCATCGAAGAAGTCATCAGGAACCATAAGGAGATCGCCCAGGAGCAGCAGTCCCGTCAGTAGGCCGGGAACTCCCGTCGGCGGCCCGGATCTCGCGGCCCTGGCCCCACCGTCGCGGCCGTCGTCGTCGCTGTCTGCCGCCCGAGATGCTCGGGCGCAGCGCCAGCCGTACCCGTACCTCTGTGCCGCCGAGCACGGAGTTGCCGATCGCCACATCACCGCCGGTTGATTCCGCGACCCGCCGCACGATGTCGAGGCCGAGCCCGGTCGAACCGGGACCGCCGTCGCCCTGACCGCGACACAAGGCCGCATCCGGGTCTTTGATGCCGGGGCCCGCGTCCGAAACCAGTATGATCACCGTGTCCTCACTGCTGTGCACGTCGACTGCGAAGGCGGTGCCTTCCGGGGTGTGGCGGAAGACGTTGCCGAGCATCGCGTCGAGCGCCGCGACGAGTTCGGCGCGGGCAAGAGGAACCCGCACCGGTCGGTCGGCCCCTGCAGTGCGCACTTGTCGTCCCTGGTCCTCGGCGAGTGCGGACCAAAAACCCATGCGCTCGCGGATCACCTCGGCCGCGTCGCAACCGGCCGATGCCGATGCAGCAGCGGCCGATGCGGCATAGGCCGAGCGCCGGGCGCGTACGGTGCGAATGATCTGATCGACCTCGCGTTCCAGTTGAGCCACGGCCTCCCGAGTCTGCTCCGCGGCCGGGCCGTCGCCGAGCGAGGCAGCGTTGAGGCGCAGCACAGTCAGGGGGGTGCGCAGCCGATGGGAGAGATCGGCTGCCAACTCGCGTTCGCGGGTGAGCAGTTGGTTTACTTGATTGGCCATCGAGTTGAACGCGACAGCCGCCGCCCGCAGTTCGGACGGTCCGGTCTCCCGGACACGTACTCCCATGTTCCCCTGGCCGAGTTCGTGAGCGGCGTCGGCGAGCAGCCGGACGGGACGTACCACTCGGGTGCCGAGCCGGTCGGCGATCACCACCGAGCCGAGGACGAGGAAGGCGCCGACGAGCCCGAGCAGCAGCCATGCGATCGTCACGCCCCGGGTCATGTCTCCTTCAGGGACGAAGACTTCGACGACCGCGAGCGAGCCGGAGCTGACGGCAATGGGCTGGAGCAGCGCGTAGCCGCCGGGTACGACGACGGTCGAGGCCCGGCCGAACCGGGTCGCGGTGTCGAGGTCAGCCCGCGAGACCCGCTGTCGGCCGATCTCGACAGCGCTGCTGCCGCGGCCCGCCGGGACGTGCACGGTGATCCGCCCGTCCGCGCCCGCCTGGGTGGAGGCGACAGCGCGCTCCAACTGGGTGCGGTCGGTGGTGATCGCGAGCACTGGGCCGAGCGCCGCGGACTGCCGCTCGGCATGGGACATCGCCCGGTCGTGCGCCTGTTCCTGGACAACGAGCCCGAGCGGCACGGCGAAGACCAGCACGACCATGGTGGTGACCGCGAGCACCACTTTGACCAGCGCCCACCTCATCGCCCCGCGCCTGCTTCCGATCGACGATTGTTCGCCCCGCCGCGCTCGGGGGTACCTCCTCCCGAAAGCAGGGGGAGGGCTCATGCCACTGTCGCCCGCTCCCAGGCTTCGCGGACGGCCTCGTGCCTCGGCCGGCCTCTCCCTGCTCCGCGGGGGGACCTCCTCCGCCTGCTCGCGTGCGTCGCTCATTTCGATTTCG
This sequence comes from Streptomycetaceae bacterium, assembly GCA_019243445.1. Taxonomy (GTDB): domain Bacteria; phylum Actinomycetota; class Actinomycetes; order Streptomycetales; family Streptomycetaceae; genus Streptantibioticus_B. The sequence goes on along the minus strand of JAFAUH010000064.1, from coordinate 909 downwards.
GTGGCTCCAGTTTCACACCCACTCCCCGCAGCGTGTACAGATAGCGAGGATTTGCAGCAGTTTCGCCAAATTTGCGACGGAGCCATGACAGGTGCACGTCGATTGTCTGATCGTCGCCGTATGCCTGCTGCCACACTTCGGCGAGCAGTTCACGGCGAGGCACGACGACCCCTGGGCGGGCAGCAAGGAAGGCGAGCAGGTCGAACTCGCGGCGCGTCAGATCGAGCGTGACGCCGTCGAGCACCGCCTCCCTGCGCAACACGTCGATCCGCAGGCCCCCGACCCGCAGCACCTGGGATGCCTCCGTCTCCCGCGAGCGGCGCAGTACGGCGGCCATGCGCGCCGACAGGTGTTCTCCCGAGAACGGCTTGACGAGGTAGTCGTCGGCTCCGGCGTTGAGCAGCCGGATGATCTCACCCTCGTCGTCCCGCGCCGTGGCAACGATCACGGGAACGTCTGTGATTGCACGCAGCATCTTCAACGCCTCGGCGCCGTCGAGGTCGGGCAGACCGAGGTCAAGGATCACCACGTCGAAGCCGACCCGTGCCACCTCGTGCAGCGCCTCCAGCGCGCTGCCCACACTGCGTACTGTGTGGGCGGCATCAGTGAGGTGCCTGATGAGGGCGGAACGCACGAATTGGTCGTCCTCGACAACGAGCACACTTGCCATGTTCGGCACCGTACGCCATTCGAGCGCTTGTACGGCCGGAGTCGACCAACTCCCTCTTTTCCGCCTGCCACCCCACCCTTACGACCTGGGGGGCAATAGGGAGCGGGCTCCCGACGCCCTGCGACTGAAGCCTCCTGCGTTGTCGTCGGTCAACGACGCTCCGCGTCGCCTCCCTCCTCCGCCTTGGATTCGAAGCCGCATGACGCCGCTCGCTGATCCACTCCCTATTGCCCCCCAGG
>JAFAUH010000057.1 GCA_019243445.1 Streptomycetaceae bacterium | reverse complement strand
TTTTCCCGGTGTTGGAGCGTGCTTTGGATGTGACGCACCAGGGGCCGCTCGTGCTGCTGACCGGGCATCAGACTCCGGCGGCCATCCGCCGCACGGGGGCCAAGCGGATCGAGACCTGGCTGAAGAACCGCAACGTACGTGGTGCTGCCGCACTGGCGAAGACGGTGGTGGCCGCTGCCCTGAGCCAGCACACAGCGCCGCCCGGCGAGAAGCCGGCCGCAGCGATGGTGGTCCGCCTGGCGAAAGGGGTGATGGCCCTTGATGAGGAGATCGCCGAGCCGGAGGTCCTCATCGAGGCCCGGTTGCGCGAGCATCCGCACGCTGAAGCGATCCGCACTACGCCGGGGACGGGCCCCAAGCCCGGTGCCGGCTTCCTCGCCACCACCGGCGGTGACATGGACGCCTTCGGCAGCGCCGACCGGCTGGCGGGCTTGGCCGGCCCGGCTCCGCAGCCCCGCGACTGCGGCCGCATCAGCGGCAACCTGCAAAGACCCCGCCGCTACCACCGCGCACTGCTTTGAGCCATGTAGCTGTCGGCCATGGTCAGCCTGCGGTGCTGCCCGGCCTCGACGGCGTACTACGACCGCAAGCGGAGCGAAGGCAAGGGGCACAAGCAGGCGATGCCGGCCCTTGCCCACCGCCGCCTCAACATTTTTTGGGCCATGATCTGCGACAGAGAGTGCTATCACTGTTCTCCTCCCGTCACTGCTGCGGCTTGACAACACGATTGGGAACCTCCTTCGCTAAAGCCGAGGACCGGACAGTTGCCTGCATGCCAGACATGACCGCAGGCGGCCTGCGCACGCGGCGCAAAGCGCAAGACAGGAAAGAGACAGCAACACCCCCAGCGACAACCGCCACTGACGGTGCAGGCCTGACACATCGAAAACGCCTGACGACCGCACGGCGCGCGGGAACTGCCTTTGCTACACCCTTTGCCACAACACGCAGGCGAACGCGAACCCGGCGTTCCCACACACGACAACGCCACTCCCGCATGCCGGGCACTGCCGCCTGCGGGCGGATTCCCGCGCATGCCCCTGCAGTTGCCGCCTGCCTCATCGAGAAAGCCCCCGATTGCCGTTCTCCTCGGGAAAGCCTCTGAATTATCGCCCAACCCGCCGGCAACCCGGCCGAGCGAGCCAGCGCCACCCTAGACGACTTGCCAATCAACTGTCAACGCTTGCCAAATGGGGGGTGTCCCCGTACGGTGGAACTACCTTGCCTGGCGAAGGCGCGCACCCTCACGCAAGGCGGACACCAGGCGCCCCACTCGGCACACCCCCCGAAAGGAGCACCGGACAGGCCACAAGGCCCAAGCCGAGCACGGCCCAAGAGCACCGAGCCAACGAAACGAGGCAGCCACCGCGAAGCCCCCGCACACCCCGGACCTGCAAACCGCAGGCGCGATCGACCGGCCCTGAACCGGCACCGCCCCCACCCCCGGCCCGAAAAAGCAAGCGCACCGCTTGGCCACCATTGCCAAACACGACCCCACGCGAACAAACAACAAAGGAATAAGACCCCGGACAGACACCACCGCCCAGCAGACACCACAGCACACAAACCATCTTGACAGGCCATCACAGACCGTCCTGGTGAGCCGTCAAAGAAAGCCGGAGACAAGCAGGCACACTGGACAACACCAGGCACACTGGAGGACCTTGATACGCCCCACACCACCCACACCACCACACAGCCACTGACAACCCCACACCCCACCACCACGCACACAACAAGCCCGACCGCCAAGGACATGTACGCAATAAGGCAGGATCAGCAATGTTGAGCCAACCAGAATTCGGACGCCGCTTGCGTGAACTACGCATGCAACAAGGCAGGTCAAGGGCAGACCTCATCGGCTCCGGCATGTCGGCGGCGTACCTGTCCCGACTGGAATCAGGAGCCCGGCCCCCCACCCAACGAGCCGTCGCCTACCTCGCCGAACGCCTCGGCATCACCGAAGACGCCTTCACCCAACCACCCAAAGGAGACCTCACCGACATCCTCGCCACCTTGACACTCTCCACCGCCAAATACGACTCACACATGTGCACCGCACTCACCAAAGCACTCGAAGAAACACCCGACGCCGACGACAACACCCGCTGGCAAGCACTCGCCCAACTAGCCCGCATGCACCTGGCACTCGGCGACTTCATCGCCGAACACCACGTACTGACCCAACTACGGGAAATAAGCGACGAACTGAGCCGACCCGCACTACAAGCACACGCCCGCATCCGCCTGGCACGCTGCGCACGAGACCTGGGCGAACTGACAACAGCCCGCCACGAAGTACGACAAGCACTGACCCTCGCAGAAAATCACCGACTACGCGTACCCGCCGCCGACCTCCAACACGGCAAACTCCTCCTGGCCTCCGTAGAAGCCGAACTCGGCGACCTCGCAGAAGCAACCAGACTCAGCAAACAAGCATGCACAGAACTCGAACACCCAAACGGCCCACTCGCCGCCGAAACATACTGGACAACAGCAACAGTCAGCACCCGCCGCGGCGACTACCACCAAGCAGCCCAACTCATGGAACAAGCCCTCTCAGCAATCTCCAGCCAAGAAGACCTCACCATGTGGCTGCGCCTACGACTCGCCGCCGCCTCACTCGCCCTGCAAACAGCACCCCCCAAAACCACCGAAGCACAAAACCGACTCAACCAAGCCCGCACCGCACTCGAACTCATAGGCTCACCACGCCACCACCAAGAATACAACCTCCTCCACATCCAACTCGCCCTCTACCAAGGCACCACACCAAACACCCACACCCTCTGCGAAAAAACCAAAAAAGGACAAGCACTACTCACCTACCGCGACCGCATCCGCCTGGAAACCCTCACCCACCTCGTCCACGCCCGCTCCGGCACCCCCAACGCCCGCCACAAAGCATGCGAACTCGCCAACGAAGTCCAAAAAAACGGCATGCCCGACCTCGCCGCAGAACTATGGCGCACCATCGCCCTCAGCGACACCCCACCCCGCAAACAACAACCCGCAACACAACACCCCTAATAGGGTGTGTAAGGAATCAGGTGTGAACCTTCCCGAAGGAGCCATCTGATGAGTACGACGACCGATCACCTGATCGAGACCGTGGACAGCGTGTCGCTTGCCGAGACCGGTGAGAGCGCTCAGGGTGCCGACGTGAGGAGCACGAAGAACGCGAAGCCCTCGCAAGAGCGCCTCGTGCTCGAGCGCGATCTGGTGGGGGAGCAACTCGGGCGCGAGTTGGGCGCCCCGACTTCCGGGCTCCACCACGCGTGCTCCATTTTCGACCGCATGCCGGCGCACCATGTCCACGTTCGATCCGCTCGGCAGATAGAGCCGAACCACATGGACGATCGGCAGGTCCTTTTCGCGGAAGGCCATCGCCAGTTCGGCCATCGCGGGGATGACCTCACGGGTTCCCTCGATGTGCGCAGGGGCGTCGGCCTCGTAGAAGTCTCGCTGCACGTCGATAAGGATCAGTGCTGCGGTCTGCGCGTGCGGGCTCGTATACGGGTCGCTCACTGTTGTCCACCATTTCGCCAGTGCCGAGTCGGACAAGGGAAATCGCATCAAAGCGGCGCTTGAGAGCCACTGAAAAGCGCTGTATCCCAGACCCGACGCCTACCCAGGGGAAATCACCGCCGATCAGGTCCGTCAGTGCAGATCTGCGAGGAGGGTGTTGAGTTCAGCCTCCTGCTGGGCCGGCGACATCGGCGGGTTCGGGTGGTCGATGCCGAAGGTCTTCAGGACGTGGTCCATCTGGGCGTCGATGAACGTCCAGCCGGTGTTGTCCAGCGGCTGCAACGATGCCTGGTCGGCATCCCAGAGGTCTCGCAGCGACTGGGCAGCTGCGTGGGCCCCAGTCGCGTTCCCCGACTGTGCGTCCCTGAGTGAGGTCGATGCGAGTGTCCTCAGCGCGTCGACCTTCGTGGACGGGAAGTTCTTCACGGCCTGGCCAGGAGCGAGTTGAACGGTGGAGGTGGCGTCTGTCTCCGGCGCCGGGCCGACGTGCGGCTGGCTGTGCGCCCAGAACAACAGGACCCCGGTGGCGACGGCGAGGAGGCCGAAGCCCGCCAGCGCGATACGCTCCCTGTAGGGGTTGGCGGTGATCTGCGAGGTGTGCGTGGCCTCGTAGGTCTCGGTCACGTCGGAGCGCGTCACCGTCAGGTAGATGACAGTCGCCAGGATCAGGCCAAGGAAGATCAGGCTGGTGGTGAAGGTGCCCAGCGCAAGACCGGTCGGGTCACCCGGGTTCTGAGCGACCTTCGGGGAGGCGAGCCAGTCGCCGATGTTGGCGCCCAGCGGGCGGGTCAGAATGTAGGCGAGCCAGAAGGACAGCACCGGGTTCGCGCCGAACTTCCACAACAGCGTGATCGACACGATAAGGCCGAGCGGCAACAGAACCGAGACTCCCGGGCTCCAGCCGGTGAGCTCGAGGGTCCAGTCGCCGGTCGCGGTGCCGAGCGCGAAGGTGACGAGAACGGCGAGCCAGTAGAACGACTCGCGCGGCAGCGTCGTGACCGAGTGGATCGAGAGGGTACGCTCGCGCAGCCACCACACGCCGAAGACCACGGCGAGCAGGACCGAGAACACTGCGGAGCTGATCCACAGCGGCACGTTGAGCTGGTCGGTCAGGATGTCGGTGTACAGCGTGCCCGTGACACTGACAACGACCACGGTCAGCCAGTACGGGAACGGGACGTACCGCTTCAGCCGCAACTGGACGCCCAGAACCACCACGAACACCGCGGTGAAGATCCATGCCGTGTTCACCAGGCCGACGCCCAGCTTCATGTTGATCCAGTCGGCGAAACTCTCACCGACGGTCGTGCACAAGATCTTGATCACCCAGAACCAGATGGTGACCTCGGGAACCTTGTTCAGCATCAGCCGCCCACTGCGGCGCGTGCGGGCTTCGCTTGTCGTTGTCATGCAACGAGGTTGGCTCGGCCAACCTGCACACAACCTGACTACGCAAGGGTGCGTTTCTTCTGGAGGGACCTCGTCGGTAACCAGTACGGACGTGGTCGTTCCCGGAAGCCGACGCGATCTACCGTGACGCGGTTTCCGCAGGTCCAACGCGTTGACCAGGTGTTTCTCGTCCCTCAAGAAGAAACGCACCCACTACGCAATCGCCTCTGGCGTGGGGAAGGTCACCTCGACGCGACCGTGACCATCCGCGATCGCACGGACTGCCACTCCCGCGGACGCGGCGAGACGCCTTACCACGGCCAGCCCCAACCCGTGCCCGTTGCCGCTGGTCACGCCCGCTTCGAAGACCCGATCAACCTCCGCCGGATCGAACCCCGGGCCATCGTCGAGGACATCGATCACAACACCCTGGGGCTGGATGCGCGCCGTGACCCAAACGCGCGAGCTCGCATGCCGCAGGCCGTTCTCCAGCAGGGGTGACAACACAGCCACGACGAGTTCGGTTGCCACGGCGACGTCGACGCTGGTGGGGATGGCGAGTTCGATGGAGCGACCAGCGATCGCCTGTCGCACCGCCGCCTTGAGATCGCAGCGGGTACCGCCATCGCTCCGCGTCCGGGCGACACTCAAAATCGTCGTGACCGCCGTGTTCAGGCGGTTGACTTCGGTCAGAACAGACTCTGGTGCCAGATGGTGACCGGAGAGTTGCGCCAACTGCGCCTCGCCCCGCAGGACCGTCAAAGGCGTCCGCAACTCGTGGGCGATCTCATCGGTGAGCCGGCGCTCCTCCGCGAGCGCGTTGTCTATGCGGTCAAGTAGGCGATCGAGAGTTCGCCCGAGCTCCCCGAATTCATCGCGAGGAACGCCGAGGTTGAATCGGCGCCCGGGTTCGTGATCGCCCCAGTCGTCGGCAAGAGCGGCCATTTCGTGAACCACCCGCAACGCACGACCCACCACGAGGTATGCGAAAACGCCTGCGAGCAGGATCGAGATGCCACCCAACATGAGCGACATCGCCAGGCTGCGCTGCTCCGACGTTTCGTACGGCGTCAGATCCACCCTCACGACCGCCACGACGCGGTGGCGTTCGAGCGGGATTGGCTGGGCATACAGAAGGTAACTACCGACCGTGGTGGTTTGGGACTGCCCTGATCCGGCAAGCGCCTTGACACGGTCAAGGACGCTGTCCGGCACGATCCCGTCAATGAGGTGCCCATCGGCATACACCCACGAGACCGTGTCCAGCGCTTCGTTGCTGCTCTCAGTCAGCACGACGTGGCCACTGCGTACGGTTGCGTTCGCCGCCACCGCCTCTGCACGCGTATGCGCCAAAGCGTTCGCGTCGGCATCGGTCACCCGGCTCAGCAACACATGCGAGACCACCACCAGCACTGCGACCACCGCTGTCGCGATCACAACCGCAAGCGCGACGACCCTCCCACGGAAGCCCATCACTCCCATCGATAGCCCACCCCACGGACCGTCGCCAGGCGATCGGCCACACCCAGCGCACCGAGTTTGGTCCGTAGCCGGCGAACGAAGGAGTCAAGGGTGTTGTCGCTGACCTGCGCGCCATGCGGCCAACCGGCAGCAACGAGGGCGTGGCGGCGTACAGCGTCGCCCTGCGAGGCGATCAGCCTGCCCAACAACCGAAACTCGGTCGGCGTCAGGCTCTCGCTTGTCGAACCGTAGATCACAACATGTTTCGCCGGATCGAGAACGACGCCCCTTGGTGGGGTCGTCGCGGTTGTTCTGCGTAGCAGGGCGCGGACTCTCACCAGCAACTCCGGGACGTCGAACGGTTTCGTCATGTAGTCGTCGGCTCCCGCCTCGAAGCCGCCCACCTTGTGATGCATGCCATCCAAAGCGGTGAGCATCAGCACCGGGGCATCAACGCCACGTGCCCGCAGCGCCAAGCAGACATCGCGGCCATCAGCGTCCGGGAGCCCTAGATCCAAGACGACCAGGTGAGGGACCGGCTCAAGGCGACGCAGCAGGCTGTCCGCCGTAGAAGCGACTGCGACCGTATGGCCGTCGTGCTCGAGTGCGCGCTTGAGGACATCGCGGACCGCTGCGTCGTCTTCGCACACCACAATAAAAGCCACACGCTGACCCTAGATACTCCAGCGAAAGTTCTCCATTTTCCCTGGTCAGCGCCCTGATAGGGGTCCGAGGAGTAAGTGACGACGAGGAGCTGTCCGGCCGTGCGAGCATCGCCGGGCGCCGGCAGGACGAGGTCGCGCGGGTCCGACAGTGCGCGGATCGGTTGACGGCGCCTGTTCGGACGAGTCGGCCCAGGTCTCGAAGCGGGGGCAGGTAGGGGTGGATCCGTCGCAGGACCTGTCCGTACTGTTCGCCGCAGGGTGCGTTTCTATCTGAGTGAGCTGGTGGTGACCGGTCAGGCTGCGGGGGCGTAGTCGCCCTGGTATCGGGAGGCGCGAGTGCGTTGGTGCTCTTGCTGGAGGTGGAATTGCCAGTACGTCTCGAAGTCGCCGTTGGCGATGACAGCTCGCAGGAGCAGGACGGCTTCGGCGCCTTGCAGGCTCCAGCGGGCGCCGGTGACGTCGAGGCGATCCTTGACCAGGTAGCGGCAACATCCCTCGATCACGCCGGTGGCGATGGGCCAGCCCAGGGCGAGCGCGAGGTCGTAGCCCAGGAAGGGCTGTTTCGCGGTCAGGTAGTCGGCGCATCGTTGCAGCCCGGCCGAGGGTAGGCCGGCCTCGGCATGGTGTCGCAGGTGGTGGCGTAGGTCGGCGATCACGCGCGGGGCGTGGCCTTCCAGCAGGGC
>JAFAUH010000040.1 GCA_019243445.1 Streptomycetaceae bacterium | reverse complement strand
GGGCACCGCCGTGAGGTGTTACGGGGGTCCACCGCCATCACCGCTCGTCCGGCACCTTCCGCCTTGGCGTTGAGGATCGCGAGGAACACCCCCCATCCGGCGTCAGCTATCGAGCGGTTCAGCCCAGTCTTCGCTGCGGCCCCGTTGGGCAGGAAGCCACCCGGCTTACTGGGGTCGGGTTTGGGCTCGGGTGCCCGGCTCATATTGCGGATCTTGAGGCCTTCGTGCGCGATGAAGTCGTGCTGCCGCACGAGGTCGAGCGCGGCCTTGTGCGCGTGGTCCAGTCGTTGACGTCGCACCTTGCGGTGTAGTCGAGCAACGGTCTCCACAGCCTTGCGGCGGCGCTTGCTGCCGCGCTCGCAGCGGCTCAGGGCCTGTTGTGCGCTCTCCAGCTTCTTTGCGGACTTCAGGCCGTGACGTGGGTTGTCGACAAATCCGCCGTTGGAATCGGCGAGGAAGTTGGCTATGCCCATGTCGATGCCGACCACGCTGCCCGTGGGCGGCAGCGGTTCCGGATCGGCCCGCTCGGCGGTCAGGATCACGTACCAGCGCTTGCCTTCGCGCTTGACAGAGATCGTCTTGACCTTTCCGACCACTGGTCGGTGCTGGTGCACTTTGAGATGTCCCACACCCTGGAGGCGGACACGGGTGACGGGATCGTGCGGGGTGGAGTCCCAGCGGCACCCATCACCGTCCTTGGGGAAGTCCACAGTGTCGAACCGGCTCGCTCCCCGGAAGCGTGGGTATCCGGGCTTCTCGCCGGCCTTGATCCGGCGGAAGAACGCGGCGAACGACTTGTCGAGACGGCGAAGCGTGGCCTGCTGGGAGGAGAAAGACCAGCGTCCCTGACGCTCCGGGTCGAAAGCGCGGATCTCCTTGAGCTGGGCGGACTGCTGCCCGTAGCGGACCGTTGTCTTCGAGACGTGCCGGTAGGCGTCGCGTCGTTCCTGCAATGCGCCGTTGTAGAGCGAGCAGTGATCACGCAGCATCTCACGCAGGGCTTGGTCCTGGCGGACGGTGGGCTTCATGAGGAACTTGTACGCACGGATCATTCAGCCCACCTCCTTCGGTTCGAGTCGACCGTGATCGTACCATTGGTTCATGTCACCACGCTGGGAACCGAACCCCGATGTACGTCGGGGCCGTCACGTCGTCTACAACCTGCATGCACATTTGGTTTTCGTTACGAAGTACCGGCGGAACGTCTTCAACGACGCCATGCTGACACGCTGCGAGGAGATCATGCGGAAGGTCTGTGAGGACTTCGAGGCCGACCTGATCGAGTTCAACGGCGAAGAAGACCACGTGCACCTGCTGGTGCACTACCCGCCGAAAGTCGCCCTATCCAACCTGGTCAACTCCCTCAAGGGCGTCTCCTCGCGTCGCCTGCGACAGGAGTTCACAGGTCGCGTGAACCGGGCGATCATGCACGGCCGGTTCTGGTCCGGCTCCTACTTCGCCGGCTCATGCGGCGGAGCACCCCTCCAAGTGGTCAAGGACTACATCGAAAACCAGGTGCGGCCCGACTGAGCTCGGGCCGTGTTCGGAACATTCCGGAGCGATGCTGCGGCGCTCCGCGCCGCAAGGTTCAGGATCGGATTCCCTCCCCCCCTGAAGGCGGGGATTCCCTCCGAAGAAGGGGGATGGAACCGCCCCCCGGCGGTCGCACTCACCAGCGTGAACCCGTCACCCAGCACGTCGGCCAACGCCGACTTCAGCGGCGTCAACGTCACATCCGACACGCCCAACACCTGCCATTGCCACTGCTGGCACGTGCGGGAACCCGCCTGCGGGACCCGCACCTTCCACACCGTCGCCCCACGCAATGCGTCGGGATACCCCTCGGCAACAGAAACAAGCGGCACAGGGATCACCCAATCCGTCACTCCCCACGCACGGTTCACCCTGTTGTTCACCTTATTGTTGATCACCATCCCGCCCGTCAACCGGCCCGACAGCAAGTCCGCCGGCTCCTGCGTGTTCTCCGCGGCCAGGGAGCTCCGCACCAGGCCACGGCTTACGGACTGCCCCAGGAGTTTGCTGAGCTCTTTGACGAGCCCGACGCCGGTCCCTCCACCCACACCGCTCCTGTGCAGCACCACAATCCGGGTACGCAGACCCTCCAGCGCGGCCAACTCCTGCGCCATCGGCCGGCTTGAACCGGAGCCCGCATGGCGGGGGGGCGATTGCCGTGCTGGACCGCTCGGCGGAAGCGACGCGTCCGGACCCGTGGTCGGGATCCGAGCCAGCGTCCGAGCCGACGTCCGACCCGGTGCCCGACCCGGTGTCCGCGTCCCGACCAACGGCCACCACTTCCTCATCCGGCACCGGCAGCCGGCCCGACTCGCTGTGGGTGGCAGACAAATCGACCCGCACCTCATCGCCGACTGCGGTGGATATGCCGCTGGCGGGGTGGCACGGGCGGTGGGGAGGAGGACGGCAGCTCCGGCGCGGAAACCTCCCTCAGGGCCGACCCGCCGGAGGACTCCCCGGCCCGGGTATCCCAACCGGACCGCAAGAGGTCTTGGTAAGACGGAATTCTCGCCCCAAGCTGAGATGAGGTGCCGGTATCCACCGGATCAGGCGGCATCACTTCCCGGACGGTCACCAGTTCCCCCACCAGATCCCGTCCCAGGTTGTCGAGGTGGAACACCCAGACCTGGTCAGCGGCCCTCTGGATCAGTGTGAAACCCTCCGGGCACACCGCGGCCCATTCCGGCGGCAGCTGCTCGGCGGTGAAGCCGGCCACCCGGCGGCCCGACTCGTCGATCACCTGGTACGAGGGGGTGGCTACGTCAGTCGCGACCGGCAGGTAGCTGTAGGCGATGCGCACCCGCAACCCCGGCGGAACCGCCAACCCTTCCGGGATGATCACCGGCACCGTACGGGAACGCAGCACATGAGCCCAGTCGATGTACCACTGCGCCTGCCCTCGCGTACCGGGCACCGGCAGACTTACCGTCACTTCATGCATGTCGCTTCGGGTGATGCAGCCCGCTTGCATGCTGCCGACCGACTCCCCGTTCTGCCCCGCGAGCCGTGCCGGGCCGGGAGGTCCTGAACGCTCATGGTCGAACCGCAGCCACCAGTGGCTGCCGGACAGTCGCACCAGCTGGAAGTCCAGCCTGCCGTCGCCCGCCAGATGCAGCCGCTCTCCCGCCCCGACGTTCACCACGAACCCGCCATCGGCACGGGGATCCTGTGTCACCTTGATGTCAGGGAACAGCCGCTCCAGCTGGCCGACGAGGTCGTTATGGGGGCGTTGCATTCCGCGAACGACGTAGTCCGCCACCATCCCTGGTTCCATGCCGAGCCGGCTCAGGATGTCCGCGTCCGGGCGGTGGGCCCGGAGTGCGATTCGCAGACGCCCCTGCGCCTCGGCCAGGTCCTGCGGTTGAATCGGGGCCTCAGCCGGGCTCGGCGCGCTCCGTTCGGGGAACGCGGTCTCCAGCGGCTCCGTGTGCGTGCCAACGGCCCTGGAGTGCGGCGACGATGGTGAGAAGCTGCCGCCTCCGGACGGCGGTGGCGCGAAGAAGATGTCATCCTCGTGCGGTAGGCCGAGGAGGAAGTTATCCTCGTGCGGTAGGCCGAGGAGGAAGTTATCCTCGTGCGGTAGGCCGAGGAGGAAGTTATCCTCGTGCGGTAGGCCGAGGAGGAAGTTATCCTCGTGCGGTAGGCCGAAGAAGATGTCATCCTCGTGCGGTAGGTCGCCGAAGCCGCCTGTCGGGGGCGGATTGACGGGACCGACGAACTCGGGTGTCCACTCATCTACCGCCATCGGCTCCGGCAACCACTCCTCCACCCCCACCGGCTCTGCCCCCACCTTGTCGCCGGCCGTGGTGGATATGCCGCTGGTGTGGGGTGGCACAAGCGTTGCGGGGGAGGACCGCGGCTCCTGCACGCCGACATCCATCGATGCCTGTCCCTCCCCGCGCCCGACGCCGGCCTCGGCGCCCAAGTCGGACAGCAGGTCCGGGACACCCCGGCCGTCCTCCTGGGACACATGAGGGACGTCGTCGAGATCTATCGGAACCGACGGAACCGGCTCCTGCGCGGCCGCCAGGTACTCCAGCTTCCGTCCCCAGCGGTCGAGATGGAGAACCCGGCCTTCCCTGTCCGTCAGCATGAAGCCCTGCAGGTGCTCCGGTGCGTGTCCCCCTTGCAGCGGCTTGACGGCAAAGTGCCTCACTCGCTGACTGTATCTCTCACAGCCCACCTCGTACGACGCGTCCAGGTGCGCACCGGGCGGCGGGTAGCTGTAGCTGATGTGCACCTGCACATCAAACCCCACTTCCGGGGCGGTTATCGGTATGTTTTGATAACGCAGCACACCGAACGTGTCGATGCCCCATTCTACTTGCTCATTCGTGCCGGGCACCGGCAAGTGGACTTTCACGCTGCTGCGTTTTCTACGGATGACGGTCCCCGCAGTCGCGTCGAAGGCTGGCTCCCTGCCCAGACGGATCAGCTGTGGCGGAGGGGCAAAGCCCTTTTTGGGCTCACGGTCGAACCGCAGATACAAGTCACTGTCGGGTAGTTGGAGTATCCGGAAGTCCAGTTCGCCGTTGTCCGTGAGGTACAGCGTCTCTCCCGCCCCCGTAGCCACGACAAACTGGCCGTCGGAGCCCGAGACCGGCACTTCAATGCTGTCGAAGTGCTCCACCAGTCGCTGGACGAAATCGAGGCCAGGGCTCCTCTTTCCCCGCGTCCAAAGCGACACGGCGTCGGGACTGCAGTGCACTTTCTCCCCAACGGCGATGCCTACCTTGTACATCCGGATCAGGAATCGCAGGCACGCCTGCGCCTTCGCCCTTTCCTGTGACAGGAGCAGTGACCCGTGCCTGGGACGCAATACCTCTTCGCATTGCGCGGTCTGCGGCAGGTAGGCGATGTCCGGCACCTGACCGTCCACAGCTCGCCTCATCACCTGGGTGGGGACATCGCGCATGGGGTGCGCCGCCATGAACCGACCGTCCTCGACACGCACGTAGTCCAACCCGTCAACCGATCGGACACTCTCGGCCACCGACTGCCCGTTTTCGTCCCCCGCGGGCAACTCCACCGGCGCCGGAAACCGGGAGGATGCGGCGTCCCCTTGCGACGGTGCAACGCCGAGCAGACGGATCAGCGGTTCCTGCTGCAGCACCGCCCCGCCATGGCCCAGCACCTCTACGGAATTGTCGGGCAGCACCCGCCAACCGGCAGGCCACCCCGCGATCACCTGGCCCTCCCCATTCAACAGCTCGGTCCGCCCCGTGCCATGGTCAATCCGCCAGTACTCACCGGTGAGCCCGCCTGCCTCATCCCGCACGACGAATACCCGCTCCACCAACCGACCGGTGGCCCTGTCCACCATGACCCGCTCCAGCGGACCCATCCTCGCTGTGGGAATCAATGCCACCTGCTGCATATCCCACTCCACCACCCGCGCAGGCGGCATGCCCGCCTCACTCCCGCCCGCCGCGTCCAGCAGTCGTGGCGCCACGGCCGGATCACCCACCGGACCACCCACCGGAACACGCAGCGTCCCCACCCCCCTCAGCGGCCAGTCCGCGTAAACCACCCGGCCGCGGCCAGGACTCGGCTCGGGCACGGGAAACGCATCCGGCACAAGGTTCAGATCGAGCGGCGCAAGGTGGGGATCGAGACTCCCCCGTACCACCGACGGCTCACCCGGCCGCAGCGTCGGCACCAACTCCGCACGCTCCCCGTCCTGCGACACGGCGCCGCGCTCGTCCACTCGTGATGCGGCACCCTCACCCACCTGATCGGGCACCCACAAACCCGTACCCTGCCTCCTCCTTATCGAGCCTCCCCCCGCCAGACCGTTCAGCGGCATGCCGCCGGTCTTCACGGCGATCGACCGGGCCACCTCCTCCGCCGCCGCGCTGCCGTTCACGTGCAGCTCATACGCCACCCGCACCAGCATGGCCCGTTGCGAACTCCGCAACGCCACCGGCACCGCATCCTGCCCCAGCACGGGGAGCGCGCCGATGAACGACTGGACGATCCCGCTCGCCCGGACGAACACCTCTTCCAACCGCTCCGGCGGCAACTTCTCCAGCACACCCAGCATCCGTTCGGCCGGTGCCTCGGACTTCGGCGACGACAACGGTTCCCGGAACCCTTCATGCACTTCACGCAGCCCGTCGGCCAGTCCCGCATCCGCCGCCGCGATCCGCCCGTACTCCGCCCACCCCGCGCGCAGACCTTGCACCGCGTTCGCCAGCGACGCCCGCTCCCGCATCGCGGCCCACGCCCCGCGAAAGCCCGACTCCGCCATCTCCTGGAACGTCATCGGCGTCAGCAACGCCCCAGCCATCCGCCAGGCGTTCACCATCCCGTACGCGGCGATCCGCCCGAATCCCAGTGTCTCCGTAACCGCCACCACTCGCGGATACCGCGCCACCGTCGCCGTGAAATCCTTGGCCACCACCCCTGAGACCGTCGCCCACACGTCCCGCACTCCGCCCGGCAGCCTCTCCACCAGGCCGGGAAGCGCCCGCACCCCCGCGGCCACCCCAGCTCCGATCCGCCACATCCCCGCGGCCGCCCACTCCGGCATCCGGTACAGTGCCCGCCCCGCCCCCCACACACTTGGCGCCACGAACGTGTAGAACTCCGCGGGCGAGGACAGTACGTCCGCCACATCACCCGCTCCCCGCGCCACGCCCTCCCACAGCGCCCGTGCCCCCTTGCCCACCTGCTCCAAGGTGAGCAACCCCCGCGTGTCCGGAAGCAGAATGCCCAGCGCACTCATCAAGAACCCAGCCACGTTCGTGCGATGCTCCGCCAGATCCACCGCCGACATCGCCATCCCGGCCGCCCCCGCCGCGAACGCCGCAA
>JAFAUH010000400.1 GCA_019243445.1 Streptomycetaceae bacterium | reverse complement strand
AGCGTTACGTTACGCGCTCCAGGGTGCCCCCGTGAGCCGTTCAAACGCCTCGACGTACCGAGCACGGGTCTGCTCAACGATGCGGGACGGCAATTCCGGCGGAGGCACATCAGCGGCGCGGTCCCATCCTGCCTCCGGCGACGTGAGCCAATCCCGTACGAACTGCTTGTCGTACGACGGCTGCGCCCGACCCGGTTGCCACAACTCGGCTGGCCAGAAACGGGAGGAGTCCGGCGTAAGCACCTCGTCCGCGAGGATCAATCCGCCCCCATCGCGATCATGGCCGAATTCAAACTTCGTGTCCGCCAGGATGATCCCGCGCTCTCGCGCGATGCCGCGCGCCCGCGTGTAGATCGCCAGCGTCGCCTGCCGCAATTGGGCGGCGGTCTCAGCGCCGATCCGGTGGACCACCTCCTCGTAACTCACATTCTCGTCGTGTTCGCCGACTTCAGCCTTCGTGGCCGGGGTGAAGATCGGGGCGGGCAACTCGGAACCGTCGACGAGCCCTTCGGGCAGGGCGAGCCCGCACACCGTGCGATCGCGGTGGTACTCGAGCAGGCCCGAACCGGTGAGATAACCGCGGGCGACGCACTCGACGGGCACCATGCGCAGCGGCCGGCAGACCATCGTGCGGCCTTCCCAGTCGGCGGGTGCACCCTGTGGCACATCGGTGGAGATCACATGGCTGGGGACGAGATCGGCGAGTTGGTCGAACCACCACATCGACAGCCGGGTCAGGATCCGGCCCTTCTCCGGGATCTCGGTGGGCAGCACCCAGTCATAAGCGGAGATGCGGTCGCTGGCGACCATCACGAGGCGCCCGGCCGCGTCCTGATACAGCTCCCGCACCTTCCCGGTGTGCAGGTGTACCAAGCCCGGCACCTGTGCGGGTTCGGGCTTTTCGACGAATCCGGACATGGTTCCCTCCCGTGGTGTGGTCCTAGTGGTGTGGTCCTAGGCGCTTCGATTCTCGCCCACGGTGTGTTCGGCCGCGCAGCGCGGGTCGGTGCGGCTCCGCGCAGCTCAGTGCGGGCTGTCAATCGTTCTTGCAGATGCGGTCGAGGAGGTTGGCGGTAGCACGCTGGATGCGCGGGTCGACATGGCCTGGACGATCAAGTGCAGGCGACCAGGCGAAGGTGCCGGAGGCGAAGACGTACGCACCGCTGGGCGCGCGATACAGCGACGTCTCCTGGTGGCAGCGCACCCCCGAGATGTCCTCGTACGGCGAGTGGGCGAGCAGGATCCGACGGGTGTACTCGGGCAGCGCGATGCGCGGGAAGTAACGATCGGCCTCACCGGCGACCAGGCCGGGCAGTTCGTCCCCCTCGCCGGCGCCGGTGCTCTGCCAGAGCCAGTGGTCGGCGTTGCGCACCACCAGCGGGGACGGCTCGGGGACCCGGCCCGCGTACTGCACACCGATGAGCTGCTGCTCCGGTTCGCCGACGTCCCGCCACAGCGCTGTACGGCCGTGGTGGTCGCGGCGGTGCTTGCGGCAGGTGAGCAGGCGATCCGGCTCGCCGGCCGGGGAGGGGCTCAACTCGACCTGCCAATACATTGTGTTGGCAGAAAGAAAGACGGCCGAGGTGCCCGCGGCGTGGGCGCGCTCCACAGCCCTGCGCATCGGCACCGACCAGTATTCGTCATGGCCGGGGAAGACCAGGCCGCGGTACCGGGTGGGGTCGATGCGGCCCGCATGCAGATCGCAGGTGTCGGCGTAGGCGAGGTCGTAGCCGTAGCGCTCGGCCCAGCGGATGAAGTCGTAGGCGTGGCCGACATGCAGCGGCAGCCCGGCCCCCGCGTACGGGCGGTCGAAGGAGACGGTGACCGCGGCGGCCTCCTCACCGAGCAGCCGGCCCTGGTCATCCCATGCGTGGTACAGGCTTGCGCCCGTGTGACCGTCCTCCGGGTAGAGGTTGTATGCCTGCCAGGTCACATCGGGCAGGACCAGCAGCAGGTCGGCGGAGCGCTCGTCGCGGACGGTGAACGGGATATGGCTGCGGTAGCCGTCGGCTGTGGTCAGCACGGCGACGTAGGCGCCCGCATTCCAGTACGAGGGCACCTGCAACCGCCAGGAGAGCCACCAGTGGTGACAGGAGACGGTACGGCCTGCGGCAAGTGGCGGCGGCTGGACGATGCCGGAGAGTCTCGGACTCGTGGTGATGTGCGCGGCGCCGTCACCGCCGTAGTGACCGATTCGGTAGATGTCGACACTGAATTGCTGGGGCGGATCGACGGTGATACGGAAGTCGGCCGAATTGCCAGGAGTTACCGAGCCAGGGGAGACAAAGCCCTTGATCTGCAGGTGGACGTCGTCGGCGTTGCGCGGTCCCGAGTTGCGGTGGCTGGCTGAGCGGGGAGCGGGCACGCGATCGCTGGCCGTGGTGTCGATCCCGTCGAGGACGGACGACCCGAGGGTGGACGGCTCGAAGGCAGCGGGGTCGACATACCAGGGCAGCAACTGGCCGGAATCATCGAGATATTGTTCGCTTCCACGCAGCCAGGGAAGCGGGCCCTGACCGAAGGGATCCGTTACGGCGTGTGCCAGGGCACCTGAGTCCCAGCGCCGACGGTGGCAGTTGGCTGCTGCTGCGGCAGGGCGGTCCGTTCCCATGAATTTCCCTCCCTCGCATCATCGCCGGTTCGGTCAGGCTGGCATCCGTACTCAGCACATCACACAACGAAGTATATTGATTACCCTTCGTGTCTAATTATCTGAACGGATTACCCATGCGTAAGGCAGATTTCGGTCATCTGTGTCTTGCGTTCCGTCACGTCACTTTAGACACAGCACACGGGCCATCACGCAAGCCGTACGGGTTTCTCCAGGCGTACGCCGACCGCGGTCAGCCAAGCGCGCAGCGGGCCCGCGTCACCGTGCTCCACCAGGCGCAGTATCGGCCGGGTGAGATCGGAGCGGCGGACGCCGCCGACGAGCAGGGCAGGGCCGTCGAGCCAGTCGAGTCCGGGAGCTGCACCCGCCGTGTCCACGGCGGCACAGCAGACCATCGCGGTGACATGGTCGGTGAGCAGTTCGCGGCCGGTACGCGGTGGCAGCAGTTCATAGACGGGGGCCGGAGGTTCGCCATCCGGGCCGAACGAAGTCGCCGACGGCGGGGCGGGGGCGGCGACACGCTGCTGTTCTTCGCATTCCTCGCGCTGCTGGTAGGCGCTGATCCTGGCGGCGAGCTCCTCACTGCCACCCCGGGAGAGCTGGTCGAGCACGCCGGCGAGCGTGGCTTTGGCAGGGCCATCGGTGAACTGGGCGTCGGAGCGGGGCGGGGAGAGTTCGTCGAGCACCCGGTGAAGACGAGCGGCCTCGCTGCGCCATATGCGGTCGACCACCTCTTCGGGGTACTCCTCCCAGGCGACCGGCGACCAGTCGGGGCCCGGCCGCGGTGGCCCGCCATGGAAGAGCCGGGCGGCAAGAAGAGACGCGGCTTCGTCGACCGCTCCGGGCTCTTCGAGCAGATCGCAGGCGGGTCGCTCACCCAGACGGCTCTCGAATCCTTCGGCGAGCCGGTCGCGGCGGGAGAGCTCGGTGAGGGCGGAGACGACGCCCGCGTCGAGCCGGGACGGCCAGCGGCCTATCCGCCAAGCGGGCAGTGCGACGCGGGTCAGCAGCCGGTCCCAGCCCGCGTAGGCGAGGCCCACCTGCTCCTGGGCGACGATCCGCAGCCCGTAGTCGACGGCCTGGGCGCGTTCGGAGGCAGCGGCGGCGACGGCGCATTCCATCTCGGCGACGTGGCCCCGGCAGCCGCGCAGCAGCACTCTGGCAACCCAGCCGACGAACCCCAGCGCAGGTTTGCGCAGCAGCCTCGCCAGACCGGCTCTCAGGTCTCGCGGCTCGCGCGGCCCTCCTGACCTGTGGGGACCGTCCCGTCCACCGCCTGAGACCGCGGAGGCACTCCCTTGGGCGGCGACAGCAACGGCGGCGTCCAGGCTGCGCACGAACCGGCGGGCCGCGGCTATGTCCGGATCGGCGGACGGACCAGTACCGGCGACGACGGGGGCGAGCAGGGCACGCAGCTCGGCCACTCGCATCCACCACATGAACGGCGATCCGATCACCAGCACCGGCGCATGTGGCGCGCGACGCGGCATCCCACGCAAGAAGGGAGCTCTGTCCGGCGCCTCCTCGGCACCCGCATCGGGGGCTGGGCCCGGCGCGGGCCCAGGGCCGTCCCGGCCGGAGCGGCGGCGCTGGTGGTTGCGGTCCTCCAGCCAGCTGTCGCAGTCCGGCGTGAGCTCTATCCCCGAGGGCTCGGGCACTTGGAGTCGTCCGGCCAGATCGCGGACCATCCGGTACAATTCAGGCGCCGCCTGCTCGGCGACCGGGACAGTGGGACTCACCGCCGGCCGTGCTCGTATGATCACCGCGGCGACACCTCCCGCCACCAGCAACACGATCAGCGCGCCGATGACCACCGCCCAACGCAACGCGTCCCACCCCGCGCCTCCGATCCGGCCTGTCGCACCCCCGACCAACAGCACCACCGCCACTGCTGCGGGCAGCACGGCTATGGCCAGCGCAGCACTCCGAATGCGGAGCACCGCACGGGCGCGGGAACGGGCTGCATCCTCACCAGCCACCGAGCTGTTCACCCCCTAGCTGAGACGACCCCGCAGCGGACGGGACGCCGACGGCGTTGCTTCATGCCCCCACTGTGACACTGCCCAGTGACAACGCAATGTCCGTACGGCCAGTTGCCTGAAGCCCACCACGGGCCCCGCAGGGGAGGGAGCCCGCAACGACCGCTGCAGTCTGCTTGCGCGGCAATCTAGTGGGGTGCCCGGCCCGCGTCAGCAGGACGGGCGCCCCGTCACCCGATGGAATGGCTTTGGGTAAAGCCGGGAACCGAATCCGGCTTCAGCTGCTCTGCGGCGCGGCGGTCCACTGCGCAGCGGCGTATGCGATGTCCGTGCGATGGTGTGAGCTATCCAGGTGGATGCGGGTCACCTCCGCATAGGCGCGCTCCCGCGCAGCGGCCAGATCAGGTCCTGACGCGGTAACCGACAGCACTCGCCCGCCGGCGCTCACGATGCGGCCTGCCGCGTCACGCTTGGTCCCCGCGTGCAGTACATACGCGTGCGAATCGGCGTCGACGGTGTCAAGGCCCTCGATCGGGTCACCGGTACGCGGTGTGCCAGGGTAGTTGTGCGACGCGATGACAACGGTGACTGCGGCGTCGCCGCTCCAACGCAGCGCAGGTTCGTCCCGCAGGGATCCGGTTGCCGCGTTCAACAGCACGCTCGCCAACGGGGTCTTGAGCCGTGCGAGCACGACCTGGGTCTCCGGATCGCCGAAACGCGCATTGAACTCGATCACCCGCACCCCCCGCGAGGTGATCGCGAGCCCTGCGTAGAGCAGGCCGGAGAACGGGGTGCCCCGGTGGCGCATCTCGTCGACG
>JAFAUH010000113.1 GCA_019243445.1 Streptomycetaceae bacterium | reverse complement strand
CAAACGGGCTGGGCGATGGGTGGCATCCAGAGGTTGCCGGTGAAGGCCCGTCGGATCGCGTCGAAGGCGTTGATGCCGTGCTTGCGGGCGGAGTCCAGGTAGGAGCGCACGGCGAGCCAGGCCGCCGCGCCGGTGTCGGACTGGTGGCAGCCGGAGATCTTGACTTGGGTTTTGACTGGTCTGAGCGCGCGTTCCCCGGTGTTGTTGGTCATGACCAGCCGGCTCGGGTGGTTGGCGAAGCGCAGGATGTCCTCGGCGTGGTCGCGTAGCCGTTCCAGCAGGTTACGGGTGGTGCTCTGCTTGCGGCCCTCGGCTCGGGGATGCTCGGACAGCCCGACCGCGACGCCTCGGTGGTACGCGGTGAGGTAGAACAGGTGCGTTGCGGGGTCGATGTCGTCGATCTCCCCGGCGCGGACACGGACGGCCTGCCGGTTCAGCCCGGCCAAGGCGCTGCGGACCTGCTGCTGCCAGCGCTGTTCGGGGTGGTCCTGCTCGGCGGCGGTGAGCTCCCTGATCAGGTGCGCGCCGCACAGTTGGTGTGCGGCGTTGGGGTAGCCGGCGTACAGGGACAGGCCGTCGTGGACCAGGGTGCCGCGGAAGAGAGGCAGCACCCCGAGTGCGTTCGCCCCGGCGCGTGAGCGCGGTGCCAGGGCCAGGTAGGTCAGGTACTCGGTGCACGCGACGTGCAGCCAGCGGCGCTTGCCGCTGATCTTCGTGGTCGTCTCGTCGGCGTGCAGGATGTGGCCCAGCACCAGCAATGCCTTGATCAGGTTCAGGCAGTCCGCGGTCAAGTCGGCGGCCTCGGCGACCATGGTGCTCACCCAGCCGGTGGACACCGCCGCACCGGTCAGGTCGGCGATCAACTGCGCCGCCCGCTCGACGGGCACATGGTGGAATACCACGAGGTACACAGCCAGCGCGCGCAGGTTCGGACCGTAGGAAGCCGGAGACCCCGCGAGCTCTTCGGGCGCCGGTGCGCTGGTGGTGTGGCCGCAGTCGCAGCGGACTTTGTGCAGCCGGTGCTCGGTCACCTTGGCCGTCACCACCGGGATGTCGGTCACCTGGCGTCGGGCGTAGCCGACCGAGGGCGCACCTCGCAGACCAGCACCGCAGTCGCCGCAGGCCCCCGGGCGGTGATTCTTGATCTTGTCCGGGCTCTCGACCATGCCCAGCCCCGCGCCCGGCGCGCCTTTGCGTTTGCCCCGCTTGGCCTCGGACTTGGGCTTCACCTCGGGCTTGCTCTCCTTGGGAAGGCCGAAGACATCCTGCGAGGGCGGGAAGTTGGAGTTGCCCGAGTTGCGGTCCAACCGCCGCTCCAACTCGGCAACCCGCATGGTCAGCCGCTCGTTGGCGGCAACAAGCTGCGCGTTCTGGTCTTCCAGCAGCACGGCTCGCTCTTCCAGCAGGACACACTGCTCCGCCAGCGCCACGTTCTGCTCGCGCAGCACCGCGACCAGCGCGAGGAGGTCCTCGCGCGAGGCGGCAGGATCAACGGCAGCAGACATGATCCCGCAGCCTGCCAGACACTACCGAGACCTGTCACATCGTCAACTTGCCATCGACAGGCCGAGCTCGTGAATGCTTACCCCGAGGCCGACGCCACAAACGCATCCAACCCCTGCGACACCGACCACGCCGTATCCCGCAGATACGTGAAGTCATCCACGATCTGCTGCAGCATCCGCGGATCTCCGGGTAAATTACCCTGGTTGAGCCCTAATTTCGACCAGTGGGCGCTCGATGGAACGGTCATCGAAAGATCAACCTCCAGTTGACACTGGTTCACCGGCACGTCAAATTACGTTTATTCGGGGGCTGCAGTGGCGTCAGAGCAACCCCCATGGTTCATATACAGCCACCCCGGCGGTAATCGTCACAGGCGCTAATGCAATAGCTGCTTGCGGTCGCGACCTGTGACGATGTCGCAGACGCACATCTCCCCGCAAGGAATCTACCAGTGAACTCCGGTGCATATCAGAAAATTTGACCCTGCAGTACTAGTGGTTCGTGATCCAGTTTGCGTTACTTAAAGTTCTTCGGCTCGTTGAATAATATATGCACATCTCTTCAGAACAGATCACAGAACTGCGGGCGTTGGCGGCGGACCGACACGTGACGGCGGATGTGGCCCTCCGGGCCCGCATCTTGTTGTGGGTCGGCGAGGGTCGCCGCCGTAAGGACATTGCCGAACTGGCAGGGGTATCCGCGATAACTGTGGATCGTACCAAGGCCCGGTACGCCGAGCTTGGCCTGGCGGGACTGGTGGAAAAGAAGCGGGGAGGCGGAAAGGCTCAGGTGCCGCCGCAGACCCGTGGCCGGGTGATTGCGCCGACCAAGATGACGCCGCCGCCGGAGTCGGGCCTGTCGCACTGGTCGACACGCACGCTGGCCGATTATCTGAAACGAGCCGAGGGCATCAAAGTCTCCTTTCATTACATCGCCCGCATCTGGCGCGAGGAACACCTCAAGCCGCACCGGTCGGGCACCTTCAAATTGTCGAAGGATTCGGCGTTCGCGGAAAAGGTAGCCGATATCGTCGGGCTGTACCTGGACCCGCCCGGGGGCGCGGTCGTGCTGTCGATCGACGAGAAGACGCAGGTGCAGGCACTGGACCGGACCCAGCCGGTGCTGCCGGTGACCTTCGACGCGACCGAGAAGCGTACCCATGACTATGTGCGGCACGGCACCACGAACCTGTTCGCCGCCCTGAATGTCGGGACCGGTGAGGTGTTCGGCGAGTGCAAGCCGAACCGGAACGGCGAGACCTTTCTGGCGTTCCCCAAGAAAGCGGTGAAGCCGCACGCCGGGAAAGAGATCCATATCGTGCTCGACAACCTCTCTACGCACACCACCCCGGATGTCAAGAAGTGGCTTGCGGAAAATCCTCACGTGCACTTCCACTTCACCCCTGTCGGTTCTTCCTGGCTGAACCAGATTGAGAACTTTTTCGGAATCATCACCCGACAGTCGATTCGCCGCGGCATGTTCTCCAGCGTCCGTGTCCTGATCAAGCAGATCCGCGACTACATCGACTCCTGGAACGCCAATGCGAAGTCTTTCATCTGGACCGCGACCGCAGGCGAGATCCTCGCGAAGGTGCGAATCGTCACGGCCAATGTAAGGAAACTTGTCAACAACAATGACAACTAACGCAAACTGGATCACGAACCACTAGCCCGGAAGGCGGCCTTCACCGTGAACGCCCGTTGAGTGACTGGCTGGCGCATGGTGGGTTGCTCCGACTCACGGACATCCGGGGCTTTCAGTGATGAGCGTCACGGTGATGGTCTCGCAGCCGAGCGCGGTGCCCCCACTCTTTGAGAAAGTCCGGAAGGGGGTGGAAGAGGCGTTGGGCGAACGCCTCCTTCGTCGGCACTTTCAACGCCGGGCAACGGATCTCCCTGCCTGAGCCCACCATCGTCGCCGCCAACGCGATCAGCATGCTCGTAACACATCACATCCAGAATCTTGAAGATCGTTGAACCCTAAAGGGCTCCGGTGCGTTCTCTCGGTACCGGCATGCACGACAGCCTGTGCGTGCGGCTGAAGACAGAAGGCGCAAGAGAGGCAAATTTATGATGAAGAACATGTCTCGGCGTTCCCGGCGCATGGTGAAAGCAGCGGTCGCGGCCGGTCTGGCAGCTGGGGCGGCTGGAGCCTACTTCGCCTCCCAGGCGGGAGCCAGCCAGCTCGTTGCCGAGAAGGTCGTGGAGGTCTACACGCCTGCGAATGTCCACTGTTTCAAGCTGGACTACACCGACGGATACAATCTTCTCTCCACGCGGGCCTGGTACGGCGAGGACGGGGACGACCGCGTCGTAGGCGGCGTCCTGTACAAGTCGCCGGGTGCGGGGTGGAAGGACACCATGGCCGGTGTTCAGCCGTCAGGCCCTTCTGTCTCGTTCACCACCTACGATGTGACCTGCAAGGTCGCCCAGAGGAACCTCCGGGCGCACGTGGTGAAGACCGGTTTCTGGCCGGATAAGGCAAACGGCCTGGCTCACGTGTGGATCGACACCACTCACTACCCCGCTCCTACTCACAAGTAAGACCACTCGCAAGTAAGACTGAGTGACCGCTGGGTCTGACGACCTGGCGCTCCTCCCGCCCGATCCTGGGCCGGAGGGGCGCCGTCGTTTCTCCTGCCACTTGTGTGGTCGACCGCTCACCAGCGCGGTGGCGCGCCGGGGGCGAGTGGAGAAGGACTGCCGGAAGTGTGAGCTGCCCCTGACTAAAGCCCGGCCGGGCCCGATCAGGGGCAGATCGTGTCGCCGTTCGGGGCGCGCTCAGACCTGGCCGCGCCAGGCGCCGGTCGCCCTGCCACGATGTTCAATGAACGCCTTGAAGTGCTTGAGGTCACTCTTGGCCTGCCGCTTCACGAAGCCCAACTTGTCGCCGACGGTATCGGCGATGCCCTGCGGGTCGTGGTCCAGCTCCAGCTTGACCTCGGTGTGAGTGGCGTCCTGCGGCCGGAAGGACACCACACCGGCCTGCTGAGCCTCCCCCTCCACGGTCGTCCACGCCACCCGCTGGTCCGGGACCTGCTCGGTGATCTGCGCATCGAACTCCCGCTGCTGTCCGCCGACCTTGGTCACCCAGTGGGTCAATGTCGGTGTGCGCTGCTCGACGCGCTCGACCCCCTCCATGAAGTTGGGGAACTCCTCGAACTGGGTCCACTGGTTGTAAGCAGTGGTGACGGGGACGTCGACAATGATGGATTCCTCGACATGCGACATTTGTGGTGTTCCCTTCACGCGAGGATGAGGTGGTGCGTCATTCGGGTACCCATATCGGCTTATGCCATGCCTTCGCCGCCTGCGGGAAGTTTGTTGTATTCCCCGCGTCAGCAGGAAGCAGTGCTCGGATCATCATGATCCGGTATCCTGACCGTGGGACCACCTCCACTTCGGCGGGGAATAGGCGACCGCCGTAGCGTGAAGCAATGAGCCTGTCTCGCAGACGCCGTCGGCGTCGGCTGGTCGGGCTCGTCCAGACACTGAGGTGCGCCAAGGAGGAGTCCCAAGCGGCTGACCGGCCCATGTGTATGTCCGTTGCGGTCGGGCAGGCGCTTTCATACCCGGCAAAACCAACCACCACGGGAGGAACGCATGGGTACTGACGACAAGGCCCGCAACGTTGGCGACAAGGTCCGCGGCAAGACGAAAGAAATGACCGGCCGCGCCACGGACGACGAGGAACTGAAGGCCCGCGGCAAGGGCGACCAGACCAAGGGCGACCTCAAACAAGCGGGTGAAAAAGTCAAGGACGCCATCAAGGACACCTTCAAGGACTAACGATCGACTAACGATCACGGTGCACGCACCGGCCGGTGGCTGCCCCCTGCGCCCACTGGCCGGTGTTCTCCACCCCCGGCAGCACCACGACCATCCGGCTGAGGCGGGCTGCCCCCGGCCCGGTCCACGTCGGGGCGAGGGCGGCCAGGTCCCTCCTTCGCGGGTGAAGGTGCGCGTTCAGCCCGTTCTTGCGAAGACTTCCTGCCCGTACATCTCCGAGAGCCCGTACATCTCCGAGAGCCTCGCGGCGAATGCGGCGCGAAGCTGCCACTGGCTGATCACCGGTAATTCTCTGCCTCTTCTTCAGTGAGTTCATACCACGTGGGCTTCGGGACGGATCTCGGCCCCGGCTCGGAAGCGGTCGGCACTGAGCGGAGTGATGTCAACGAATGGTTCGCGGTTCAGGTAGAGGTCACGGATGATCTCGCCGACCGCCGGTGCCTGAAGGAAGCCGTGGCCGGAGAACCCAGTGGCGTAGAGGAAGTTGCTCAGCTCGCCGGAGCGTCCGATCAGCGCGTTGTGGTCCGGGGTGTCCTCATAGAGTCCGGCCCAGCCACCGACTATGTCCATGTCCGCCAAAGAGGGGGCACGGCGGCGTGCGACGGCGCGGAACAAGTCAAGCCAATGCGGGGTCCAGGTGGTGTCAAAGCCCTCCGGCTGGTCGGGGTCGGCCAGACCGAGCAGCAGCCCGTCGTCGCTGTTGTGGAAGTATGCCGACGACGTGAAGTCGATAGTGAAGGGGATACGCGGCGCCGGGGGCATGAGCGGTACGGTGAAGGCCAGTTGACGCCGAACCGGCCGCACTGGGAGGTTGATGCCGGCCATCTCGCCGATCTGCGCCGACCAGGCACCCGCGGTGCAGATGACCGTGGAGCAGGCGATCGGTCCGTGGTTGGTGTGCACGGTCGTCACACGATCGCCGACGGTGTCGATGCCGGTGACGACGGTGTGAGTCGCAAATGTGACGTCGGCTGCGGCTGCGGCGTGCGCATACCCCTGGACGACCAGCCCAGGCCGGGCGTGGCCGTCGGTGGGTGAGTAGACGGCGGCTACGAGTCCATCAGTGCTGATGTAGGGACATAACTGCTGTGCCTGACGCGGGTTGACCATCCGACTGGGCACGTCGAGGCTGTTTTGGATGCGGACGCTGATCTCGAAGTCCGCCGCTTGCTGCGTGCTGGTGAGCAGGAAGAGATAGCCGACGGTGTCAAGACGGATGTCGGCGCCGGGACGATGCGGGAAATCTTGATAGGCGTGCAGACTCCGGCTGCCCAGTTCGATGTTGAGCGGGTCGGAGAACTGGGCCCGCACGCCACCGATCGGCTTGCCCGAGCTGCCGCAGCCCAGGTCGCCGCGTTCGACGACGACGATGTCCCTCACTTCGGCCTCGGCCAAGTGGAACGCGGTGCTCGTACCCATCACGCCACCGCCGATGATCACAACATCGGCGGTGGGCGGAACGGTGCGAAAAGTGGATGAGGAAGACAAGGACTGGTCCTTTCCAGAGGTCAACGCCAAAGGTCAAAGCCAGAGGTCACCGCCAAAAGCCAACGCCAAAAGCCAACACCAGAACCGACGGTGATCCGCCCAAGGCGAGGCTTGGACTGCCAGCGCGCGCGATACTGCTGATCAACTGTCTGTGCGTCATCGTGCAGCAAGTAACCATTGATGTCTATGAACAATTGATGTCTATGAACAATGAGCACGCGTGGCCTTTCGCTCTCTTGGGCCTTGCCTGCCGGCATGGCCCACTGTTCAGCGGACAGCACCAGGGCACATACGGGACGCGTGAGAGGATGGGGGAGTGAGCGGTTACGGCACG
>JAFAUH010000381.1 GCA_019243445.1 Streptomycetaceae bacterium | reverse complement strand
TGCAGCAGCTGCTCGACAACGGGCGCGATCCGCTCTCGGTAGGGGCGGGTGGTGAGAGTGGGCAGCGCTTCGTGCCCCGGGGCTTCGCGGAATGATCCGGTGCGCTGGAAGGTGATCTGGCGGCGGGTGACGCCGTGCTTCTCGCCGAGATGAGCAGCACGCGTCTTCCAGGTGCCGGGGCCGGCGAACGGGTGGGCGCGGCGCCGTTTCCCCCACGTGAAGAACTGGTCGGTTCGGCTGTGTGCGTAGCCGAGGAAGTCACCGCCGGCGCGGACGTGAGCCGCGTCGGCTTTGAACGGGTCGTTACCGTCGAGGACGATCGTGCCTCCGGACCGGTCGTCGAGGTCGTCGTCGAGGGTGAACGCACCGGTCAGGTCCAGGGCGGCGTTCTTGAGTTTCTGTTCATTGGCCCACTCCGGCGGGGTGAGGAGCATAACCTGTCGGATCAGGTTGCGCTCATCTGCGGTGAGGGTGGGCCACCCGGACCAGGCCTGAGGTTTGCGGTGGGCGAAGAACGTCGCATCACGGAAGGTGGCCACCACCTTCCCGCCGGTGCCGGTGCGGGGGAAGTAGTGGGCGGTCAGGGCGAGGACGGCCATGATGGCTACTTCGTCCGCGCGTCGCTCATTGGCCATCGCGGGGGTTCTCCTTGACCGTCTCGACAACCATCGTCAGGTAGTCGGTCGCGGTGATCGCTTGCAGGTCGTAGGGACGTCCGGCGGCGTTGAGGTGATCGACCTGTTCGCTTCGGTGGTCGGGGACGATGAGCCACTTCGCTCCGCCACTATCGCCGGCATCCCTGTGGATCTTGGCGATCAGGTGGTTCTGCCAGGTGTAGTCCTTGAAGTCCGCGCTGAACAGAACCTCACCATGCGGGCTCATCACGGCGTGGTCGAAGGTGTCGTTGAACGGCCACAACGCCGGGGTGCAGCCGGTGCCGGCCAGGGCTTCTTCGAGGGCCTGGTGAGTCTTCAGCTCCGGCAGCCCGGACACGGTGGTGTAGCGCCACACCGCTCGGTGCAGCGCTAGGTGATCGGATGCCCGCAGTGGCTGTGGAATGTGGGGAAGTGTTCCGGTCCACAGCCGGGCGTGACGTGCGGACGGCTGCCGGCATTCGAAGTCCGGGTGCAGAACGGGCGGCTCGCTGCCCGTCGTGGGGGTGAAGACGTACACGGACCCTGTGTCGGCGTGCCAGGGGTAGAGGCACTGCACGGTTCCCCGAGCGCGTCGGCCACTTCTGGTCAGGGTGATCTTCATCGGCCACTGGCATGCCGTGCACGGGAAGAACCAGCCCTGATACTGGGCGTATTGCTCGATCGGCTGGTAGAAGCGGTTGGCCTGGAGCGGCAGGAGCAGGTCCGGCAGTTCGCTGGTGGGGACGACAGGGCGGGTGATCAGCGTGGTGCGGTGGCGCTGGTAGAAATCGCCCTTGATGGACCTGAAGACGGATTCCTGGCTGTACTCCGCATCGAGGCCCTGCGCGGTGACGCCTTCGGGTTGCTTGCCGAGCTTCGCGGCCTTCCAGCGGACCAGTTCGGCTTCTTGGCGGAAGTCGAAGCCCCCAGCGGTCGGGATGCCTTCGGGGTCCAGAAGTCTGACCCCGCTGAGGTCCGTCGCATCGAGCCATGCGGGGATGAGCCCTTCGAGCATTCCGGCCTGGTCGCCGCTGAGGCGGTCCAGGATGTCGGCGAAGGTGACCCGGTGGCCGGGGCCGAACGCGGCCATCAGCGAGCTGTGGGCCTGCACGAGTCGTTCGACTCTTTCGGCTGGTTTCAAGTCGGCATGAGTCGCGGCGTTGGAGCAGATCTCGAACGCCTTCACGACCTCAAGGAGGATGGTGCCGTTGTCCGGTGGCCCGGGCGGCTCGCTTGGATCGTCGTCCACGGGACGGAGTCTAGACGCCGAAGCGTGAGCACTTCCCCACGTTTCGTCACATCGGTTCGGTCAGATGGTTCTCGAGCCCTTCGGTGTTGACGCGCGGGTACAGCTCCCGGTATACGGCGAGGTGGTCGGCAGCGTGGCTGATTCCCGAGCGGGTCGGGTACCAGTAGTGCGGCCCTCCGTCGGCGCCGTGAGGCTGCCGGTGCTCGATGAAACCCCGCGATGGCACCCCTTTACGGACGGAATGCCCGACCGCGAGATAGTGAGTACCGCGGCCTGGAACGTCTCCATCGGAGATCGGGGCGCGAGTGATGACGCGCACCAGGATGCGCCACAACCACTCGGACAGCATTCCAGATGGTGTTGCCGGGCGTTCGATGCCGAGACCGGCACGGACGGTGGACCGCCCAGCACGGGTCAGCTCCACACGGGTTCGCTTCACCTCCCCGAGCGGCGCGACGTACACAGTGTCGTGGTGACACACAATCAGGCCGCGACGCTCCAGCGCGCTCAGGGATGAGCCGGCCCCTGGATCGTGGACACCGGCCGCACGCAAGCGCTCCTGGGCAGGGGTATAGCCGACCACGGACGCGGGGGCGTGGAGGCAGAACAGAAACCTGCGCCACTCGGCCGCCGGAATGTAGGGGGCACCATCAAGGTGCCGTTGTGCCTGCAGTTGTTCGCGTTCCTGATCCTCGTGGAACAGTTCCCGAAGGTAGAGCTGCTGGCGTTCGTTCAGAGCATCCCATGCTTGCTGCGCGACGGACGACTGGGCGCGCTTCGACATTGGGGCGAGGTCCGGCGCAGCGACGATCGTGTTCGATCTGTGCCACGCGTCGACCAGCAGGCGGGGAGGAACCCGGTACAGGGTGGCGAGAGCCTTCGCGAGCGTTCCGCAGTCCTGCGCTGACCGCCACGGCTGGCCTCGGACATGGCACCCCTGTTCAAGGGTGCGGACCTTGTCGGCCGTGATCTTCATGTGGGCGGTGGTGCGATGCTTACGCAGATGCGCGGCTACCTGCTCAGCGCTGAGTGAAGCTCCCCGCCGCAGGTCGCGCAGAGTCTCCTCACCCCGACGGCGCTCTCCGATCGCCTGGGCATCGCAGCGCAGCACGGCCAGTACCCGGCCGAAGTGGCGGTCGCCGATCTCCCGCTGGCCGGTTTCCCAGTAGCGGACGGCGCGGGTGGTGACGCCGACCCGTTCGGCGAACTCCTCGATGCTGAGCCCGGCGTACTCGCGTCGGTATCTCAGATTGGCATGCGCGTCGGCCGTCATGGTGTACAGGAAAATGCGGGGAACTGTTCACTGCAACCATGCTCGTCGAAGAGGTGACGCGCCGCCCACCACACGCAGGGCACCTTCGAGCCCCAGATCGTGCGTGAGCGGCAGCGCCGCCTGGCCGGGGATCGTCGAGATAGTGCTGTCGCTGTTGGCTGGTGGCGGCGCAGCGGCAGATCTGGACCACCGCAGCCTTATTGCCGGAGGTGCCGCGTAAGCCTTTCCAGTGCTGCCCATCCCGAGGCCGGCTTCTCGTCGCCGAGTGTGTAGTACAGCCCCGGATGAGCGGTATCGCCCAGGCGTTGCGGCGCGTGGTCGATGGGTGGGCGAAGGGCATGGCCGAGGCCGATCTGTTCGACGTCCTCGGGGCCGAGCGCGAAGGCAATCGGTACGGGAAGGGATTCGGCGTGGGCTGGGATGGTGAGGTCGTGGCGGCCGGTGCGGTGTTGGATGAGCATCGACTGGAGGTTGTGGTGGGTGACCAGTGCGGCGGCCAGTTCGGGAAGTTCGTTTGTCGGGGTCTGTTCGTCGTGCCGGTAGCCGAAGGCGACGCTGGCCTCTTCCTCGACGCCCGCGTCTGTGTTGGCGATGCGCAGGGTGGCGATCGCGGGGCGGTCGGGGGTGCCGACGGCGACGAGCCAGGTGCCGCCCAGGACGCGTTGGCGGGCGAGGTCGGTGATCTGTTGGCGGGACCAGGGCAGACTGGCGGGTTCGGCGGTGCCCCAGCCGGAGGGAGGCTGGCTGGTGAGGGTCTGCCAGATGTGTTCGAGGGCGCCGCCGAGGGTGAGGTTGGCTGTGGCGGGGTGGCGGGTGCGGAAGGAGAGGAGGAGTTGGCCGCCTTTCGAGCCGGATAGTTCGGATTGCTGGGTGAAGGCGGCGACTGGTCTGGTGTTTTCGAGGGGGCGGAATGCGCCGTCTTGCCAGTGGAGTTGGGCGCCGGACAGTCCGTCGTAGTAGCCGCGTGCGCCGTCGCGGATGACCCATCGGTGTGGTGGTCCGGACAGGGTGAGCCGGGTGGGGAGGGTGAGCCGGTTGTGGGGTGGGGTGACGATCTGGAGGGCGCGGTTGGTGGTCAGGCAGGCGCGTAGGGCGTCGGAGAGCCAGGCGGTCATGGCGATGACGGGGCGGTCGTGGATGACGACGGCGACGCGGTCGGTGAGTACGTCCACGGCGGGTTGTGCGGCGGCCGGGGTCGGGGCTGCGGTGGTGCTCGTGTCGAGGGTCGTGCCGGGTGGTGGGAGGGGTGTGTTCTCGGGCCAGAGGGTGCCGCCCAGGTGGTGGGCGAGATGTCCGGCGAAGGTGGCGGCGAGGTGTTCGGCTTCGGGGACGGCGGTGGAGGCGCGCGCCTCGGTCCACCATATCGGGGTACGAGTGTCGGCCGCGGGTCCGAGCAGGCGTGTGGTCTCTCCTGGTGTGTGGATCTGGAGGGGGGCTTCGACGGAGAGCAGGGGTCGGCCTGCGTCGTCGCACAGTTGCAGGATGTTGCCGTCGGCGAGGGATTGCAGGCGCATTTCGGGTCCGGTGGCCAGGAGTGCTGCGGCGATGGTGCGGATGCCGGGCATGTGAGGGGTGAGGGCGATGACGTCCTTGGTCACGCGGAATTCCCTATGAGTCTATGAGTCGTGCCCGAAGTGGTCTTGGGCGAGGGCGGTTTGGATCAGGCGGTGGGCTTGTCCGCGGCGTACGAGGGTGCCGCGTCCGGCAGGCTGGGGGGTGGCGTAGAGGCCGGGGAAGAGTTGGCCTTCGGTGCGGTCGCCGGAAAGGACCAGGCCGCTGGTGCCGCTTTCGCGCAGGGCGAGCAGGAAGGGGTCGTACAGGCCGCGGGAGGCGCCGGCGACGCGGCGGGTGACGACGAAGTGCAGTCCGATGTCGGGTGCGGAGGGCACGTAGGGCAGGAACGGGGTGAGGGGTTGCTGGCCTGCGGTGGTGAGGGCGTCGTAGTCGTCGATGAGGAGGACGATCCGCGGGCTGGTGTACAGGGCGCCGCCGGCTTGGGGGTTGGTGAGTTCTTCGGGGCTGAACTCTTCCGGGATGCGTTTGTCCAGTTCGGTGGCGATGCCGGTGGCCAGGCCCGCGGCGAGGCGGGCGGTGTGGGCGTAGCCGCCCCGGTACGGCTCGGGGACAGTGTTGCGCAGGCTGCGGCGGGGGTCGATGACGGCGAAGACCAGTTCCTCCTTCGGGTAGCGGTCGATCAGCTGCTGGGCGATGAGGCGCAGGAGGTTGGTCTTGCCGCATTCGTCGTCGCCGAGGATGAGCAGGTGCTGGTCGCGCTCGAACAGGTCGAGCAGGACTGGGGCGAGGGCGTTTTGGTCGAGGCCGATCGGTACCCTGCGTGCCTCGGCGGCCGGGGTCGGCAAGGCGGTGGCGGTCAGGCGGGTGGGCAGGACCTTGACGCGTGGCGCGCGTTCGCCGGGCCAGGCGGCTTCGATGGCGCGGGCGGTCTGCTCGGCCACGGTGCCGAGGTCGTCGGTGGTGGCCTGGGCGTCGATACGGGGCAGGGCGGCGTGGGCGATGAGTTTGGTGTCGGTGAGGACGCGGCCGGGTGGGCCGGGGGCGATGGCTTCGGCGAGTCGGCGGTCGATGCTGGAGTCGCCGGGGTCGTTCAGGCGCAGCTCCAGGCGGGTGCCGAAGGTGGACTGGGTTGCCATGCGCACGTCGTTCCAGCGCAGCATGGCGGCGATGATGTGGATGCCGTAGCCGCCGCCTCGTTGCAGCAGGTCGGTGACGAGGTCGTCGATCTCTTCGAAGTCGTCGCGCAGGGCGCCGAAGCCGTCGATGACGAACACGATGTCGGTCGACGGCAGTTCGCTCAGGTGTCCGGCGGCGTGGGCGGCGCGGAGTTGGTCGATGGAGTCGATGCCGTGTGTGCGGAAGAGTTCTTCGCGGGCGGCGAGCATGCCGCGTACGTCTTCGGCTGTGCGGCGTACCCGCTCGCGGTCGGCCCGGCCCGCGATGCCGCCGGTATGCGGCAGCCCGGCCAGGGCGTGCAGACCGCCGCCGACCAGATCGAGACCGTAGACGGCCACATCCCGCGGGGTGTGGGTGAGGGCCAGGGACAAGATCAGGGAGCGCAGCAGGGTGGTCTTGCCGGATTGCGGTCCGCCGATGATGGCGACGTGGCCGCCTGCCGTGGTCAGGTCGAGCGTCCACGGGCCCTGCCGCTGCCGTGCCGGGTCGTCGAGCAGGCCGAGCGGGATCTTCATGGGACCTGGTGCCTGCTGTGCCAGGTGCAGGCCCCGTGCGGTGATGTCGGCTGGGCCGGCTACCGCGTCGAGGGTGAGTGTGGCGGGTAGTGGCGGCAGCCAGATGCGTTGCACGGGCTCGGCGGCGGTGCGCAGCTGGTCGACCATGACGGCGAGTTCGGTGGCGCCGACGGTGCGCTTGAGCATCACTGGTTCCGCGTCCGGCGCGCCCGCCTCCGGGGCGGCGAGGGTGTTGTACGCCGGGTAGGGCAGGGCGGCCGGACCCGACGGCTCCTGTTCGCGCTGCGCTGGTCCGCGGTAGGGGCCGGAGACGTACCCGGCCTTGAACCGCTCGTAGGTACTGGTATCCACTTTCAGGTAGCCGAAGCCGGGCAGCGGTGGCAGGTGGAAGGCATCCGGGGTGTCCAGCACCGTGCGGGACTCCTCTGCCGAGAAGGTCCGCAGGCCCAGGCGGTAGGAGAGGTAGGTGTCCAGCCCGCGCAGCTTGCCGCCCTCGATGCGCTGGCTGGACAACAGCAGATGCACTCCGATGCTCCGCCCGATCCGCCCTATCGACAAGAACAGTTCGATGAAGTCCGGCTTGGCGGCCAGCAGTTCGCCGAATTCGTCGATGACGACCAGCAGGTGCGGCAACGGCGGCAGGTCGGGGCGTACGGCGCGTTCGGCGGCGTATTGGGAGATGTCCGCGACGTTGCCCGCGTCCTTGAGTACCTGCTGGCGGCGCTGGATCTCGCCCGCGAGGCTGGTGTGGGCGCGTTCGATCAGTCCGGCGTCGTTTTCCAGGTTTGTGATCAAGCCGGCTACGTGCGGCATACCTGCGAACGGGGCGAAGGTCGCGCCGCCCTTGTAGTCGACCAGCATCATCGCCAGCGCCTCCGGCGGATG
>JAFAUH010000386.1 GCA_019243445.1 Streptomycetaceae bacterium | reverse complement strand
AATCCATTCCCACGATCTGCTGACCGTCATACGCTGCAGTCATCAGGGGCCTCCCATCCTCGAGGATTGGATGTGATGACCCCGAGTGTCCACCTGGACACCGGAACCGTCACGGGGAGCGGAGGCCCCGCTCCTTCATCGCATCAGGTTGGCCAGTTCAGGGGTGATGTGGCCAACGGCCGCGTGACGCTGCCGACAGGTCACTCACTCAAGGTAATCGCAGACTAACTAATCGGCAAAATCCCCATCGGTGTTCGAGGAGCCAGTGCTCCTCGAACACCGGCCGCTCCGTCTACTGGGCCGTGCCACCGTGCCCGTTCGCTGAGGCACCCGATCACGACGTCGCGCACCCCGTGGCGCCCCCACCCGGAGCAAGGGCTGCGGCCAGATCATCGCTCCCCGTCGCCCGATCGGAGCGGCACCAGCTGGGGCAGGTGCCTCCGTATGAAGGGGGCCAAAGGCGGTTCGGCCCCGACGATGCCCCACGGGGGAAGGGCAGCATCCGGGGCCGACAACGGGAGTCTACGTAGTCAGATCCGGCAGGCGTGAATGCGTTCTTCATGTTCCGTGTATCTCATGAGACATCCGGGAGCCTCGTTCCGGCGAGTGACGGACGCGGTGAGGCAACCTCCGTGCATGTGTCTCGTCGGCAGCCAGCGACTACGCCACCACCGGAGGAACCCGTCCCCGCCGCGGCGTGATGCGGTGGGGACAGTGCTCCCGGTACCGCGGGATCCGGGGCGGAGTCCTACGAGACGGGTTGCCCGGCGTGTCTGTGCTCCGTTACGTGGTCACTTCCGGCTTGTCCGCGCCTTGGGTGGTGGTCCCGTTGTAGCGGGTGGGCGGGGGGTGCGAGGTGGCTGGTGTCGTTGTGGAGTGCCAGTGCCCAGCGGTGACCGGCTTCGGGGAAGGTGACGGAGACGGGCTGCTGGATCCACATGGTCAAGGACGCCTGGTGGACGGTGAAGAGGGCTGGAAGGGGTGTGGTGGCGTTGAGCATGTGGTGGTGGGCGGCGGTGACGGTCTCGCCATGGCCGACGATGAGGATGCGGGTGCCCGCGTGGCGTTGCAGGAGGGTTGCCAGTGCGCTGCGGGAGCGGGTGAGGTAGGTGGTGAAGGGTTCGGCGCCGTCGGCGATGGGTTGGTCGGGGTGGTCGGCGGGTGGTGCGCCGAAGGCGGCGACGACCTGCTTCCAGGGGCGGCCGTCCGCGTTGCCGTAGTCGGGTTCGCGCAAGTTGGTGTCGATGACCGGTTCGATGCCGAGGGCGCGGGCGATGAGGTTCGCGCTTTCGCGGGCCCGGCGCAGGGGGCTGGTGTAGATGACTCCGATCGGTCGGCCGTCTGTGTGTTCGTGGGCCAGGCGGGTGGCGAGGTGCTGGACTTGGGCGCGGCCGTGGGGTGTGAGGCCGCGGCAGTGCGCGGGCCCGCCGATGGTCTGGTCTCGGTTGCACCAGGCTTCGCCATGGCGGGCGATGAGGAGTTCGGTCGAGTCGTTCACGAAAAGCGTGCCCCCTCGTTGTGGGTGGGTCAGCGGGTCAGGGTGCGGTAGAAGTCGAGGCAGGCGCTGGCGTGGGCGTGGGGGATGAACTTGTCGGGGGCCGGGGGGTGCCGGGTGTGGTCGGTCAGGTGGTCGAGGGCTGCGGCGAGTTCGGCCGGATCGTCGGCGGGGACGATGTGGGTGGCGAGTTCGCGCATGTTGGCGATGTCGGTGGCTATGACCGGGACGCGGTGGGCGAGGTAGTCGGCGATGGCGCCGGAGCCTTGGAAGGTGGGCTGGTGGCGGTAGGGGAAGACGGCGGCGGTGCTGGCGCGCACGAGCGCGAGGCGCTCCGGCGGGCCGCAGTAGTGCGGTACGACGGCCAGCTGTGCGGCGTGGCCGAGTCGCAGGGGTGTGCCTACGGCGGAGCGCAGGTCGCAGCCGGCTTGTTCGGGGTCGTCCCACAGGGGTCCAGCTAGGATCGCGTGGATGGGGGTGGTGGTGTGTTCGAGGGCGTCGATGAGGAGTTGCGGGTTTTTCCAGGGGGCGGCGAATCCGCACAGGGTCACGACGACGGCGCCAGGTCGGGCTGCGTCGAGCGCTTGTCGCAGGAGTTCGGTGAGGTGGGGGTGGGTGCCGGGCGGGATGGTGGTCGGCAGGGGGATGACGCGGCCCGGTGCGGTGGTTGCGGTGCGGTGCTGGGCGTAGGTGCCGAAGAAGACGTGTCCGTCCGCGGTGCGCATGCCGGTGGTGGCGCGGGTGTGCAGGGCAGGGTCGGGGGCGTGCTGGGTGAACAGGGTAGGGGCCAGGGCGTGGACGTGGTGGACGATGGGCGGCAGCGATGTGTGCCGCTTTCGCCAGGCGGTGGGCAGGAGTTGTTCGATCTCCAGATTGCCGTAGTGCAGGCTGACGACGTCGTAGCCGGTGGGGTCGATGGTGGCGGCGAGTTCGTCCGCGGTGGCCGCAATGCGCTCAGGTGGCCAGAAGGCACCTGCCGTCGGGTCGTAGGGCAAGGTGGTGGATCCGGCGCGGTCGACTCGGGCGCCGAGTGCGCGGAGCTGGTGGGTGAGGATGCCGAGGTACGGGGGGATGCTGCCGCCAGGGTGGTCGGGACCGGTCAGGAGGATCTTCATGGCCGCTCCTGGGTTCGGGCGGCGCGGGCGTGAAGGTCTTGGTAGAGGGCGAGGGTGGCGCGGGCGTTCGCTGTCCAGTCGTAGGTGGCGGGCAGGGCGCCGGTGAGGCGGGGCCGGGTATCGAGGAGGGTGAGCAGGTCGGTGTCGGCCTGCCAGGTGGCGCCGGTGACGTTGGGGTTGAGGAGTTCGTCGGCGACGGCGAGGTCGGCGGGCAGGAGGGCGGGGGTGCCGCAGGCGAGGGCTTCGGCGATGGCCAGTCCGTAGCCTTCCCAGCGGGAAGTGGACAGCAGGTAGTCCGCTGCCCGGTAGACGGCCGGCAGGTCGAACTCGTCGAGGTCGCGGACGGTCAGGACGTGGTCGTGGGCGCCTGGTTCGACCGGGTAGTGGATCTGTCCGTGACCGAGAACGAGCAGCAACTGGGCCCGCCCGCGTAGCGCGGGGATGAAGCGGGCGAGGCGGTCGTAGCCCTTCATCCGGGTGAGCTTGCCCACCCACACCAGGCGCACGGGGGCGCCGGGTTTGCGGTCGGCGGTGAAATAGGACGCCCAGGCCGCGTCGGTGGCCAGCAGGCGCGGAAGCGGCTGGGAGGCGAGGAGTTGTCCGTCGGTGCCCAGGCGCAGGTGCTCACCGGAGCTCGGCAGGTGGGGTTGGGCCGGGTGGAAGCGGCGGCGGTCGACGCCGTTGGGCAGCACGGGCGGGGCGGGGATGCGGTAGGCGGCAGCGAGGTCGGTAGCGGCGAAGCGGCTGACCGCGAGCATGGCGTCCGCCGCCCGGCACAGAGCGGCTTCGTCGGCGGCAAGCTCGGCGGCGCCCATAGTGGCGGCTGACAGGTCACCGCGCACCACCACCGGCGCCCGCTCGGCTGCCGGGCGGGAGGCGTAGGTGAGCAGTTCGGCTTCCCAGGTGGAGCACTCGGCGACGTCGGGAGCGAGTGCGTCGAGTACGCGGGCGACGGCGGTGCGGTGTACGGGCAGGTCGTCGGTGCGGGGCACGGTGATCACCTCGATCCGCCGCGTGGGCTGGATGGGGTGGGGGCTGGTCTGGGTGATCAGCGTGATGCGGCATCCGGCGGCGGCCAGATGATCGGCGAGGGCCCGGTACAGGGTGCAGATGCCGCCGCGGGTGACGTGGTGCAGGTCGCGGTGGACCAGGGCGATGCGCATCACTGTCAGTGGCTCCGTTCGTCGGCGAGGCCGCCCAGCAGGGGGCGGACGCTGTCCCAGTCGGCGGTCAGGCCCGCAAGGTGGGCTCGCTGCGGGGCGTGCTCGGGAAGTTCGCGGTGGGTGCGCATCTCCCGGGTGAGGACGGTGGCCACCGAAATCCAGAACCCGGCCCGCACCGCTGGCTCGTCGCCGGCAGCGGTCTCGATGCGGTCGCGGGCCCCTTCGGTGGCGCGCAGCAGGACCCACAGCAGGGCGAGGTCGTAGGCCGGCGGGTACAGGCCGGCGAACTCCCAGTCGATCAGCGTGGCGCGGCCGTCGTCGGTGATCAGGATGTTGGAGAGCAGGGCGTCGCCATGGGCGAACTCCCACCGGCCCACTGTGCGCCGCAGCAGCACCGTCAACGCGGCCACATCGGCATCATCGAACAAGCCTGCGGCCCGGTAGCGTGCCAGACGGTCGGGGTAGGCGAAGACCGGCTGGGCCAGCACTGGCGGGGGCGTCCAGCGCCGCACGGGAGCCACCGCCGCCAGCAGCCTCTCAACCAGGGGCAGCGGCAGGGCCGGCGGGTAGCGTTCGGTAGCCGCCGGGCGGCCGTCGGCGTGGTCAAGGACGAACACGCCGACGGCCTCGTCGGCGGCGCGCAGCGCCGGGACCGGAAATGGTGGAGGGCTGGTGGCGAACGCCTGGTAGGCGACGATTTCCCGGGTGAACTTCTCCCGCCAGAACGGGTCGGGGTCGGTGAGGGCTTTGACCACCACCGCCCGGTCGTCGAGTGTGCCGGTCAGCAGGACGGTCTTGCCGGTGCGGTGCAAGACGCCGGTGACCTTAAGTCCCGGGCACAGCGCTGCGGCGCGGGCAGCGGGGTCGGTGTTCGGGGCGGGCGGTGTCATAGGAGGGCTTCCCGGTTCATGAGGATGGAAGTGGGGGCGATGGCGGCGGTGAGCGCGTCGGGCGCCTGGTGGACCTCCAGCCTGCCGTGGACGGCGTCGGCGATCACCCGCAGCGATTTCTCGTAGTAGCAGGGGTCCACCGGCTCGCCGACGCGGATGCGTTCGGCGACCAGCTCATACATCAAGTGCGGCAGGCCGCGCAGTTGGTGGATGCGGCCACCTGTGGGGACCGGCCAGCGGCGGTGGATGAGCCGGTGCCCGGCAGCGAAGCGCCGAAGGCCCGTAAGGGTGGTGGCCGCGCTCGTGGTCATCGACTCGTGATCGGTGACACGGTGGTAGATCGCGGTCGCCACCGGGAGGCTGTGCACCCGCCAGCGGTGGTGCCGGGTCAGCCGCAGCCAGTACTCCCAATCCTCCTGGACTGCCAGGCGCGTATCGAACCTCGGACCCCACCGGCCGGGGGAGCGCATGACCACGGCGCCCACCGGCATGCAATTGGCCACGGCCAGCAACCGCGGGTCGAAGACATAATCGAAGGCGTGCCGGGCCG
Organism: Streptomycetaceae bacterium; assembly: GCA_019243445.1. Classification (GTDB taxonomy): domain Bacteria; phylum Actinomycetota; class Actinomycetes; order Streptomycetales; family Streptomycetaceae; genus Streptantibioticus_B. The sequence continues at coordinate 6,886 of JAFAUH010000386.1, read as the reverse complement.
GTACCGGACCGCCTGCGGCCGGGTCATACCGGGCGTGGGCGACCAGACAGGCGGTGTGGACCAGGTCGCAGCCACCGGAGTCCAGCACGTCCAGCGCGGCGGCCAGGTGGCCGTCAAGCCACACGTCGTCATCGTCGAGATAGGCCACGAACGCACCGCGGGCAGCCTCCAGGGCGGCGTTGCGCGCCGCCGGTAACCCCTGGTGCTTGGTGGTCAGCAGCCGCACCGGCACATGGACGCGGGCCGCCGCCACGGTAGCGGCCACGTCCACCCCGCCGTCGTTGACGACGATCACCTCCACCCGCGCCCGGCCAAGGTCTTGAGCGGCGATGCTGGCCAGGGCGTGCGCGAGCAGCGCGGGCCGGTTACGGGTCGGCACGATCACGCTGACCGCTATCCGGCTCACCGCGTCACCCCCGTGCCCAGGCCGAGGGCATCCAGCACCGCCGCGGGGTCGCCCGCGTGGCACCAGCGCACCGCCTCGGCGACCCGCGCCAGCACCGCGGTCAGGTGCGCGCCGTCGGCGAGGAACGCTGCCTGGCCGCGCTCCACGCGGGGTAGATGGCGCTGGTTGAGCTGCCGGTCGCCCACCCAGTCCCACCGCACATGCCGCCCCAGCTCGGCCGCCGCTTGGTCATGCGGGACAGCGTCGGGGACACCGGCCGGCGAGGCGGCCGTGCCGTAGGAGGGGAAGACGACCACCACGCGGCGATCGGCCAGCGGCACCAGCACCGGGTTGTCCTGGCCGAGGCGGCGGTAGGTGAAGTACACCCCGGTGTCATACCGGTACCGCTCCGCCCGAGGCATCGCCCGGAATGCCTCCACATCCACCCCCGCCCCGTCCCACGGGAGAGGAAGATGCCCCTCCAGGTCCAAGAACGTGCCCACCTTCACCGGGATCGGCGTGGGCAGCGACGTCGCCACCAAGCCGCCGGCCGCATCATCCTGGTACAGAATCAGATGGTCGTTCGACAGCAGCCGCCACCCGTGCTCCAGCACCGCGCGCAACGCGAGCGTGGTCTTGCCGCCCCGCTTATCCGCGGCGAAAACCACCACCGCGTCGTCCCGCCAGATAGCGGAGGCGTGCACCATCGTGTAGCGGCGGTCCTCGCACTGCTCCAGCAGAATCTCCCGGGCCACCTTGCGCGCCGTGACTGCCACATCATGCTCCACCGTGGACCACAACTTCACTGCCCGCCCCGCGCGGTTGACGCTGTAGGCCACCCCGAACGCATTACGCGACGCGATCGACGGCCCCCGCCCCGATAGCGCTGTCAGCGTCCACACCCCGGACCTGTCGGCCGGAGCGGCAACGGGCGGGTAGAACTCGCCCAGCACCTCCGCTACCCGGGGCGAGTCGGCACACACGCGCACGATCTGGTCCCCGACCGTAAAGCACGACGTCACCGCACCCATAGGCCCTCCTTCTTCTCTCCTGTCACGCGAGCGGCGGGCTCGCTCCCGCCTGGAGAAGAATCCGCCCGGCGTCCACGGTTTGGCCAGTACGGTAAGTACCGCGAACCATCGCGAAGTTAACACGCTCCGTGACATACGGTCAGGGGGACCGAACAGTGAAGACCAGCAGATCGAAGAACCCGCACCTGGCGCTGTGGATCCAGGCCACCGGCCTGTCGCACGGCGAGATCGCCCGCCGGGTGAGCTCAGAAGCCGTACGCCAAGGCCATCGCCAGATCTCTCCGGACGCCACCCGCATCCGTCGCTGGATCGACGGTGAACGGCCCCGTCCGCCGGTACCCGCCCTACTCGCTCACATCCTCACCGAGGCGGCCGGAGTGCCGCTCACTCCCAGTGATCTGGGCCTGGTCTCCGCCGGGGTGGAGCTGGATACGATCCAGCTCCCGCTACTGACCGAGGCCGCCGCCCACGCCTTGGCAGGATGGACACAGATGGACCTGATGATGAACCGCCGCGACGCTCTCCAACTCGCCGTCGGCGCCCCGCTGATCCTCGTCGCCGAACGGATGCTGGGCGGTACCGCCCGCTCCTTGAACCGTGACATCCGCGGCTTCGACACCGACACCGTCACCGCGCTGGAGGAGGTCACCGCCTTCTTCACCCGCGCCGATGCCTCCAAAGGCGGCGGACTGTACCGGTCGGCGATCATCGCCCAACTCACTGAGGTAGCCCGCCGTATCCAAGACGGTGTACCGGCCAGCCTGCGCTCGCGGGTCTTTGCAGCGAGCGCCGACCTGTCGGCACTGGCCGGGTGGGTCAGCCATGACACCGGCAGGCTCGGAGCCGCGCAAAGATACTGGAGTTACGGCATTTATGCGGCCGGTGAGGCCGGGCAGCACGACCGCGGGGTGGAGATCGTCACCCGCATGTCCCACCAGATGATCTACCTCGGCCGACCAGCCGACGCCCTCGGCCTTCTCGGCGTGGCCGCCGCGAAAGCACACCGGCCCGCAGTCAAGGCCCTGGTCGCCTCCCAGACCGGCCGCGTACACGCGGCCCTCGGCAACGAGCGACAAGCCGAGGAGCACCTCGGCGCAGCCGACGAACTCCTGGCCGACGGCCTTGGCGACGTACCGGAGTGGATGTCGTACTTCGACGCCGCCGAACACGCCGGCGCACGCGCGGTATCCGCCCGCGATCTGAAAGGCATCGGACGGCTGCGCCGCGCGAGCGTCCACTTCACTGACGCGCTCGCCCTGCGCAAACCCGGCTTCGACCGCGTCCGTGTCATGGACCGGGTCGGGCTGGCCGCCGCCCTGTTCGACGAGGGCGAAGCCGAGCAGGCCGCCGCCGCTGCCCAGCAGGCCCTCGACGAGGCGGCCCGCGTCGACTCCACGCTCGTGGCCTCCCGGCTCAACACGCTGCTAGATGCCGCCCGCCCCTACCGCACCACCGCAGTGGACGAGGTCCGCACCCGCGCGAAAGACCTCGCCGCCACCCAATCCACCACGATCGCGGCTTGAGACCACCAAGTTGCTCATGGTACGGCTGGTGGCCTGCACCAAGGTGCCGCCCCCGCAGCCGAGCACGAAAAGAGACAGCGAGACCAGGGCTCCTCAGAGGTCGCGTTCACTCCGCCGGGGGATCGAGGGTGAGAGAGGACTGAACCGCCCGGAGAAAATGCGGGTGGCCAAGATGGCGCGGGCGCCGACGGTCTCCAGCTCGTCCATGATGTGCTGGGCCTGGTCGGCCGGGACCATGGCGCGGACGGCCGCCCAGCCCTCTTTGTGCAACGGGGAGACGGTCGGCGACTCCAGGCCCGGTGTGAGGGCCACGGCTGCTTCCACGTCCTCCATGCGGATGTCGTAGTCCATCATCACGTAGATGCGGGCGACCAGGACGCTTTGCAGACGGCGGAGGAACCGCTGGGCAGCTTCGTCAGTGGTGTCCGCTCCGGCGGGGCGGATGACGATGCCCTCGGATTCCATGATCGGTTCGCCGATGACCACCAGGCCAAGGTGAGCCAGCGTCGTGCCGGTCTCGACGACGTCGGCGATCACCTGAGCGACACCCAGTTTCATCGCGGTCTCGACAGCGCCGTCCAAGCGGACGATGCCACGGGCGTGTACCCCATGTTCGGCGAGGTGCTTTTCGACCACACCGGGGTAGGAGGTGGCGATCGTCATCCCCTCGAGGTCCTGGACTGTCTCGGCGATCCCAGGCATGCTCGCGAAGCGGAAGGTGGAGCGTGCGAAGCCGAGTTGCAAGACTTCCTCGGCCGCAGCTGCGGAGTCCAGCAGTAGGTCGCGGCCGGTGATGCCGATGTCGAGCTGGCCGGAGCCGACGTAGACGGCGATGTCGCGGGGGCGCAGGTAGAAGAACTCCACCCCGTTCTCCTCATCGACGATGACGAGTTCTTTCGTGTCCGTGCGCTGGCGGTATCCGGCCTCATGGAGCATCGCACCCGCCGACCCAGAGAGGGAACCTTTGTTCGGGATGGCGATGCGCAGCATGACAATCCTCCATGATTGCGGTAGGTAAGCGTACGGGTACCTATCGTTGCAGAGTTCAGTCCGAGGGGGAGTATTACCGGCGCGTGACGGAGAAGCACCAACCGTCGATAGTCGCGCTCTTCGCGGGCGGTGCACGACTCGTGGCACTCCTCGGTGCCGCGCGCCCGGGTCAACGGGCGCCGCCGGGCCGGTCCAGTCTCCTTGACCTCTCGGTGCGCAGGAGACGGAATCGGGCACTTTCGGCCCGGACGCCCCCGGCGACGAGCAGCACGTCGAGGCTGGGGCACGAGGCAGCGGCGAGTAGGCACGCTGCCGCAGGTGACGGGCCGGGCCGGATGAGGTCGACGAGCTCCGGTGATGCGGTGTGTCAGTCCACCGGCCGCAGCCGCGACCCGGGAGTAGTGGCCTCGGAGGTCTTGACGGGTTCGTAGGGCCGCCAGTAGACCTCGTCGCGCTCATGGTGCTGTCGGGCCCCCCGGGGCTCGACGACGACAGCTACCAGCCGGTGTGCGGGGATGGTGATCGCCTGGTGGTCCCTGGAGGCCGGGTGGAAGCTGAGCTCCTGGTCGCCGATGGTCATCCGGCCAGACACCGCACAGCGGCCCGATCCACCGGTCGAAGTGGCCTGCTAACCGAGCGTCCTGATGCATCGTCATGGAGTTCGCGGTAGCGGTGGGCAGCTGCGCCGTCGGGCCGCCTCTGTGCATTACCGGGCGCTCAGCGGGCGGGTCCAGGTGCCGGTGGCCGCGTAGGCCCGCAGCACCGGTTCGATCGCGGAGGCGGCGTCGCGGGTGGTGCCGTCGGTCAGGGTGACGCGGTGGCAGGGCGGGCGGCCGATGTCGGAGTGACGTCGATCAGGCCCAATGCCTCGAGCGGGGCGTGGGTCTCGTAGGCGTCCCGGCCCAGGCCATGGTCAGCCCCAAGGCTGCCGAGCGCTGGTCGGCCGGGACCGTCAGAGCCGCCTACGCAGCCGAGGTTGCCAGTCGATCATGACCCTATTCCGCGCAGACGAATAGCCGAAACCTACCGATACCGCTGATCCGCACCAAGAAGGGCGGCCGCCGGGCCGATGTCAACGACAAGCCGCGCAAGGCCATCGACGCCGCCCGCGCCCGGTTCGGGCCCACTGCCCCTCCGGGGAAGATCATCGCTGAAGTTGTCGATGGGCATCTGGAGGTACCTGTCCTTCTCCGCGCACGAGAAGACGCTGTGGGTCCCTTACCTCCACAAGGCGTTCCCCCGGGGCACCGAGCGCGCCACGGTCGACCGGAAGATCGGCGATCTGCACGAGCTGCGCAACCGGGCCGCGCACTGGGAGCCGCTGCTGGCCGCCCCGCTCCCCCGCCAGATGAGCGACCTGATGTGGGTGGCCGGGCTGCTCAGCCCGGAGCCGCCTACATCCGCCACCACAGCCAGGTGGCAGGGCTGCTGGCCCGGCAGCCGTGATCCGCGGCCGCCGAGACGGCGGATGACCGGGCACGGCCCCGTCCGCCCGGTCGGCCGGGCGGCGCGGGCGCTTGGCCGACCGGGCGCTCGGAGGTGTTTGCGTACGCTGCGGATCGCATCGGGCGGACCGCCCCGATGCGCTGAGGACCACCACCTTGCTGGTGGCGACCAGAACGGAGGGCGAGATGCGCGGCAGCACGCTGGCAGGCCGGTACCGGCGGGGGGATCTCCTCGGGGCCGGCGGCATGGGCGAGGTCTGGCGCGCCGTCGACACTCGGCTCGGCCGCCCGGTCGCGGTCAAGGTCATCGCACGGCCCGGCGACGCGCAGCTGGTGGCCCGGCTGCGCCGGGAGGCGCGGACCGCCGCTGCGGTGAACGACCCGCACGTCGTCGCGCTCCACGACACTGGCGAGGCCCATCTCGGCGGCCGACCGGTGGTCTACCTGGTGATGGAGCTGGTCGACGGCGAGCCGCTCAGCCAGATCGCCGCCCGGGGCCTGCCCGCCGTCGCGGACGTGGTGCGCTGGGGGCAGCAGATCTGCGCCGGCCTGCAGGCCGCACACGCCGCCGGCGTGGTGCACCGGGACATCAAGCCCGCCAACGTCCTGCTCACGGCCGCGGGGGCGGTGAAGGTGTGCGACTTCGGCATCGCCCGGGACGCCGGCGCGGCTGGGCACACGCTGACCGGCACCGGCACGGTGATCGGCACGCCCTCGTACATGTCACCGGAGCAGGCCCGCGGTCAGGCGGTCGACGCCCGCAGTGACCTGTACTCGCTCGGGTGCCTGCTCTACGAGCTGCTCACGGGCGCGCCCCCGTTCCCAGGCAGCGGCTGGGAGGTGCTCGGCCAGCACCTGGGCCGCCGACCGGACCCGGTCCGTACCCGCCGTCCGCAGGTGCCCGCCGCGCTCGATGAGCTGGTGATGGACCTGTTGGAGAAGGATCCACAGGACCGGCCCGCCAGCGCCGACCAGGTCGCCCGACGGCTTGGGGCCACGGCCCTCCCGGCCCTCCGCACCCTGAGGCCGGTGCCCACCAGGCCCGACCCCGCCCGGACTGTCCCCGCTTCCCGGTCCGTGCCGGTCGGCGCTGCCGCGGCCACCTTGCCGGGCAGCCGGATCCCGTTGCGGTACGGGGTGTGGCGGGTGGGCTGGTCAACGCGGTCTTCGTGTTCGGGCAGCTGGCGCTGTTCACCTCGTTGCCCGCGATCGCGGCCGCCGTCCTGGGGGTGCTGGCCGGCGGTTGCGTCACGGCCGGGTATGCCCTGGACGTGCGGCACGGGGCCGGGCAGCAGCGGCCCGGCGAGGAGCTGCAGATCTCGCTGGTCGGGCTGTTCTTGGCGCTGTTGGTCGCCGCCGCGGTGATGGTGGGGATGCTGGTGTGGAGCTCGGCGCCGTGGTGGGCGGCGGTGTTGGCCGGCACGGTGACCGGCCCACTGCTCGTGGCGGCTGCGGCCGGCGTGCGGTCGCTGGTGGAGCACCTGGTCCGCCGCGCCAGCCTGGAGGCGGATT
>JAFAUH010000348.1 GCA_019243445.1 Streptomycetaceae bacterium | reverse complement strand
GCCCGCCGCCCACCGCCGCAAGATCCTCTTCCGGGTCGACGGGGCCGGATTCTCCACCGGCCTCCTCGCCTGGATCGCCTCCGCCGGAGGCCGCGTCCACCCCTCCTTCACCTGGGAGTACTCGGTGGGCTGGACCTTCACCGGGCGAGAGATGGAGGCGGTGCTCGCCGTGGACGCGCTGGAGGAGGCAGGGGTGATGCGTTCTCGCATCGTGAGATAAACGCGCTGGTGAGAGCCTGTTGACAGGGCGGGCACAGAAGAGCACGGTCCCTCGTTGATCACGTGGAGTCGAAGCCATGTGATGCGAAGGAACCGTGCCCGGATGCCATCATGCCTGATCGAAGACGTTGCCCGCACCCTCGATAACCTCGAATTGCCCCGTGACCAGATGTTCTTGGACGGATCGCGAGAGGTGATGACCCTGGTGGACGCGTTGACGCTGGTGGACGATCCGCGTCGCAAGCAGGGCCGCCGGTATCCGTTCACCGGCCTGCTCACCGTCGCCGTCGTGGCCGTGCTGGGCGGCGCGAGGTCGCTGGCCGCCATCGTCCGCTGGGCCAAGAGCGCCGACGCCCACCTGCTCGATGCCCTCGGCCTGCCGCACGGCACGCACGGCCGGGTGCCAGCCGCCACCACCTGGGGCCGGACCCTGGCCAAGACAGACGGAGACCAACTCGACGACACCCTCGCCTTGTTCACCGAGACACTCGCCCGCGACCCCCTCGAAGACATCACGGACACCGGGCCCCGCTCCCTGGCCGCGGACGGCAAAACCGTCCGCGGTGCCCTGGACGCCGACGGCAAGCAACTGCACCTGCTGTCGATCTTCCGCCCCGACACCGGCACGATAGCCGCCCAGCGCGCGATGCGGGACAAAGGATGCGAGGTCACCCACTTCTCCGCCGCGCTGGGGGTGCGTTTCTTCTGGAGGGACCTCGTCGGTGACCAGTACGGACGTGGTCGTTCCCGGAAGCCGACGCGATCTCCCGTGACGCGGTTTCCGCAGGTCCAACGCGTTGACCAGGTGTTTCTCGTCCCTCAAGAAGAAACGCACCCTATAGGCAACCAACGTAAAGCCTCTGGTTGTGACGTCGGATCTTGTGGTGAGACCCGTTCTACCAGGGGCTTTACGCCTGCCGACAGCCGAGGCTCCCCTCCCACGGCCTGCTGGCAACCTCCCGCTTCCGGCTGGTTCACACGGCTTCGCGAAGACTATTTCGCTGAGAAAACCTCATTGGGCCGTATGCGTGCCGGTGGGATCCTCTCTTTCCCGATGCTTCCGCTTTCTTAACAAAATTCATGCGACAGGATCACAGTGCGATAGTGATTCGTCCAGCGGGCTGCCCGTAATCGTGGAAAATTGTCCCAACCGCCTCATAGGGACTGGAACGAGGGGTGCATAGATCATGGAGACGCCGAAGCCGGCCGGAGTCGCCCCTGCGGCGCCGAAGAATCCCGGCCTCAAACGAGATATCAGGCTGATCGGTCTCATCTGGACCTCCGAGGGGTCCATCATCGGGTCGGGATGGCTGTTCGGCGCGCTCTTCGCCGCCCAGGCCGCCGGTACGGCTGCACTCATCTCCTGGGGTATCGGCGCCGTCGCCATCATCATCTTGGCCTTTGTCCACGCCGAGCTCGGTGCGATGTACCCGGTGGCGGGCGGCACCGCCCGCTTCCCGCACTACGCCTTCGGCAGTGTCGCCGGTGCCTCGTTCGGCTGGTTCTCCTGGCTGCAGGCGGTCACCGTGGCTCCGATCGAGGTCATGGCGTCGATCAATTACCTCAGCGTTCACGCGGCCTGGCTGCAGACGGGAAAGAACCATCTGACCCCCGCCGGATACGGGATCGCCGTCGCCTTCATGGCATTTTTCGTCATCGTGAATTACTTCGGTATCCGCATTCTCGCGAACACCAACAGTGCGGCGACGTGGTGGAAGGTGGGCGTCCCCGTCTTGACTGTCCTCGTGCTCGCCTTCACCCGCTTCCGCGGCGCCAATTTCGGCTATGGCGGCTTCTCCCCGTTCGGTGCCCGGGGTGTGCTCTCAGCGGTGAGCACCAGCGGCATCATCTTCGCGCTGCTCGGCTTCGAGCAGGCAGACCAACTGGCCGGTGAAAGCCGCAATCCGGCCCGGGACATCCCGCGTTCTGTGATCGGTTCCATTCTCATTGGAGCCCTGATCTACATCGCGCTCCAAGTGGTGTTCATCGCCGCGTTGCCGCACAGCGCCTTCACGCACGGCTGGGCCAACCTCACCTTCGCCAACAAGACCGGGCCGTTCGCCGGACTCGCCACCACCGTCGGCCTCGGCTGGCTGGCGACGCTGCTCTACATCGACGCCGTCATCTCTCCCAGCGGCACTGGACTGATCTACACCACGGCCGCCTCGCGCGTCTCCTACGGCCTGTCCCGCAACGGGTACGTCCCGGTGCTCTTCGAGCGGACCACCAAACGCTCCGTGCCCTGGTTCGGCCTGCTCCTCGCATTCATCATGGGCCTCGTGGTCTTCCTGCCGTTCCCCACCTGGCAGAAGCTGGTCGGCTTCGTCACCTCCGCGAGTGTGCTGATGTACGCGGGGGCGCCGCTCGCCTTCGGGTGTCTGCGCAAGCAGGACCCGGATCGGCCGCGGCCGTACAGGCTGCCGGGCGGCTGGTTCTGGTCGCCGGCCGCGTTCATCGTCGCAAACCTGATCATCTACTGGTCCGGATGGGACACCCTGTGGCGGCTTGGCCTCGCCATCGTGCTCGGCTATGTGCTGCTCGGCGCTTCCGTGCTGTTCAAGCTCAACCCGAAGGTGCCGCACATGCACTGGAAGAATGCCCAGTGGCTACCGGTGTACCTCATCGGCATGGGCGTCATCTCCTGGCAGGGCGGCTTTTGCAGTACAGGTCCCGCGTCCACTCAGACCTGCGGCGCCACCGGCAATATCCCGATGTGGTGGGATATTGCTCTTATCGCCTGCTTCAGCCTTGCCATCTATTACTGGGCCTACCTCGTGCGGCTGCCGGACGAAGTGACCCAGGAATACATCGGTTCGGTGGAGATCGTCCCCACCGACTAGTGTCGAGTTGCCGACCGGGCAGGACCCAACCGTCGCCTTCCTCAGGGCGTCGGGAGCCCGGTCGCGCAGCGGCAGTTTTCCCGGAGTCCTCGCGGAGAGCTGGATCACAGCCTACGGGAACGGGTGTGACGTATGGTGCGCTAATGACTGATGTGAAAAACGAAGCGCAAAGTGACATGCCGGACGTGGTCAGCCTCGTCCCCAAGGCGGACACAGGTCTGCAGGCCAGGGCAGCCAAGGCTCCGGTGGGCGAGCGCAACGAAAAGGCATCGCTGACTCCGGTGTTCGACGCCATCGTCCGGGACTGGCGCGCCAAAGGCCGGGACATACCGCTGAGACATAAGCCGGCGGTTCCCGTGCAGAAGAGGGACGCCGCCTAGGGATTGTCCGGGAACCGCTGCCCGAGCCCCCGCCCCGCATCCGGGACGGGGGCTCACTCATGGTGCGGTCGCGCCGTGCTCATGGCGTGACGAAGTGATACCCCGCATCCAGCAGACCGGCAGGACGATCCGCAGAGTCGACAGTGTGCCGCTGCCAGATTCCCCCATTCAGTGGGTGTGATTTTCCATGCATTTGTCGATAAATGTGTTGATATTCGTTTCTGACCGTTGGTCATCATGTAGCGCTGGGGTGATCGTGGCACGTCGTGGATACCACCTTCGTGTGGCAGGAGCGTCCTTGATTGCATCGAGTGCACTAGTAGCCTGCACTGGGGTCGCGGGTGCCTTCGTCCTGAACGGTGTGCGGTTCACGGAGCGGTTCCAGGTCGCACCGGGTGTCGAATACAGAGAATTCTCCGTCCCGTCCGCACACGGCGTTGCCTACGGCCACCTGCTGATTGCCGACCTGAGTGACCGTCGCGTATCGGTGGATCTGCTCCACCCCAACGCCATCGCCGGCCGCGAGACGGTGTCACAGATGGCCGACGGTCAAGGGGCGGTAGGAGGGGTCAATGGGGACTTCTTCGACGTCAACGAGAAACAACATCCCGGGGTGGACGCAACGGGAGCCGCGGTGGGTCCTGCGATCGCCGCGGGCGAGGAGCTGAAGGCCGCGGTGCCGCGCGGCCAACGGTTCGGTCCGTCCCTGCCGACGGACGCCTCCGACCAGGACGTCATCGGTGTCGGTATCGACCGTGTGGCACGCATCGACCGGCTTTCCATGAGCGGTTCGATCACCACCCCGCAGGGCACGCTCGACCTGCGCGGCCTGAACCAGTACGCACTGCCGGTGGGTGGGATCGGCGCGTACACCTCACGCTGGGGCCACACCTCCCGTTACCGGGCGGTCTGCGGCACGGACCACCGCCGCGCCGACTCCTGCAGCACGGACACCCACGAGGTGACGGTGGCTCACGGAAGGGTCACTTCCGTCTCGGAGACACCCGGCGGCGGCGTCATCCCCCGCGACACCGTCGTCCTCGTGGGCCGTGAGGCCGGTGCGAAGGCACTGCGACGGCTGCGAGTGGGCGACGCGGTGCATGTCACGCACCGGCTTACCGGCGGAACCGACCGCGTCCCCGGGCCGCTGGTGATGGCCGGATTCTCCGTCTCGCGCGACGGGACGACAACCAGCCCGATCGCGCTGGCGCTGCAGAACTTCATGTTGCGCGAGGAAGCGAGTGTGGAGCGCCAGGCCACCGCAGTGCAACACCCGCCGCTGAGGTTCGCCATTGGCGGCTTCCCCATCCTGCGCGGCGGCAAGCCGGTACACGGACTCGACGACTCGGCGCGCGCCGTGCGCACCAGCGCGGGCTACGGTCCCGGAGGCCACCTGTTCTACCTGGTGGCACTGGATGGCGACTCCCACGCTCGCTCCCGGCTCACCCTGCGCGAACTGGCCGGCCTGATGCAGAAGATCGGATCGCAGGACGCGGTCGACTTGGACGGCGGCGGTTCGAGCACCTTGGTCGTCCGAAACCCCGGCAGCACTCATGTCTCGGTGCGTAACCACCCCATCGGCGGTTCGGAACGGCCAGTCGCCGACGGCGTCGGCATCTTCGTCCACCGATAGCGATATCAGGCGACTTTGCTGGGGTGCGTTTCTTCCTGAGTGACCACGGCGGTGACCAGCGCGAACGTCTGCGCAGCGAGGTCGATTCGGTCGGCCTCGTGGGTGGTCCCAGGACGATGAGCTGCAACGCGAGTAGATGTAGCGGCAACCGGTCCCTCAAGGAGAAACGCACCCCATCCCTGACCTTCACACCGCCGCCCCGCCCACGACGCCCAGGCTCACCGACGCCACAGCTGCGACCGGGACAACCCCGCCCCCAGAAAATCTCAAAGTCCCTCCAGCCAGGTCGGTCGTGGGCAGCCCGGCACGCCCCGATCTGCACGAACAGGGCAACAGAGCGCACGACTTGTTGCCGCTCCGCGTGGCCGACGCACAGACCGTACAGTCAGCAATATGACGTCTGATGTGCCCATGAGCTAATCCACTCAATCAGGTGAAAGCCATGTTTGGCTTATCCGGCGGGCGCGGGTTGGCCGCTGGCGCGGACCTCCTGCAGGTGGCGGCGAAGGAGGAGGCCACCGACAGCACGTTCGCCCATGGAGCACCTCACCGAACTCCACGAACAAGCAGGCCACCTTCGTCCAAAGCGCCGCCCGCGCCCTGCTGGAAGGCCACGCCCCGCGCGTGATCGCCGACCTACGCCACCACCTGCGACACCATGCCGAGGCCGGCCTACCCTCGGCCGGGCTGCAACGATGCGCCGACTACCTGACCGCGAAACAGCCCTTCCTGGGCTACGACCTC
>JAFAUH010000077.1 GCA_019243445.1 Streptomycetaceae bacterium | reverse complement strand
CGACATGGCCGAGCTTGCCCAGGTACTGCTGAGAGGCCAGTACGATGCCGTGACCGCGCTTGGGATCCCCGGTTTCATCGATGATGAGCACCCAGTTGGTGTGCGGCCCCAAATCCGGATGCTCGCGCCATAGTTCCAACCGCCGTGCATTGACAGCGGCACTGTCCCAGGGCGCGTCGTGCAGGAAATGATGCAGCCGCTGGCGGTCGGCCCCAGGGACCAGGGCGGCCAGCTCGGTCAGCGTCTTGTTCCGCTCCCGCGGCAACAGCAACCCGATGAGGTAGTGCCGCAAGGCGGTGCGCTCAGCCAAGCGGGCAAACAGATCATCGAAGTGGCGACAGAACCGGTCGATCGCCTCCGTAGTCGGCGCGGTCGGCTTGCGCAAGGTGACCATCGGGCACCTCCACCGGAAGGAATGGCCCAGCCAGACATCTCAAGCGTACGTCCCGCCGCCCCGACCTGACCAACCAGCGCTACGGAGACCTGTACCACTTCGCACACTCAGCCCACCCCGCAGTGCGCTGGAACTACCTCCCCGCGCTGGAACGCTGCATCGGCACCCCCGCATACACACCCGACGCTTTGCTGCTCGGCGCATCCGCCGTAGTCCGCCACCATCACCGGGCACTGACGCCCTCGCCGGCAGAACCTTCCCACCCGGCTCCGGGAGGTCCGCGCCGCTGTCCAGGTCGTGCGCCTGAGGAGCCACCACGGCTTGTCCTGGCGCCGGATCGCGAGCGTGATCCACGATGATCCTGAGCGGCAGTCCACAGTTCGCCGCCAGTACGAGGCCGGACGCCACTGCCTCGGAATCTGACCCGCCGGGGCGGCAGTCTACCGGCAGCTCCCGCTCCTCCGGCCCCGGTACTGCGAAAACCCAGCGGCGCAGGGCACAGCGGAGCACCTGCTCATTCGGCCGACCGGGCACATCCCAGAGCATTGCCAGAGTGATCGCCGTCAACGCATCACTGACCTCGTCCCGGGTCTTCGCCGCCCTGCCGGGCCAGTGGGCCCGCGCATACTCGACCGCGAAGGCATACCAGCTCAACTGGGATGGGCCCCGAGGGCCGTACGCAGAGCTGGCCCCCTGGGCCAGGTCCACACGAATAGCCCGCACCAGCTCCGCGCCGAACTCACCGGCCATCTCCACGACCGTGCTGTCACGTTCCCCGTGCATCCCGCCGCGGTGCGCCTGCCCCTGGGACTGGTCCGCCACCTGTTCGAAGCCCGGCGCGGCACCATCATCTCGATGGGCGTGCGGCTCCATGCCCGCCTCCTTTGATCGGCGGGGCATGTCTGCTCGAAATGCCCACTAACCCATGCGCCCTCACCATTGGTTTCCCGAGGTTCCGCGATCACATCCTGAGGCCGAGGCCGAACCCGGAAACCCATAGCAGACAATCCCCGGTTAGCAAAACCGGGGTTAATGCAGACACTGATGAGACGAGCTCGTTCTCCCTCAGGGAACTTCGCCTCGCAGCACTGGACTTCTCACACCGGGAATCTAATGTTGCGTGTCGCCCCCAGGCAGCTGCAACGCCACATCGGCCCAGCAGCAGGCAACCAGCTCCACCTTCCCACTTCTCCGATCCAGGACGGACATGCCCCACACCCGCACCACAACGCACCTACCCACAGCCCCACCCACCCCCAGCCAAACAATTGGCGAGGCAACAACCGCCTGCTATTCCACCCAGGAATTGGCCCGACTCCTCGGCGTCGACGCATCGACCCTCCGTCGGTGGCGTACCGCCCGACCTCCGCAGGGCCCGCCCTTCATCCGGCTCTCACCGCGCCGCATCGTGTACCGCGCCTGCGATGTCCAGCAGTGGCTGGCGAACCACCGTATCGACCCCGCACTGGCGGCCTGATGCCGTACGTCGAGAAACTCCCCATAGCGGTGCCGCTGTCCACTGACATCGAGCACCGCCCCAACAGAGCACTGCCCTACCGCGCCCGGGTTCGCTGGACCAACCCGCACACCAAGAAACGAGATTCCCTGTCCGAGGCGAAAGCCACCGAGGCTGACGCCCAGGAGTGGATCGACGCGCTCGTCGCCTCCGCGCTGCGAGGCATCGACCCCAAAACATCGATGCAGCCACTCGCCGCGTACGGCGACGCCACCATGGAATTGGTACTTCGCGGCCTGGAGCCCAAGACGACAGACCCCTATCTCGCAGGCTGGCGGCTGCGCGTGGTGCCAAGCCTCGGGCACATACCCGTGCCCCTGATCAGTCACGGCGCGGTCGACCGCACCATCTATGCCTGGATCGCCGACGGCAACGGCCGCTCCACGGTGAAAAACAGCCTGGCCGTGCTGGTCCGGGTGATGGAGCAGAGTGTGAGAGACGGCATCATCACCGTCAACCCAGCGCGGGTGAGGGGCTGGCAGGCGGAGTTCAAGAAAGCCGAGGACGAACTCGACGACCCCCGCGCCCTGGCCCTGCGCGACTGGGACGCGTTGACCACGCTGGCGAACGCACTGGTCGCCCGCTCCTACGACCACTACACCGGCTGGGGCGAGGTGGTGACCTACGCCGCCTGCACAGCGGCCCGTATCGGCGAGGTCTCCGGCGTACGCGTCCGCGACATCGACCCGGTCAACTGGATCTGGACCGTACGCCGCCAGACCACGCCCTCCCCCGGCGGCCTCGCCGACAAAAGCACCAAGGGAAAGATGGCCCGCCGCATCCCGCTCATCGAAGAAGTCCGCCCCCTGGTCGCACAGCGTCTCCTGGCCGCAGGACCCAATCCGGACGCACGGCTGTTCACCGGACCGCGGGGCGGGCGGATCACCACAGCAGTGCTGCGCGATGCCACACACTGGGACGAGGTCGTCACCAAGCTGGGCTACGAGCACCTGCGCCGCCACGGCCTGCGCCACACGGGACTGACCTGGATGGCCGACGCCGGGGTCCCCCTCCATGTGCTGCGCGTGATCGCCGGCCATGGCTCCCTGCAGACCACGCAGCGCTATCTCCACCCCGACCTGCGGCAACTCGCCATGGCCAGCGTATCGCTCAGTAGGTACCTCGCGGGAGCGCCAGCGCCGTCCGAGCCCCTCGCGGCCTCCCTGAAGGCACTGTAGGGAGTTGTAGAAACCTCACAAGGCCAGCTCAGACCGTCTGGATCTTGGTCCCCAAGCAGACAGCCTCTGATCAGGCGCTTCTCCCAGGGGTGGTCCCCACGTGGTCCCCGGGCCTCCTCGGAGCCAGCCCGCCTGGAAGATGATCGACAAGCGAAGAGATGCCCGCTGACCTGGGATTCCTCCCGGATCAGCGGGCTTTCCGCTCTGTCGGGACGACAGGATTTGAACCTGCGACCCCTTGACCCCCAGTC
>JAFAUH010000398.1 GCA_019243445.1 Streptomycetaceae bacterium | reverse complement strand
GATGTCCTGGAGACCCGGCTGGTAGCCGTTCGAGGTGTCCACCGTCAAGGTGGGGACGTCCAGGGAGATCGGGATCCAGGACTCCAGCGAGTAGTCTCCGGCGGCGATGGATTCGAGCAGGTCTTGATCGCCGTGAGCGGCCCGGTGCGCGTTTTCCTGGGCGCGCTGGACGATGCGGCCATGGGCGACGTCGGCCGCGGTGGTGCAGCGGATGACGCGGATCTGCGCGAGGTTGGCGAGCGGCTCCAGGTTCGGCCGCCATAGCCGGTCCTGGAAGGCGGCCTCGGCGACCACTGTCACCCGCGCCTGGAGAAGAGCCTTCAGTACATCGAAGAACACGTGCAATGTCGGGTAGTTGAGTGGATCGTCGCCGCCGCTTTGATACCCGGGTGTGGACATGACCAAGCCCTGCTCGATCTCGTCGCGGATGACCGCCAGGCATCCGAGGGCGCGGGCGAGTTCGTGCGCAAGGGTCGTCTTCCCGGTGCCGGGTCCACCGCTTACGACGGCCAAGGTCGGCAACCCCGGGGAATTGCGGTTACCGATAGCACTCATCGCGTGTCTCAGTGGGACTCCTGTTCAAGGTCAGCGTGGCGTCGTCCTGTCAGGACGGGGACGGATGGGGCACGGTCTTCTGTGCGAGCCGGGGCAATGAATCCCGGCTCGCGGGACAGTTTGGCGTATCCGCGCGGGTGGTGTTGGGCCATTGCCGGGGCGGGTCGGTGTTCCACCAGGTGTTCGATGATGCAGCCCAGTGATCTCCTCGACCCACCTTTCGAGGGGGCATCGTGTCCTGGCGTGCACGGTGTGGTAAGTCCTCGGCTAAGTTCGGCGTTTGATGACCGCTGCCCGCGTTGATCGTCTAACACTGTGATACGCACCTTGTCGCCGCAGCCACCGTGCGGTCGTAGGTCGTCCAGGAAGAGAACGGACATCGTGAGTACACCAACGAGCGACGTGCAGGTCGTCTACGCCAGCGAGGAGCCGCCTCATTGCTACGTCGCGAGCATCTTCCTGGCTGGCCCCTCGCCCCGGACCGCCGACGTGGCGTCGTGGAGGCCGCAGGCCCTCAACGAGATCGCCCTCCAGTGGCGGCAGCCCGGCACTCTCGTGGTGTTCGTACCCGAGTCCCGCGGCGGCGCTCGTGACGGCGGCTACGCCAGCCAGCTCACCTGGGAGCGCATCCAGCGTGACCGCGCTGACGAGATCGTCTATTGGATGCCGCGCGAGATGGCCACGATGCCCGGCCTGTCCACAAACGTGGAGTTCGGCGAGGACATGGACAGCGGACGAGTCGTCCTCGGCTGCCCCGACGGCGCCGTTCACGTCCGCATCCTCCAGGCGCTGAAAATCCCGACTGCGGACACCCTGGCCAAAACGGTCGGGCTCGCTTTGGACCGCATCGGTTGTGGTGCTGCCCGCATGGGCGGGCAGCGCGACGTGCCGCTGCTGCTGTGGCGCACCGCGAGCTTCCGCTCCTGGCTCGCAGCGCAGGAGGAGGCGGGCAACGAGCTGCGCGGCGGCCGGATCGCCTGGACCCTCCGCGTCGGCCCGGACAGATCGCACGTCCTGTTCTGGGCGTTCGCCGCACGTGTGTGGGTCGCGTCCGAGAAGCGGGTGAAGGACAACGAAATCGTACTGGGCCGGCCGGACGTGGCCACCGTCATCGCCTACCGCCCCGCCCCGCATTGGCTGGACACCGAGGTCGTCCTGGTCCGCGAGTTCCGCTCACCCGCCCGCACCCCCGACGGATTCATCCGGGAGTTCCCCGGTGGTTCTGCTCCTCAGGCCGGTGACGTGCGGGAGGTGGCGGCCACCGAGTTCTTCGAGGAGACCGGACTACGTCTGTCCCCCAGCCGGCTGCGTTTCGTGGGAACCCGCCAGGTCGCGGGCACCTTGTCGACCCACACCCAGACTGTCTACGCCGCCGAACTGAGCCCAGCCGAGCTCGAGCGACTCCGAGCCGATGCCTCCCGGCACGGCAACGCCGAGGAAAGCGAGCAGACCTACGTCGAGGTCGTACGGCTCGGCGACCTCCTGCGGCGCGCCAGCCCCTACGCTCTCGACTGGGCCTGCCTGGGCCTGATCACCCAGGCCATCCACCGGCTGTAGGCGAGGTCACGCGACGGTGCTGTGCTGGGTCTCCGGGATCTGGGGCGACCACGAGACGGCGCCGCCGCGGAAAGACCCTTTCCTGGCAGCAGGCCGCTGCGGGCGTTGATCGCCGCCGCCGACGCGGCGCCTTCTCAGGAGATGCTGCCGGCGCGGACCACGATCACCGAGGCCACCGTCGAAGTGTTGCTCGCTCTCATCCCCTGGGCCGACGGGATCGAAGAGCACGTGGACGAGATGGTCACCCGCGATTCGCCCACCCGCCACCATGTCCACGTCATGGTCACCAACCAGGCCGCCGCCGACGCGGTGCTGGCCGACATGGTCCGCGACGAGCGGTACCAACCCGGACGACAAAGGCCACGACACCGACAGGGCAGGTGCTGACGGTCAGCGTTGACCGGACAATCTGACGCGCCGCTCGCCTGGGCAGCCGGACCGCACCTCCCGACGTCGGCCGCTCGGCATCGGAGGAGACCGGTCCATCACAGGACACGACCAACTGGTAGCGCCCTGTCTTTGGCAAGTGCCGTCGGCAGCTGCGCGGCACGACAAGGCCCGTTCCGCCGCGGCGACACCGGGCCCAGTGCGGGGTCAGCGCCTTCGGGCGGGGGCGCGGTGGCGCGACCGCAACGGCCAGCGGGCCGGGAGCGTCGCCGCGGTGTGCACAAAGTCGGTCACCGCCACCAGGGCGCTCGTCCCGCTGGAGGTGGTGGCGACGGAGGGGTACTCCTGGAGGGCGGCGGCGTCGATCAGAAGGAGCGCCACGGCCGGATCCATGCGGTTCACGTGGCGGACCCCGGCGGACGACAGCACCTCCCGGATCGCGTCGCCGGAGATCACCTGGTCGGGCAGCTGGACCGGGCTCAGGTCCCAGCCCTCGCAGTCCGCGGGGCTGCGCGGGTGCCGGACCGCAGTCAGCGGGCAGCTGGCCAGGGCGCGCAGCACGACCCGGTCGCCGCGGCCGGGCCTCCATCGCCCGGCCTGGGCGGCGGCGGTCAACTGCTCAGCCCGCTCCCCGAGTTCGCGTGTGCCTGCGGTACTCACCTCGATCGTCATCCTTTGATCCTGGCACGCTCTGTCAACCATGCGCACGTTCGGGCGCAGGACCTTCTGCTCTCGCCGCCGCGCTCACCTCGCAGGGAGCGGGTCGATGTGCTGCTGTGGGGCGGCTACGGGTGGGGCTGGCTCCGGGCGTGCTGCAGTTTGCGGGTGAAGCGGTGCATGTGCGGGTCCAGGGCGTCGACCGGCTCGTTGAGCACCTGCTTGTCGGTCAGCCATCGGATGGCCTCGAACTCGCCGTGGTCGTAGGAGGTGATCGTCTCGGTGTCGGCGTTGAGCAGGTACCAGAGCGAGACGTCGGTGTGGGGGCGGTGTCCCCGGGTTTGGGTGATGGTGAGGAAGAAGGGCCGCTCGCCGACGATTGGCGACGCGACGGCCTGGATGCCCAGCTCTTCACGGCATTCGCGCACTACTGCGTCCCACGGATCCTCCTCCGGCTCCACGTGCCGGTAGGCAATGACAGTCCGGCCTTGCGGTGGGCGACGAGGAGCAGTTGTCCCCGGTGGTCGTCGAGGACGACGAAGTAGCTCACCAAGTGCATCGGCGGAACGTCTGGCTTGCGGGTCCGGTAGACCGGGGCGCCGCTGGCGATCCATTGCGCGGCGGCCGTCAGGTGGGTGTGCTCCAGGTCGTCCCACGGTTCGATGGCGCCCACCAGTTCCAGCAGCTGGGTCCGGTGGTCGACGGATTCGGTGGGCAGGCGGTCGGAGGTGCTCATCAGGGCATCCTCGCAGCAGGTACTGACAGCGCGGCGGCGCCGGTTCCCGGTCCTGGCAAGAGGTCAGTTCCCGGAGCGATCGGGATGGTCGTCCGGTGGGGTGTCCGGGTCGTCGTCGAGGCTGGTGGCGGGAGGCAGTGTGCGGTAGAGGTGCGGTGGCAGTAGGTCGGTCTGCAGGGCGACCTCGAGCCGGGCGAGGCTGGCGAGGTCGGGATACAGCTCGCCTCGGACGATGCGGCCGACGGCTGTCGGGTTGAGGCCGGCCTTGGTGGACACCGCTCGGTGGGACAGCCCCTGGCGTTCGGCGGCGGTGGCGAGGACGCGGGCGAGGACGAGGCTGTAGTGCACGCCGGCGGGAGCGGACGGCGGTGCGACGGCGTCGTGGGGCCAGTCGCCGGTGGTGTACGTCTTGGGGGCCTTGTCGCCGCGCACATCGCCCCCTGGACCTCGTCTGATCACTGCTTCTCCTCCGTATGATCCCGCACCCGGCCCCGGTGGTCGGACACTCCGCCAGGTGATGTATATATGCATCACACGGTAGAGGGGAGGCGCGGATGCGCCGATGGTGGGCCGGTGTCGACTGGTCATGGGGGCAGCAGGACTTCGTGATCCTCGACGACGAGGGCAAGCTCGTCACGCATCTACGGGTCGAGGAGTCCGGGGACGGTGTCGAGCAGATCCTCAACGCGCTGCGTGCGCTGAATCCGACCTCGCATCGCTTCACCCGGCGGCAGGTGCCGATCGCGATCGAGGACGGCGGCCGCCTCCTGGTCGCCGAGCTGCAGCGCCGCCGTCAGCCGGTCATCGTCATCCCGCCCGCGGTAACCGCGCGCCACCGCGGCCGCCATGCCGCCGCAGTCTCCAAAAGCGATCGCGGCGACGCCGCGCTGCTAGCCGACATCATCCGCCAGAACCCAGGCCGCCGCTCCTTCCTGCCCGAGACCTCCGACCAGGCCGCCGCCATCGCGGTGCTTGCCCGCACCCAGGCATCCAGCGCGGAGGCGGCCCGCACGATCATGCTCCGTCTGCGCTCCCACCTCGGCCTGTACTTCCCCGCCGCCATCGAGGCATGGTCCGGAATGCAGCACAGCCTGCGCCGGCCAGAAGCCCGTGCCGTGCTGACCCTGGCCCCCACCCCGCGCCACGCCGCCGCGCTGTCGAAACGCAAGCTCCACGACACACTCGCCGCCGCAGGCCGGACCCGGCTGCTGGACCAAGAGGCCGCCCGGCTACGTGACCTATTCGCCGCCGAGCGGCTGCGCCAGCGGCCCGAGACCGAACAGGCCATGGGTGAACGCACGCGCCTGCATCTCGCCGAGCTCGCCACCGCCTGCCAGCACGCCGAAGAACTCACCGAACTGACAGACCAGAGGTTCTCAGCCCACCCGCACTACCGGATCTACCGCTCCTTCCCGGCATGCGGCCCCCTCATCGCCGCCCGCCTGTTCGCAGAGATCGGCGATGACCTGCAGCGCTTCCCCTCCGGCCGCTCGCTGCGCGCCTACGCCGGCACCGCCCCCATCACCTGGTCCTCCGGCAGCAGCCACTGCGTCGTCCACCGCAAGGTCTGCAACCGCGCGCTGAAGACCGTCATCCACCAGTGGGCCTTCGGCGCCCTCACCCGCTCGCCCGGCTGCCGCGCCCTGTACGACGACCGCCGCCGACGAGGCGACGGCTACGCCGCCGCCCTGCGCCACGTGGGCAACCGCCTGCTCAGTGGCCTGCATCACTGTGTGCGCACCGACCAGCCCTACCGGGAGCAGGTGATGTTCCCCACCGGCGGCCGGGCGCGCTGACGGGCGGCCAGGAGACACGCCTGCGTGTCACCTTGGGCCATCGAGCCCTTACGCGGAAGCGGGCCTAACCTCCCGTCCGCCCGCCCGGCCGGGCCGGTGGACGGGCAGCCGGATCCAACGCCTGAAACGAATCCCTGGGCCGGATGAGCCCTTACGCGGGAACGGCGCCGGCTGCCTCTCCACCGGCCCGGCCGACGAGCCGGCCGAAGGTTCCCTGACGGGTCGTCGGCGAGAATGGGAGCCCGGCCCCATGAGCGGGGTCGTGGACAGGACACTGCGGGAGGGACGGGTTGTGTTCGAAAGCGAATGCTGTGGTGGCGGGCGGGTGCGTTGGCCTCGCTGACCGATGCCTTCGGGTGGTTGGACGCGGTGCGTTTCGCGGCGCAGTTCGTCGAGCCGAAGTGGCCGCGGGATAGCGGCATGTTCGACTCGCATGCGGTGTACAGGCTTCAGGACCTGGCGCTGCTACTGCTCGCCTCGGCCCGCGAGCACGGGATGCCGTACGATGTCCCGCCCAGTGTGGTGCGGGAGTTGGCCGCCGAGCCGGAGCGTGCCATCGCGCTGGTCACCGAGCGCGTGATCAGTCGCGGGGACGCGGCGCTGTCGAAGCTGGCCGAGGATCTGCTGCGCGAGCACGTGCCACTGCCGAATGTGATCGAGGTGCCGACCGCGCTGACCGACCACCGCGGTGTTCCCTTCCGGTGGGGGCTGGAGTGGCCGACCTGGGCGCTGCCCGCTCCCGAGGCGGCAGCCGAGGCCGGTTAGCCCGGGTGCGGTCCGGCCTGGCATCGCCAGGCCGGACACACGGTAGAGACGGCACCGAAGCCGAAGGCCGGGCGGAGGCTCCCGCCTGGGGCATCGGACCCGATCACCGGCAAGACAGCGCCGGGGCCCAAGTACGCCCTCAACACGTGGGCCCACTACGAGGGTGCTCCGCACCTTCTATGACTTCCACTTCGAAGAAGGCTCTGGCCCGATCATCAACCCGTTCCCCACCGCACCGGTAGGGCGAACGCTCACCAGGTGTATTGCCCACAGTCGGTGCTCTCCGTCACCCTGTGGACCATGGTGATACGGAAGGCATGCGTCCGACTACTCAGGGGGACCGTCCTGATCGCGGTGGCCTTGGCTTTGGCCGCTTGTGGTGGTCGTGCGGCGCCGCCTGTCGGCAAGGCGCCGCACGGCGCGTCATCAGGTTCCGCCACAAGCGGTGACGGGACCGGACCGAAGGGGCCGCCGCAGGCGTTCGAGTCCCAAGCAAGCGGCGTGATCAACATGGAAGGTCATTCCATGGTCGAATACGACACGCTCTCCGACGTCCTCGCTCTCGGCGACACTCTTGCGTATCTCTACGACGGCGACGGCCGCGGCCTCACCGCCTACAGGCTCAGCACCGGAGACGTCGCCTGGCACGCGCCCATGCCGGACAGCAATACGGGTGGTCAAGGTCAAGGCACCTGGGCTCCGCGCCTGGCGGGCACGGCCGTGGTGGGCACCTTCGGCACCAGTACGGCGGGCGTGGGAACCTCCGCGGGCCGCCATGCGATCACGGTGGTGGCGTACGACGCCACTACGGGCAGGCAGCGGTGGTCAACTCAGTTCGCGCAAGGCGACGGCACCGACCAGACGCTGGGAGCACCCCGCGTCGTCGCGGCTGACGACGCTCACGTCCTGGTCTCGGTCGCTCAAGAAGGCTACTCCTCGACACCACCCATGAGCGCCCTGCTCGACGCGCGCACCGGGGCGGTGATCTGGACCGACCCAGACTTCAACGGCATAGCTCTGGCGAAGACGGTGGCCGCAGGAACCACCCAGGACGAGAACGAGTTCGTGGGCAAGGCGGTCTCGGACGGCCACCAGGTGTGGAACCGCACCGTGGGCATCGGTGACCTGATCACGAAACCTCTGGGCCCGGCGCTGATCTGGGTGAACGCGATCAGCGGCGACCCCACGAACATGCTCCTCGACCCGGCCACGGGAAAGACCAGACTGAGCTTGGACCACAGCGTGCAGCAGTGCCAATACGACGGTTGGGCCACCGTTGTCTGCAGCGGCGACAGCGTCGTCGCGGTCGACGTATCCACGGGACGCGTGCTGTGGCGCCTGCCCGACCAAGCCACGAACCGTATCGCGCCGCAGAAGGTGGGCTCCGTCTGGCACGGCGTCATCTACGCCGAAACCTCCAACCCCATGACGCTCGACGCCCAAACCGGCAAGGACATTCGCACAGACATCGGTACCGACCCATCCATGGTCAACGACCACTACGGGCTGGTGTACGACGACCAGGCAGCCCCGAGCGTCGAGGTCTACCGAGCCATCAGTTGACAGCCGACACGCAGGGCCAGACCGGGCACTTACTGAGGCGGCACCTGATGGACGATCGTGCGAACGCCACCAGAGCAGTCACCGTCTCATTCGGAGAATGACACGCCTTTGACCCTGGGCGCCCCACGCGATCTCGTACGCGCATTCGCATCTTCCAAGGCGGGGGCCGCCGGTCGGGGCCGGAGCCCTCCGCGTGCTCTGCACGGCGGGATGCCTGTCCGCATGGCCGGGTTCCGCAGCGACCACACTCTCCTCTACCGTGAGTAGTCGCTGTGTAACTCACCTGCTTCGAGCTGGACTTGGGGAGCGTGCCGTGGTCAATCGTCGCCATCTGCTGTCCCTGGAAGCGGGGCTCGGCGCAGCGATGCTGCTGCCCGGCACCACGCTCGGCGCCGAGCCTGCCGGTGCCACGATGTAGCCGCCACGGGCCCGCACGTCCAACTGCCATCCCAGCACCGGGCCTTGATGATCCCCGCCGACCGACCCGCGCCATGCCGTGCGGGCCGGAGCACTAAACCACAGGTGCAGTCCACCGGATGGCGTACGCACCGTCATGGTCAGTTCACCATCACTCGGATCGGCCCGGCCCCGCGTCTGGGCGAGGAGACGCAGCACATCGACCCCGTCCTTCACCGCCGCCACCTGCCCGGGCGTCAGGTCCATCCCGGCCAAAGCTGCTCGGCTCGCTGTGGCGGGCTGCTGCTGTGTCGGTCGACGTCGACGACGACCAGCCCGGCCGGGCCTGTCGTTACCGCCACCCCGCAGTCGGCCACCGTCCACCAGCGCTCGATCAAGTCGGGATCCAGCGTGGCGGCGTAGAAGCCGTGGCACAAGCCGCCCCGCGCGAGGCACGCACACTCCTGCGCAGGATGCGGGGCGTACTCGGAGCTGTGCTGGCTGTACCGGCGACAGCCCCGCATCGGCGTCTTCCGGCCCGGCGCCAGTGGGAAGACCGGGTACCCGCGGCTCGCGCACTTCCCCGGCACCCGCCGACTGCGGGACCGTTCAGTCACACCCCGGTCATCCATGCACCGTTCACCCAACACCACCGACACTCGTCGAGTCCCGTCACAGGGGCTCTCAGCGCCCGTGTTCCGGACCGAAGCCCGCTTCAGTACCCGGTTCACGCCGCGCTCACCGCCTTCC
>JAFAUH010000059.1 GCA_019243445.1 Streptomycetaceae bacterium | reverse complement strand
GCCTGAGCTGTCCGACCAGTTGGGTCAGCACGGCTTCGCGCTGGAAAAGAAGGAGACGGGTATCGTCTCCGGCTTGGACGGCGCCGGACAGGCCATACAGCACGCCCCGATGCCCGCCATGGTGACCAAGGACAAGAGTGCAGGGTTGCACCGCTCCATAGAGAAGCACAGCAAGCTCAAGATCAAGCGGCACGGCATCAATGTCTTCAACGCGACCGTCCCCGAGGGTGAGATCGTATGGATCGACCCTGCGGTCAACGTGGCTGCGGATGACCCAGGATATGTGTGGGCACGCTATCCAGCCGGCGGCCATGCCGCCGAAGGACACATCAGAATGAAGAACGTGCAGGTCGGCGAGGTCCTTCCTGGCACGAACCTGTATTTCATGGAGACGGAAACCGGGCACCAGCTTCTCGATGCCGAGACGCTTGCGCCGCTGCCGGAAGGCAGCCACCTGAGCGACACTGCCAAGGCGTACCTCCACAACGTGATGACCACGCTGAACGAGGCGGAACAGCAGACCGGTCTGAGGATCCAGGGCCGAGGGTCGCTGACGCAGCAGATCCTCAAGGACAGCAAGCAGCTCCTGACCGAGGGTAACGGCCCCTGGGGTCAGGCCCCGCAAAACCTGAACCTCGTACGCCAGCGCGTCGAGGCGGACCGGTCGCTGCTCGTCAACCGCAGGTTGATCACCTCCAGGCACCAGTTGGCCGCTGTGGAGTACACCGGAAGCGACTTCCACAAGGGCGGCCAGCAGGTCCTCTTCCTGCACTTCACCGCGCCGGCCACCGACGCCTCTCCTGCCGACCGGCGGACGATCGTCTACAAGCCGAGCAGCCTGCAGGTGGACGCCAAGCTGTACGGGAGGGGTGGCAAGGACGGCGAAAGCGGCAGCGTCGCCAGCACGCTGGATCCGGAAGGACAACGGATCCCCAAGTACACCATCGTCCCGGTCACCAAGGACGGCAGGGACGCAGGCTACGGCTACATGGAGTTCGTGGCTTCCGGCTCCCCGCGGGACGCGGCGGATCTGCTGGGGATTTACGAGAGTATCGGCGCCAACATGGCGATGTCCTATCTCGTAGGTCTGGAAGACGTGCATCACCAGAACGTTCTGCTGCTCAAGGACCGGCTCCAAGTGATCGACATGGAGGCGACCACAGGAATCTTCCATCCCCAGGAAAGAAAGGGCTTCGAAGCCCAGCTGTGGAACAAGGCGATCAACGAGAAGGTTCGCGAGGAGCTACTCCGATTGGCCAACGAGGGCTGGTTGACCAATGCCCCGGAAACTCAAGAGGCCCTGGACAGCGCGATGCGCGCCTTCAAGCACACGCTCACCCTCTCACTCGACCAACAGACGCATGTGCGTAGGCAGGCTTGGGATCTTGCTCAGTCGCGATCCCGGTTCGTACCGATCGCGACCCAGTTCTTCCAAGATTTGATCTTCGTAGTGCGTGAAAAGGGGTACGAGTACAGAGAGTGGCTGGACCGGTTGGAAACGGAACGTAAGGAGCCCGATAACCTCAACACCTTGGCCCATCAGGCGTTGGGCAGCACCGGCAGCACCCTTGAGGACATGCACACCATCCTGAGCAGCCGGGCGGTCTTCGAAGCCCTGAAAAGGGGAGACGTTCCGTACTTCAGCCGCGACCTCGGATCGAGCGACGTCTACGACGAGGCGGGCACCAAGCTGCCTCTCAGCAAACACCCCAAGATCGGCTCTGCCATCGATGGTGCGATCGAAGGCCGCATGAACAAGCTGCCCGTCGAGGAGGCCGGCAGGTTCTTCGCGACTCAGGCCCTCCCATTGATCCAGGCCATCAACGACCGCCTCCACGAGGCCATCACGACTGCCTCCTCACGCTGAGGGGATTGATGCAGGTCATTGACCCGGACCCACACACCCCAGAGCGATCCACGAGCCGCCTCCTCGCGAGCAAAAGCGCCCACCCAGAACGCCAGGCGGGGACGTCATGCGACGATTTTCGTTCAGGTATGGCTGAACGGAATTGAGGTAGCTGTGGCTGGACAGTCAGGTAAGCCGGAGCGGCTGCTGGACCGTGATCACGAGTGGGGGCTCTTGAACGGCTTCCTCGCCGATCCGGCCCCCGAGCTGCGGATGGCTGTCGTCTCGGGGCGGCGGCGGAACGGGAAGTCATTCCTGCTGGAGGCGTTCACGGAGGGGGTGGGCGGGCTGTATCTGACCGCGGTGCAGGAGGAGGGCCGGGTGCCCGCACTGCACCGGTTCACCGAGGCGATCGCTGCGCACGCGGGGGTGCGGCCCGGGGCGATGCGGCTGGATGATTGGCGGGATGTGCTCACTGCCGCGCTGGAGGTGGTGAACCGGGCGTCAGGGGCGCCGCTGATCGTGATCGATGAGTTGCCCTACCTGCTGCAGCACTCCCCGGAGATCCCCGGTTTCCTGCAACTGCTGTACGACCAGTCGCAGTCCGGCAAGGCACCCGGCGGCCGGATCGTGCTGTGCGGCTCGGCGATGAGCGTGATGTCCGAGCTGCTGTCCGGCACCAAGCCACTGCGCGGCCGGGCCGTGCTGGACTTGCGCCTGCCGGCCTTCGACTACCGCACCGCTCGCACGCACTGGGGGATCGAAGATACGAGTGTGGCGCTGCAGGTCGATGCAGTCCTCGGCGGCGCTCCCGGCTACCGACCGCTGGCCGCGGGACCTGCGCCGCAGACCGAGGTGGAGTTCGGCCCCTGGGTGGAACGCACACTGCTGGACCCGGGACGGGCCCTGTACTCGCGGGTGGAAGCGGAGTTCCTGCTTCGGGAAGACCCGCGGATCACCCATCGCACGCTGTACTACGACGTGCTGTCCGCGGTGGCCCGGGGGGCTTCGACCCCGGCAAAGGTCGGATCGATGCTGGAGCGGTCTCGATCCGCGATGGTCGCCCCGCTGGAGGTCCTCGAGTCCACCGGTTACGTCCGCAAGGAGCAGGACCTTCTCAAGGCGCGCCATCCGATGATCAGCGTGGCGGACCCGGTGATCCGCTTCAACCAGCTGATCACGCTGCCCATGGTGGACTTGGTGGAGCGGCGGCGTGGAGCTCAGGTGTGGCAGTCCTCCCGGCCGACATACCACTCGAAGATCCTTGGCCCGCACTTCGAGGAGACCGCGCGCGAGTGGGCCCGCTCCTTCGCGACCGACGAGACGGACTTGCCGCTCGGCACGGTGGGCGCGGCGGAGATCGCCGACCCGGTCGGCCGGACCAAACACGAGGTCGACGTGCTCGCCCTGGCTCCCGGCGAGCGCCCGCACAGCCCCCGGGCAGCGATCGCCCTGATCGGCGAGGCCAAGGCAACCGTCCAGCCCCGTGGTCTGAAGGACCTCGAGCGCCTCGAACACATCCGGACCCTCCTCTCCGACCAAGGACACCGGCTCGACGATGCGGTCTTCGCCCTGTTCTCCCTGCACGGTTTCCACCAAGACGTCATTGCCGCCGCCGCACGCCGCCGTGACGTCCTCCTCGTCGACATCGATGCGCTGTACGGGGACGGTCCGATCCTCGGTTGGATTCGAACGATCAGCTGAGATAAGGCTCTGCCGACGTTAGCCCATGATCGATACGCACACGCAATGCCGGATGGATCGCGTAGTTATCCAGATCGACCGGGTGCACCCAACGTACTTGTGAAGCTTCGTCCGGCGCAGGTTTGATCTCTCCTCCCACGACGTGGGCACGAAGGCAGATATTAATGGGTTGACGTACCTCGTCTACTCGATCCCCATGCATGTAGACGATCACATGGCTTGGGTCGGAGAAGATCCCGACGAGCCCCGTGATTTCGACGTCGAGGCCGGTTTCTTCACGGCACTCTCGTACAGCTGCCTGGCCTACGGTCTCTTGCTTCTTTACTCCACCGGTAGGGATAGTCCACAGATCGTTATCGACACGTCGTAGCAGCAGCAGGCGTCCTGCCTCATCGCGGACGAACACCGATGCTGATGCTTTCCGACTGGTGGGTTTGGGTGCGTCCGGGTCCTGCCAGTAGTCGATCCTGCGCGTGGCCTTGCTCATCGTTGCTCCGTCACGGTTTCGGATGATCGCGCTCCGGCCCATACGCGTTCGTAAGATTCGATGTAGGTGTTGAAGTAGGCGCCGTCAACCCGGCGCAGATGCATTGTGGGAGTGTAGGCCGCCAGTACACCATAGGCGTGGACATTGACGATCATCTCGTCATCGAATCGGTAGATTGAGTTGTACAGCGGGGTGTCGTGCAACCTGACCTCCACAGTGTTGGGCATTCGCTGACCGTAATAAGTCAGGACTGCGGCAACCCGACCAGCAACCCCATCTCCGATGCGATATTCGGCGTCGCGAGCCGACAACTGTACGCCGTTGGGATCGCCCAAGAGTAGCCGTACGCGTGCTCCCCGCTCTGCTTTCGCGGCTAGCGTGGGAAGCCAATCTGGATGCTCCTCCGTGAGAAACAGCCCAGCGAAGGCCAACAGCTCAATGCTTCGTTCGGCGTTGCGCAGGAGTTCTGTCCACAAGTGCCGTGGGACGTCGCACCGCAGCGGATAGGTTGCAACCAGTTCTGCGCCTGCCAGTGACGCACCGTTGACGGCTTCGGGCCATAGGTAGCTTTCGTCTTCCTGGAGGATCGCAGCGACGCGGTAGCGGGTTCTGGGGTAAGGCGCCGAACCGGCGAGCCGCCGTTCAACGGATTTCGTGGAGACCTCCGCTGCTGTTGCCAGGGAACCGATGTCGAGACCGCTCCTGTGTATGGCGCGGCGGAGCCGTTAATTCACCATCACACCAGCATAGACAGCGTCAGACATCTGATGCCAGGTCAATATTCCATGGATGTCGGTAGATGTCTTGCGGTGTCGGTGCGCTGTCAGTGGTCAGTCGCACAGCATGGCCAGATGAGACCCCGGCAACCGTCGGTGGTCTTCCTTCCTCTGGCGGGGCGGGATGACCGGGGTGTGCCGGAGTGCGCAGGGCGGTTCGCCTGCGCGGTGACGGATGCGGATCACCACTGCGGGAGTAGGTGTGGATAGAAGCATCGGCCGACGAACCCGTCCGACGCTGGCGCCCGTTGGTGCTCTGCTGTCATGCTCCGTGATCTCAGTCCCCTACTCGGAAGGTGAGCACTGTGCACGTGATCGAGGTCCGGAATGCCGAGCTGTTGGAGACGATCACCGACAAGGTGAAGGAACTGGGCGTCACCAACGGCGCCATTGTGTCGCTCATTGGCGCGGTGGATGCGTTCGCGATCTCCACCATGCCCGCCGACGACGCGACCAAAGATGTGATCACGGACTACGCCCTTCCGGCTGAGATGAGCGGAACCGGAGAAATCACGGACGGCAGCGTCCATATCCATGCCGTGATGGCCGTCGAGGGTGACAAGGGCGTGTCTGGCCACTTGCACCGCGCCCAAGTCGGGGCTTGGTTCGCCAGGGCCTACGTGATTCCTGCCGACCAGTAGCCCCATGAAGAGAGCCGGTCGCCCCGAGCCGCAGCCACCGGCCGGGGCGATCTTGGTTCTGACCAGGGACATCAAGGACTGTATGAAAACAGCTTGACAAAGCCCAAGTACGGCCCAGTACAAGAGCTTCCGGCCGCCTTGCGATCGCACGCAC
>JAFAUH010000207.1 GCA_019243445.1 Streptomycetaceae bacterium | reverse complement strand
GGCGAGTATCGGGTTCTCCTCCCACCTCGGCCGCACCCACGGCGGATTCCCCACCTGGAGGTCGAACCCGCCTCCCGGCCCGCGGAACACGTGCGCGAAGTGCAGTTCCCAGTGGAAGAAGCCGTGGCCGTCCTCCGCCTTTATGTCCTTCTCCGTCGTACCGGCGATGTCCTCGACCGTGTTCAGCCAGGGGAAGCGGAACGGCAGGCGTCCGGGCGGGTCCATGCCGAGCATGCCGTCGAGGCGCACTTCGATGTCCGACAGGAAGTCCAACGCCCTGTCCACCGGCATGTCCTCGATGCCTTCGAGGGGGGAGCCCTCGGGGTCTCGTGAGCCGAGGAGCGCCTCCAGGAAGTCCAGCCAGTCCCCCATGTTCCGCAAGGGGATGCAGGGTCGGCGCGGGTCGGTGATCTGGGCCTTGCGGCCCCTTGTACCGCGCTTCAGGCGGGTCTCCAGGCCGGACTCCTCGTCCACCGCGTCCAGTTCCTCCTGCTCGCCGCCCGGGTCGTCGAACAGCCCGGCCGCCTGCCACAGTTGGTCCCCGGGAGCAGGGCCGGTCGGCTCCGCCGCCGTCTCCGTGGCGAGGGCCGCGCGTCCCCCGCCCAGCAGTCCCGCCACCGACGACTCGTCGAGGAGCGCGCCGCCCGTCCCGTACACCGGGTCACTGCCGTCGAGTTCGCCGGCCTTGTCCAGCGGCCAGAACCACAGTGCGCACCATGCGTCCATCACGGTCTTCAGCCGCCAGTACGGCGTGCCGTACCGGGTCAGGTCGTCGAGGACCTTCTGTTTGTCTGCTGCCTCCGGCGACTGCTCCAGCCAGTCCGCGCCCCATACGTCGATGCGGCGGGCGACCGCCCGTTCGGAGAGTTCCAGGCGGGTGGCGACCAGCGACCACAGGAACTCGGCGCGCCGCGCGACGCCCTGCAACCGGCCCAGCTCGGTCTTCTGCGCCGCCTTGCGCCACCGGTCGTAGCGCTTGCGCCGTGCCTCGGCGGTCTCCTCGCCGCGCTCCTGGAACGGCTTCGGTCCCTTCGGGGCCTTCTGCACGCCCTTGCGCCACGCGCCGAGCGCCTTCGCCTCGTCCTCCGCGAGCTTCTTCGCCTCCGGTTCCCCGGCGACCGCGCCCCAGCCGATCGCGGGCAGCAGGAACTGGTGCACCGCGCCCTCGGGCAGCGGGCCGTCCCGGAACGGCAGGTCGGTCGGCGCCAGGGTGTTCTTCTTCGCCAGCCACTGACCGCTCGTCAGGACATCGGCTTTGTAGACCTTTCGGCCCGCGCCGATGAGTGAGTTGCCGCGCCGCAGGTGCAGGCCGAACCAAGGGGCCCGCATGCCCGGGTGCATGGAGTTGAGCCACAGCGAGACCTCGGCCAGCTCCACCGCCGTGGCGTTGAGGTCGACGCCGTAGGCGTTGTGCAGGGCGATGTACGCCTTGGCCTTCTGGAGTTCGATCTGCCGCAGCTCGGGGTCCACCCGGCGGCCCAGCTCGTGCTCGCGCCGCCTCAGGTACTCGGCGGCGACCTGGTCGATGGCCTCGTTGAGGAAGGCGCCCGAGCCCAGGGCCGGTTCGCAGATCTTCCACTCCAGCAGTTCCCTGGCCGGGGTGACGGTGTCGTGCTGGTCCAGCCGGTGCCCCAGGGCCAGTTCGACGGTGACTTCGGTGAGGGACTTCGGGGTGTAGTACGAGGCGGAGGTCTGGCGGTCGCGGCCGGCCAGGCGGTAGACGAACATACCCTTGGGGTGGACCACCCGCTCGCGGCGGCCGGTCTCCGCGTTCGTCCGGTGGACGAAGACGTCGTCCGGGTAGTCCTGGACGCGTGAGGCGGGGACCATCCAGCTGCCGCCCGAGGGGTCGCCGCCCTTGGCGACCTCGTACAGCTCCTCCTCGGCGATGAAGCCGGTGTAGGACATCAGGCCCTCGTACACCGCGCCGAGCTGGTTGATGCCCAGCTGTGCGTACGAGATGAAGCCGCCGCGCTCCCTGCCCCGGCCCTGGGTGAGCATCAGGCGGCGCAGCACCTTGTGCAGGGTCTCGTTGCGCAGCCGGGTGTCCAGGAACGGGCGGCGCCGCTCGCCCTCGCCGCCCCGGTAGGCCGGGTTCTCGATCTGGTCGTCCGAGATGAGGCGGACGGCCTCCTTGGTGAACAGCTCCGAGCGCAGGGCCTCGAAGCGCAGGCCCGCGCTGGTGCTGCGGGCGGCGGCGCGGCGGGCGCGGTCGGCCTCGCGGACGCGTTCGGTGTACTCGGCCCGGGTGATGGTGCCGGCGGCGAGCAGCCTGGCCGCCTCGTTCTCCGCCTCGGCGGCCTCGCGGGCGGCGGCCTCGGCGGCCAGGTCCTCGGGCTCGGTGCCGTAGCGGCGGTGGCCGTTCTCGACCTTGTCGAAGAGCAGTTCCAGCGACTCGTACAGGTGGAAGCCGCGCCGGGAGCGCTCGCCGACGAGGTCGCGCAGGACGAGGTCGCCGAGGCGTTGGAGGCCGTAGCCCTGCTCGTACTCGGGGTAGTCGGAGGGCAGGATGCCGAGAGCGGGGCTGGCCTCGGCGTACAGGAGGAACAGGATCCGGTAGAGGTAGCGCAGCGCCTCGCGGCTGAGTTCCTTGGCCAGGCGGGCCGGATCGTCGAGGTCGGCCGGGGCGACGCCGTTCTCCGGTTCGCGCAGGCGGTCCAGGACCTCGCCCGCGATCCATTCGACGCTCAGGCGCAGGCCTTCGCGCAGTTCGGTGGAGACGCCGACGGCGTGCTTGCCGGACTTGTCGAGGAAGCCGGCGAGCGGTGCGGCGCCGCCCTCGGCGGGGACGCGCAGCGAGTCGGCGCCGAACAGGGCTGCCAGGGTGTCGAGTTCGCCGCCGTGGCGGTCGTCGCGCCGGTTGAGCGCCGCGTCGAGGTCGGCGGCCAGGTAGCGGCCTTCGGGCCAGGCGAGGCGGTCGGCGAGGACGATGACGCCGCCGACGAGCAGGAGGACGTAGCGCGGGGGTGTGTCGCAGGCGAAGAGGAAGTCGGTGAGGGCCTTGGCGTCCTCAAGGGTCGCCGACGCCTCCAGGTTCACGGGGTGGAGCAGGCGGCCGGCGCCGTCCGGGTCGAGAGCGGCGTCGGGCTGAGTGGTCCAGCCGCAGGAGACGGCGTACAGGCCGGGTTCGGCGTGGGCGACCTGGAGGGTGTACTCGTGGTCGGCGCGGTGGACGGTGACGGTCTGCTCGTGGGCGGCGGTGTAGCCGAGGGCGTGCAGGGTGTCCAGATGAAGTTCGGTGACTCGCTTGTGCCAGCCCGCGGGGACGGGCGCGTCGGGTTCGGCGAGCGCAGCTGCGTCTTGGGCGAGGGCGGCGCGGCCCGCGAAGTAGGGGCCGTGCAGGGCGCGCAGTCCCTCGCGGGGGGTGCGGGCGCGCGGAGGTACGCAGTCGCGGCTGAGGCCCTGGCGTTTGGCCTCGGCGACGGCGTCGGCGTGGCGGCGGCGTTCTTGCTCCTCGAAGGCGGCCCAGCGGGCGAGGAGGCCGTCCTTTGCCTTGAGGTCCTTGGGGAGGACTTCGGCGAGGTAGTGGGCCGAGAGGTAGTCGCCGTGGTTGACCAGCGAGTCGTACGTCACGTCAGTTCTCCGCCGGGGCGTCGGACGAGTGGGCGTCGGATGCGAAGGGCCTGCCCGAGGAGTCGGCGTCGTCCTCGGCGGGGGCGTCCGGGGCGCCGGGGCGGTCGAGGACGGCCAGGACTCGAAGCAGCGGGCGGCCGGTGGTGTGCAACTGGTCCAGCAGCCGGGCCAGTTCGTCGGCGGTCTCCTCGACGAGGCGTTCGCGGCGGCCCGTGATGCCGGGCAGCAGGGAGTCGGTACGCCACTGGGCGACATGGTCGCGGTAAGTCGCGAGGGGCTCGCTGATCTGCTCCTCCCACTGGGCCCTTCCCGCGTCCAGGTGTGCGCGGGCCGCGGCGACGGCGGCCGGGACGAGGGCTTGGAGCCGGTCCAGGTCACGCGGCCCGGCGGTGCGGGCGAGCCTCGGGCCGACCTTCGCGTCGCGCAGCGCGTCCGCCATGGGGCGCACCTCGGGCGTCCCGGCGCCATCGGCGCCGTCGGCGCCGAGCCCGGTCACGGCCATCCAGCACACCACGGTGGGGCGGCCGAGGGCGTTGGAGTGGATGCCCTGGACGAGGAACACCGGTCCGTCGACGTGCGGTGTGGTGATGACCGGGGCTTCTTGCCGGCCGAACTCGACGAGGACCTTGTCCGTCAGCCACTCCACCACCGGGTGGATGTCGGTGAGGAAGGAGAGCTCCGGCCACATGGTGGTGCTGCTGTCCCTGGCTTCGGTGAGCTTGCGCTGTGCGAGGGTGCGGTCGAAGGTGACCAGCATCCGCTCGGCGACGCGCTGCTCCTTCAGGTAGGAGGGCGGCAGGGCCTTGAGGCGGTGGAGCAGGTCGGGGGCCTTGGCCGGGGAGAGCGAGAAGTACGCGCCGCCCTTGGCGTCGGTGCCGGACGACAGGCCGATCAGGTCCTCGGCGCGCTCCTGGTAGACCTCGTCGAGGGCGGTGGCGACGAAGTCGACCGTATCGCCCTCGAAGAGCGAGATCAGCTCGGCGCGTGCGGGCAGTTCTTGCTCGGTGATCGTGTCCAGCTGGCCGAACAGGTCGGCGAGGGCGGTGTCCTCGGCCGGGGCGGACTCCAGGAAGCCTTCGACCGTGCCGCCCCGGACCAGTTCCCTGATGAGCCGGCGCTCCTCTTCCTCGGCCCGGTAGAAACCGGAGACGGCCTCGGCCGTGCCGTCCAGTTTGTGCGCCTCCTCCTCCCGGCGGAGCAGCTTCTCGGCGACCGTGCGGTCGTCCTTGGCGCCGGGGACGGCGGAGGTGAGGATCAGGGCGCGGAATTGAGGCTCGTGCTTTTGCCCGTACCGGTCGATGCGGCCGTTGCGCTGCTCGATGCGGATCAGCGACCACGGGATGTCGTAGTGGATCAGGTGGTGGCACTGGCGGTGCAGGTTGACACCTTCGGAGGCGACGTCGCCGGTGAACAGCAGCCGGACCGGGGTGTCGGCTAGGCCGAACGCCTCCAGCACCTTGGCCTGTTCGTCGTCGCTGAGGCCACCGTGCATCACGGTCACGGCTTTCGCCGTTCCGTCGGCTGCGACCGGGAAGCCCAGGCGGGCGGGGACGACTGCGGCCAGCCACGTGAGCGTGCGAACGCGTTCGGAGAAGACCACGGCCCGGGTGGTGGACCCAGGGCCCACGCCGATCTCCTTCAACTGCTCGACGAGCGCGTCGAGTTTGGCGGAGTCACCGGGGGCGGTGCCGTCGCCTATGCCCGCGATGATCTCCCGCAGTCGGTCCAGGGCCTGCTGCTCCGGGCCGATGGCCGGATCGGGCCGCAGTCCCTTCTCCTGCGCCCTGCGGACCCGCTCGCCGAGGGTGGCTATGCGGTTGTCGACCGTCTCGCGTAGGGCGATGTGGGAGGAGAGGGAGGTCTTGAGCAGGTTGTAGGCGAAGAGCTGCTCGGTGGCGACCGAGGTGCGGTCCTGGTCGGCCGTGCCGAACTCCGTGCTCGTCGTGCTCGTCGTGCTCGTCGTGCTCGTCGTGCTCGTCGTGCTCGTCGTGCTCGCCGGCGGGGCGGGGAGCCAGTGCTCGGCCAGCTCGGTGAAGATCCGCTCCTCCGCCTCGGTGGCGGCGCAGTGGAGGGAGACGGTGGGGCCGCGGTCGGGCCACTGGGTTCCCATCTCGTCCCGCACCTCGGGGCTGATCTTGGTCCGTCGGATGTAGAGGTGGCCGAGGTCCTCCGCCGGGTCATAGCGGTCGCGGTCGGCGATGGCGGCCGGGTCGAGGAGGGAGATCAGGTCGGCGAAGGAGCGCTTGTCGCCGTTGTGCGGAGTCGCGCTGGCGAGCAGCAGGGCGTCCGTGCGCGGGGCGAGGATCTCGGCGAGGGCGCGGCGCTGGCTGCCGGCGTTGATCAGGTTGTGGGACTCGTCGATGACGACGGCGTCCCAGCGGATGCGCTCCAGGTGGTGCCGGTACTGGCCGATGTTCTTGAGTGTGTCCACGGAGATGATCACGCGTTTGTAGTGCGTGAACGGGTTTCGGCCCGCCGGGATCTCCCGCTGGATACGCTGGATGCCGAGGGAGTCGAGCCGCACGAGAGGGATCGAGAAACGGGTCCACAGCTCGTGCTGGAACTGCTCCAGGATGCTCTGCGGGGTCACGACGAGGATGCGCTCGCCGCGGCCGCGGCGAATGAGCTCCGCGAGGATCAGGCCGATCTCCAGCGTCTTGCCGAGACCCACAACGTCGGCGATCAGCACCCGCGGGCGGAGGTTGCGCATGGACAGGGCGAGCTCGGCGGGACGCTGCTGGTAGACGAGCGGGTCCAGCAGGAAACGGTCGGCGAGGGCGAGGCCCCGCTCCGACTGAGGCAGCGGCGTCTTGCGCAGGACGGCTTCGAGGAACAGGCGGCTGCGCCGGAAGTAGGAGGAGGTGTCGGGGACCAGTCGGGTCTTCTCCGGGTCGAGCAGCTCCACCGTGTCGATCCCGCTGAAGAAGACGGCCTCCTCGTCCCGGACGAACTCGGAGACGCCGACAACTTCGACCTTCTCCCCGTCGTGGTCGGTCGGGGTGGCGTTGCGGACCAGCCACTCCTCGTCCCGTACGAGGATCTGCGCCCCCGGCGGGAACCGGGTCCCGTCCTGCGTCGCCCCCTGGTCGGTCACCCGCGGTCCCTTCTCGTCTTCCTGTTCGTCTTCCTGTTCGTGGTGCGGCCTTGCGACCGCAAGTTTGTCACGAAGGCGGAGGGCGCCGGGCGGGCTTCGGCAAGCGAACCGGAGCAGCTCAAAAGCGTGCCTCGCGGGCATACGCGGCGCGGATCTGCTCGGCGATCCGCAGGTGTGCCGAGGGGCGGACGCCGATGGCTCTGCCGCTTCGGGGCGGGTTTTCATTCTGTCCGGGAACGAGGTGCCGCGGGGCAGTGGGACCGGCGCTCCGGGATTCCCCGCCGGGTTCGTCGACGGCGTGGTGCCCGGCCCTGGCCGGTACCGGCGCGCCCGGCTGCTCATCGTCCTGCACCGCCGCCACATCGACGGCGGTGGGCGTGTAAGCGGGAACGCCGACTCCAGGCGCGGACTCGAGCGCCGGTGCGGGGAGCTGGGGCACGACGATCTCGGGCGTCAGGTCGGTGAGGCGGCGCTTGGCCTGGAGGGCGGTCAGGCCCTGGTCCCGGATGAGCTGCACAAGCCGCTCGATGACCTCGGGCAGAGTCGGCCGAGTGCTGGGGTCCAGCGCGAGCATGTCCGCGATCAGAGGCCCGAGCTCCGGTGGCAGGTCCGTCAGGTCAGGAGGAGTCGCCGGGTCCTCGATCTTCAAAGCGACGGCCTGCCAGGTCGGCCCCTCGTACGGGTAGTGCCCGGTCGCGGCGAACAGCAGCACCGCACCCAGCGCGTAGACATCGGCCGACCGGTCCAACTGGTGTTCGCCCCGGGCCTGCTCCGGCGGCATACACAGCACACTGCCGACGACGAAGCCTGTCGCCGTCAGGGTGGTGCGGCGCTCCGCGAGCACAGCGAGACCGAAGTCGATCACCTTGGGGCCGTACGGGGACAGCAGGATATTCTGCGGCTTCAGGTCACGGTGGAGCAGCCCCGCATCGTGCACCGTGCCGAGGCCCTCCGCCAGCAGCGCCCCAAGGCTGGCCGTCTCGGCGAGCGGGAGAGGGCCGCGTCCGGCGACAAGGGTGCGCAGATCCGGTCCGGGGACGTACTCCACCGCGAGCCACGGCTGATCAGCGTCTGCGTCGGCCCCCACGAAGGCCGCGACGAACGGCCCGTACACAGTGCGCAGGCTGTCCACTTCGGACAGGAAGCGCGCGCGGGTGTCCTCGTCGAGGACGGAGGGCTTGATGACCTTCACGGCAGCCTGATGGCCGGCCGCGGACTCGCTGAGGTACACCTTCCCCATGCCGCCGGCCCCGATCCGGCAGACGAGGGAAAAGCCCCCGATCGCCTTCGGGTCCTCGTCCGTCAGTGGTTCCACTGGGCTGCGCCCCCCTTGTGGCCTGTACGCGCCGCTCTGGACATGAGCCGCTCTGGACCGGAATCAGTCTATGCAAGGCCCAGGCTCCCCCTACGCCGCTTGTTCGGACCGACACATCACCCGCGTAGCGGGCGACGATCGTGCGCCGCTGTTCGTTCTCGGCGATCTTGCTCTTCTTGGCCATCAGATACGGCGACCTGCATGTCGCAGAGGGCCTCCTGCCGGCTGTCCGAGGCACCGGTGACGGCGACCAGATCGTCGAGATCCGCCCCGAGCACGGGGATGTGCGGGTCCTGGTGAGCTCGCCGGGCTTCCTCGCGGCTCCCTCGACCAGCACCTCCACCTCCACCTCCACCCAGCCTTCATGATCCGGTGGGCTGGTCTGTGGCGCTGCCATGGTCTTGGGCGCCAGCGGCAGCGATCCGGCGCGGCAGCTTCGCGGCAACGACGATCGTCACCAAGGTGAGAGCGGTCGCGACACCGAAGGCCAGCTTCATCCCGCTCAGCTCTGCGGGCACAGCGGCTACGCCGTCGGCGACCAGGTGAGCGGTGCGCGCAGACATCACGGTCACCACAAGCGCGGTCCCGAACGCTGCGGCGACTTGCTGCAACGTCCCGAGCATCGAGCTGCCGTGCGAGTACAGGTGCGGGGGAAGCGCGCCCATGCCAAGCGTGAAGACGGGGGTGAACGTCGCTGCCAGGCTCACCATCAGCAGCGCGTGCAGTCCCAGCACTTGCCAGTACGGCATCGTCATCGAGACCTGGGTAAACCCGCCGAGGGCGAGCACCATACCGATCGAGCCGGGCAGCACCAGCGGTCGACTGCCGAACCGGTCGAACACCTTTCCAACGGTCGGTCCAAGCAGTCCCATGGCCAGACCACCTGGCATGACCAGCAGGCCGGTCTCCAGCGGGCTGAGCCCACGCATGTTCTGCAGGTACAGCGGCAGCAGGATCATCGACCCGAGCATCGCCAGAAACCCGATGGACATGAGGGCCAAGGACAGGCTGTAGGTGCGGTGCCCGAGGGTGCGCAGGTCCATCAGAGGCACACCAGTGCGTTGCAGCTTGAGCTGGCGGATCACAAAGACCGCGATTGCCGCGACCCCGGCGATGACGATGCCGATGCCGAGCCCGCCCCTGCCGTCGGTGTCGCCCAAGAAGTTCAGGCCGTACACCAGGCCGCCGAAGCCGAGCGCCGCCACGGCGACGCTGAGCCAGTCGATGGAGCTCACCTGCGGCTCGCTGATGTTGTCCACCTTGCGCAGCCCGAGCAGAGTCACCACAGCCGCGATGGGCAGGACGACCACAAACAGCAGCCGCCAGGAGCCGACCTGCAGGATCAGCCCGGACACGGCAGGTCCGAGCGCGGGCGCCACCGAGATCGCCAGGGTGACGTTGCCCATCACCCGGCCGCGGTCATGCTCGGGCACCACGATCACCAACGTGGTCATCAGGAGGGGCATCATCACGGCTGTGCCTGCGGCCTGCACGATCCGACCCAGCAGCAGCACCTCGAAGGACGGCGCGGCGGCTGACAGGACAGTACCCGTGAGGAACACGCCCATCGCGATGGCGTAAGCCTGGCGGGTGGTGACCCGCTGCAGGAGCCAGCCGGTGATCGGAATCACGGCGGCCATGGTCAACATGAACGCGGTGGACACCCACTGCGCCGACTGCTCGGTGATGCGCAACGAGTCCATCAACCTCGGGATAGCGTTGATCAAGATCGTCTCGTTCAGGATCACCACGAACGTGGCCAGCACCAGCAACCGCACCACGGTCGGTATGCGGCCCGCCTGCACGGCCGGTCGTTCTTGGATCACAGCTGACATGGCAGCACCTCGCTGGGGTTCCTGGTCACAGTCGCCTCGTAGCCAAGGGCTGTCGGCATGGACGTGGGTGGTGATACCGGTGAGATCGGCACGCCTGGCAGAACTCATCGGTCGGCCCGAGTGTTCCGCATCGCTGCGCCGATCTCACCCGAATTTTC